>JBDTWP010000012.1:0-41115 GCA_040006615.1 Ferruginibacter sp.
CGGACTGGATTATTACACCGGCATAGTTTTTGAAGCCTTTGATATTTCGCCTGATCCCGGATGTTCGTGGATACATATCTATTAAGACCAATACAGAACAGGCAGGCCATACAATCGCATACGTAAAGAACGAATGGAAGAAATTTTTCCCCGGTAATACATTTGAATATTTTTTCCTGGATGATCACTTTAATGAACAATATAAAGCTGACCAGCGTTTTGGAAAGGTGTTCGGTTTATTTACCTCACTCGCCATATTGGTGGCCTGCATGGGATTGTTCGGCCTGGCTTCCTTCACCACGTTACAACGTACAAAAGAAATAGGTATACGCAAAGTATTGGGCGCCTCTGTGGCAGGTATATTAAAATTACTGTACAGGGAATTTGCATTTTTATTATTGATTTCATTTTTTGTAGCAGCACCGGTTGCATGGTACACAATCAGCAAATGGCTCATGGGTTATGCTTTCCGTGTAAATATTGAATGGATGTATCTAATTGGCCCCTTTGCAGCAATTATCGCCATCGCATTAATCACGGTAAGTTTTCAATCGATCAAAGCTGCGGTGGCCAACCCGGTTAAAAGCTTAAGGACTGAATAAAATATAAGCAATAAGCAATAGACAATGGTCAATAGTCAATGGTGCCCAGGGTTGCCAACCTTTCAAAGGTTGGCAACCCTTAAGAATGGTGATTGATAAATGATAAACAGTAAACAGTAAACTGTAAACAATAAACAGTAAACAGTAAACAGTAAACAGTAAACAGTAAACAATAAACAGTAAACAGTAAACAGTAAACAGTAAACAGTAAACAGAAAACAGAAAACCGAAAACTTTTCAAATGATAAAAAACTATTTCAAAATCGCCTTCCGCAATCTTTGGAAACATAAAGCTTTTTCTTTCATCAATATCATGGGGCTCACCATTGCCATGACGGCCTGCTTTCTTATTTTTTTATATGTGAGGTTTGAGTTGAGCTATGATTCATTTCATACCAAAGCTGACCGGATCTACAGGATAGTAGCCGATATCAAAACGCCCACTGAAGTAATTAATGCCGGTGGCCCTGCCTGGGCTGTTGCGCCAAATGTAAAGGAGGAATTTCCGGAAGTGGAATCCTTTGTCCGCATTGCAGGAGGAGACAACGTGTTGGTAAGAAAAGGAGATATAAAATTCGAGGAACAGAACTCAATGTGGGCCGACTCCGCATTCTTTAAAGTGTTCGATTTTAAGCTGCTGAAAGGCAATCCGCAAACCGCTTTAAAAGAACCCTTTAGTGCCGTATTTTCAGAATCGGCTGCAAAAAAATATTTCGGCAACTCAGATCCCATTGGCCAGACCTTATTGATTACCGGAGATGCTTATCCGGCAAAGGTAACAGGTATAATGAAAGATATTCCTGAGAATTCGCAGGTAAAAGGAGATGTGGTTTTCTCTATGAGCACCATTACACAAAAGTTTAACCAGCAATTAGACAGCCAGTGGGGAAACTATGGCGCCCAGGCTTACCTGTTATTAAAATCAGCTAGCAATCCAAAATCCCTGGAAAAAAAATTTCCCGCTTTTCTTGAAGCACGCAATGGACCGGAAATGAAACGAAATCAAATGTATGCCACGCTGTTTCTTGAACCCTTAAAAGACGTGTACCTGCGCTCCACGCGGAATGGAAGCAAAACAGGTAACATGAATAATGTGTATATATTTTCTATCATTGCAGCATTTATTTTATTTATTGCCTGTATCAACTTTATTAATCTTACTACGGCACGGTCGGCTGAACGTGCCAAAGAAGTGGGCATACGCAAGGTAGTTGGTGCTGCCAAAACACAACTTACCCTTCAGTTCATTGGAGAATCGGTCATACTCTGCCTGGTTGCCTTTGTGCTTACAATTGGTTTGGCTGCACTATTAATTCCCTCGTTCAACCAGTTGGCGGGTAAAATAATCAGCTCCGGCATTTTTGAGAACAGGGGGTATTTATTTTTACTACTGATTGCCGCCATAGGAATTGGTTTACTTGCTGGATTGTACCCTGCATTGGTACTATCATCATTTAAGCCTGTTATTGTTTTAAAGGGTCGGTTTTCAACAGGCACCAAAGGAATTATCCTTAGAAAGGGATTGGTCGTTGCACAGTTTACCATTTCCATCGCCCTGATTATTGCAACTATGATCGTTTACAGGCAAATGAGTTATATGCGCAACCGTGATCTGGGTTTTAGTAAAGATCAGGTGATGGTTATCAATACCAGTAGTGATCCTGCTAAGGAGGCGTTCAAACAGTCGGTGTCAGCCATGCCCGGTATAAAATCAACAGCCACTTCTTCAAGCGTACCGGGTAGTGGCAACCCCAGCGCTTATTCTGAAATTGAAAACAAGAAAGGTGATTTGCAGATCGCCAATCTCGATCTGTATTTTGTTGATTTTGACTATATCAATCAATTTAAAATGAAAGTGGTGGCGGGCCGCGGCTTCTCCAAAGCTTTCGGAACAGATACTACCCAGGCGATGGTATTGAATGAAGCGGCCGTGAAAATGTTTGGTTACGCTTCTCCGCAGCAGGCTGTTGGCAGGCGCTTCAAACAATGGGGGCGGGAAGGAAAAATTATCGGCGTACTAAAGGATTTTCATTTTCGCTCTTTGCAGCAGCCAATCAAACCCTTGAGCATGCGTATTGAGCCGGGTGCCTGCGAACTTGTTTCAGTAAATATAGCTGCCGCTGATTTAAAGGCCACCACGGCAGCTATTGAAAAGAAATGGAAATCACTGATACCAAACAGGCCATTCAGTTATTACTTTTTGGACGAATTTTTCGACAGGCAATATCGCAGTGAAGAAAGATTTGGAAAACTGTTTTTCAACTTTGCTATTCTGGCAATTTTAATTTCCTGCCTGGGTTTGCTTGGACTTGCATCATACAGTACAATGCAGCGCACCAAAGAAATAGGCATCCGTAAAGTAATGGGAGCCACCGTTCAGGGGATTATCACTTTGTTATCGAAAGAATTTGTAAAACTGGTGATCATATCGTTCATCATTGCCGTACCGGTATCCTTGTATTTTATGAACAACTGGGTACAGGATTTTGCATACAGGCAGGATTTCAGCTGGTGGGTATTTGCACTGGCTGGTATTACTGCATTGGTGATCGCGTTATTGACGGTAGGTTTCCAGGCGATAAAAGCTGCCATTGCAAACCCGGTGAAAAGTTTGAGAACGGAATGAAGTCAATGAGCTAAATAGCCAATGTGCAAATAAAGAATGTGAAATCTTAAAAATTTGAAAATGGGAAAATCCACAGAAGAAAATAGAGGTATAATTATTTAATGTGCATTGTAGGAACAGGCCGCGGCCAGTTCCTCGAGTAAAAAAACGAAAACCGAAAACATGTTAAAAAACTATCTTAAGACCGCAATTCGCAACATGATGAGAAATAAAATATTCTCATTAATAAATATTCTTGGCTTAGGCCTTGGCATTGCGTGCAGTCTCCTTATTTATTTATGGGTGCAGGACGAACGAGGCTATGATAATTTTCATGCAAACAGTGACAGACTTTTCAAGGTAATTGTAAGTGACAAAGATAAAACAGGTGCTATTGCTAACAGTAATGACAACACTCCGGGGCTGTTGGCTGATGCCTTGAAAAAACAAATTCCTGAGATTACAGGTGCGGCAACCGTACTATGGGAAGGTGATTTTTTATTTACCGTGGGAGATAAGATCGGCAAAGAAAAAGGCCGCTATGTGGGCGCTGATTTTACTGACATGTTCAGCTTTTCGTTGTTGCAGGGAAATGCAAAGACTGCATTGTCATCGCCCGACAATATTGTGATCTCTCAAAAGCTGGCCGGCAATTATTTTGGAAAGCAGGATCCGATGGGTAAAGTTGTTCGTATCGGCGACAAAAGAGACTATACCGTAACGGGCGTAGTTGCCAATGTGCCGGACAATTCTACAATCAAATTTGATTTTGTAATGCCAATTCAGCATGGCTTTGAAGACAGCCATTGGATGATTGATGGTTGGGAACATTTTGGACCGGCTACTTACGCAATGTTGCGTAAAGATGCTTCCATAGAAGGCGTAAATCACAAACTAAAAGACTTCCTTTACAGGCAGGACAGGAATATAAATAACAAAGTCATTTCATTGCAATTATTTAAGAAAAGTCATCTCTATACGCGTTTTACAAATGGAGTTCCTGATGGTGGACGCATTGAATATGTCCGCCTTTTTTCATTGATTGCTATTTTTATTTTACTGATTGCCTGCATCAACTTTATGAACCTTGCTACCGCACGTTCAATTAAACGTGCAAAGGAAGTAGGTATAAGAAAAGTAGTGGGGGCTGTAAAGAGATTATTGTTCAGGCAGTTTTTATTGGAGGCAATCATCACAACTTTCCTTGCTGTGTTAATCGCATTAATATTTGTAATGGTGTTATTACCGTTATTTAACCAGCTTACTGAAAAAGAACTATTAATTCATTTTAATGATCCTGCCTTTGTAACTACATTGATTTTACTTACGCTCGTTACAGGTTTTATTGCAGGCAGTTACCCGGCAATATTCCTGTCTGCTTTAAATCCCATCACTGTATTAAAAGGCACGTTAAAATTTAAAAGCAGCGACACCATATTCCGCAAGGGACTTGTTGTTTTTCAATTCACTTTGTCTATCGTTTTAATTGTTTGTACTGTTGTGGTATATAAACAGATGAATTATGTGCAAACAAAAAACCTTGGACTTGATCATTCCAATCTTATTTACCTGCGTGTAGAAGGCGACCTGGTAAAGAATTATGAAAACTTTAAAAATGAAGCAATGGCATCCGGTAATATGGAAAGTATTTCTTTTTGCGGAACAGAGCCAACAAATGTAGGTTGGTGGTCGCCCGGAATGCAATGGCAGGGGAAAGACCCAAATGATAAAACACTCTTTGCCCAGGTGGAAGTGGGGTATGACTTTTTAAAAACAATGAAGATCAGTTTGATCGATGGTCGTGATTTTTCCCGATCCTTCCCTACTGATTCATCCAATTTTATTGTAAATGAGGCTGCGGCGAAGTATATGAAAATAAAAAACCCTGTTGGCGCCGCATTCTCCCACGGAAATATGAAAGGAAAGATAATTGGATTGACAAAGGATTACCACTTTCAATCACTGCACGCTCCCATTGCACCGGCATTTATTAATCTTGCCCCTGAACCGGAGGAAGGAGCCGCGATCATACGGGCATTTCCGGGCAAAACAAAACAAACACTGTCTACAATAGAAAGTGTCTGTAAAAAGTTTAATCCCAAATATCCTTTTGAATATTCGTTTGTAGATGACGAATTGAACAGGCATTATAAAAGTGAAATGATCGTAGGAAAACTTGCATATTCATTTGCTTTCATGGCCATTTTTATTTCGTGCATGGGTTTATTCGGGCTATCTATGTTCATGGCGGACCAACGCAGAAAAGAAATAGGCATACGCAAAATAGTAGGTGCTTCTGTTTCCCGGATTGTGGCCTTGCTTTCTAAAGATTTTTTACTGCTGGTGTCCATAGCTTTTGTCGTTGCATCACCTATTGCATGGTGGGCTATGAATAATTGGTTACAGGATTTTGCGTACAAAACAGATATTGGCTGGATGATATTTGCATTAGCTGGTTTTGCAGCTATCGCTATCGCACTTGGTACAATCAGTTACCAGGCAATAAAAGCTGCGATAGCAAATCCGGTAAAAAGTTTACGAACTGAATGATAAGATGAGTAATGAACAATGAGTAATGAATAGTGCGCGCAATATGACTATGAACAATGAACTATTAACTCCTATATTATGCTGAAAAATTATTTAAAGATCGCTTTGCGGCATTTGAAAAAAAATAAGGGCTATGCTTTTATTAATATGATCGGACTTTCCCTGGGCATGGCCTGCGCCATATTGATATTGCTTTGGGTAAACGAGGAATTGCAGTATGATAAGTTTCATAAGAACTATCCTGAATTATACCAGGTGGTGGAAAATCAAACCTATGAAGGTAAAACCTATACTTTCTCTGCATTGCCGGGATTATTTTCTCCTGCTATTAAACAGGAATTGCCTGAAATAAAATATGCGGCAAGAACTGATTGGGGCACAAGTATTTTATTTTCTGTTGGCGATAAAAATATTTATGAACAAGGTTTTTTTACTGATCTTGATTTTCTGAAAATGTTTTCTTTTGAATTGCTGAAAGGTGATGCCAATAACCTGCTAACTGATCCCACATCTGTCATAATTACCAATAAAATGGCTGAGAAATTTTTTGGTAAGGAAGTAGCTTTAGGTAAAACGATCAAAGTGGATAAGGATAAGCTGTACACCATAACAGGAATTATAAAGGACCCGCCTGTAAACAGCTCTTTAAAATTCTCCTGGCTCGCTTCCTTTAAAATTTTTGAAGAAAAAAACAAATGGCTGCAACAATGGGGTAATAATGGTATTCAAACATTTGTGCAATTAAAGTATGGTGCTGATCCGGCACTGGTGGATAAGAAATTGCACGATTTCATTAGCAGGAAAGACACCGGGGCCATTGCCAAGCCATTACTACTGGCAATGAAAGACTGGCGGTTAAGAAGTAAATTTGAAGATGGAAAACAGGCCGGGGGAAGAATTGAATATGTAAGGCTGTTTAGTTTAATCGGATTGCTCATCATTATAATAGCCTGCATAAATTTTATGAACCTTGCCACTGCGCGCTCCGAACAGAGGGCCAGGGAAGTGGGTGTTAGGAAAGTTATGGGAGCAGGAAGGGGTCTGCTTATTAGACAATTTTTCGGCGAATCAATCATGATGTCTTTTGTTGCGATGCTTTTTGCCTTATTGGCCGTTTTTATTGCAATGCCATTTTTTAATAAGCTTGTACAAAAGCAACTTGTGTTTGATTTTTCAGAACCGGTTGTGTGGGCAGGCTTGCCATTCATGGCTTTACTCTGTGGGGTGCTTGCGGGGAGCTACCCATCGCTGTATCTTTCATCCTTTAATCCTGCCACAGTATTTAAAGGCTTACGGGTTGGTAAAAATTCCACAACTGTTTATATCCGCAAGGGCCTGGTAATAACTCAGTTTGTTATTTCAATTGCACTGATTATCGGCACGCTGATTATTTACAGGCAGATAGAACATGTAAAAAACCGCGAACTTGGATACAGTAAAGATAACATTATTTATATACCCTTAAAGGCAAAAATGAATGCTCATTTTCCGGTTATTTACAAGGACCTTTTATCAACGGGTGCGGTGGAGAATGCAGCGCTTTCAAACAGTAGTGTACTTAACATGGGCAGCAGTTCAGGGGATTTTGCCTGGCAGGGGAAAACTCCTAATTCTCAATTACTGGTGACAATGGAATGGATAAGTCCGCAATACATTTCAACCATGGGTATGAAACTGGCATCCGGCAGGGATTTTTATCCTGGTATTTCAGGCGACAGCTCAAATATTATCATTAATGAAACTTTTGCAAAATTGATCGGCAATAAAGATCCTGTTGGAGACATGCTAACACGGGATGAAGGCAAAGGCAAGGCATTCAAAATTATTGGTGTGGTAAAAGATTTTGTTTACAATGACATGTATAAAAAGCCGGCCCCGCTGATATTTTTTTGCGACACAAGTAATGTTAGTATCATGTTGGTTCATCTGAAAAATAATCAGGATGTAGCTGGGCAACTGGCCAAAATAGAAGCGGTATTAAAAACAAATAATCCTGGTTATCCTTTTGAATCCAACTTTATGGATGAGGAGTTCAATAACATTTTTAAAAGTGAAATGCTTATCGGAAGACTTTCAAGATTATTTGCCATTCTTACTATTTTTATATCCTGTATTGGCCTGTTTGGTTTGGCTGCGTATACTGCAGAAAGACGCACAAAGGAGATCGGAATAAGAAAAGTATTAGGCGCTACTGTTGGCAATATGATCACACTTCTTTCGAAAGATTTTTTGGGGTTAGTGGTCATTTCTTCAATAATTGCCTTTCCGCTGGCCTGGTGGATGATGAATAAATGGCTGCAGGATTTTGATTACAGGATCACTATATCCTGGTGGGTTTTTGTATTTGCAGGTACATTGGCAGTTCTTATCGCCCTGTTTACTGTAAGTTTCCAGGCAGTAAAAGCTGCGATCGCCAACCCTGTAAATAGTTTAAGAACAGAATGAAGTCAATGTGCTAATGTGCTAATGTGCTAATGTGAAAATATAAAAATTTGAAAATGAGAAAATGAAAAGAGAAGGAGATAATTTTTTACCCGTTAAAAAAAGTTCCAAATGGGTATAACTTGTAAGTGAAGGAATTATACCATTGAAATTACCTGCCGGAAACCGAAAAACCAAAAACCAAAAACCAAAAACCAAAAACGGCAAACGGCAAACGGCAAACGGCAAACGGCAAACAGCAAACGGCAAACCGTAAACGGCAAACCGTAAACGGCAAACCGTAAACGGCAAACCGTAAACGGCAAACCGTAAACGGCAAACAGTAAACTACAAACCGAAAACGTAATATATGCTAAAGAATTATTTCAAAACCGCCTGGAGGAGTCTTTTGAAAAACAAGACATTCTCAGCTATCAATATCTTCGGGCTATCGGTTGGTATAGCAGCTTTTTTACTGATCGTAAATTACCTGCGATTTGAATATAGTTATGACGATGGTCATATAAAAAAGGAAAGGATTTTTCGTGTACCGATGGTCATATCAGAAAAGGGGCAAAAGGAACAGACATTTGCCTTCACTTATCCCGCTGTGGCTCCTGCATTGAAAAAAGATTTTCCTGAAATTGAAGAGGCTGTCCGTTTTCGCAGGCGAGGCGGCATTGTTATCCAGGGTGAGCAAAAAATAGTGGAAGAGGGTACAATTTTTTATGCAGACCCTGCACTATTCAATATTTTCTCTTTCCGGTTTAAAAAAGGAAATGCGTCTAACGCATTCAGGGAATTGAATGATGCCGTGATTACAGCTGAAACGGCAAAAAAATATTTTGGTTATATAGATCCAATTGGTAAACCACTCCGTTACAATAATGAAGATTATATTGTTAAAGCGGTATTAGAAGATATCCCTGCCAATTCTCATATCCGTTTCAACATTTTGCTCAATTATAATAAATATATCCGCCTGACCGAAGGCGCTGCAAATACAAGCTGGGGATGGTCAGATTTTTACACCTATGTACTATTAAAACCCGGCACCAGTGCAAAGGCATTACAGGCCAAACTGCCGGCATTTGCGGAGCGTCATGTTGGCGTGGATATGAAACAAAAAGGTTACCAGGTTACATTTGACCTGCAACCCGTAAAAGATATTCACCTGCGGTCAAAGTATGATTATGAAATGGCAGGTAATGGCAATCTTACTTATCTGAAATACCTTGGTATTGCAGCCTTGTTTATTCTATTCATTGCCTGGATCAACTATATCAATCTGTCTACAGCGCAATCACTAGATCGTTCCAGGGAAGTGGGAGTAAGAAAAGTGGTAGGGGCTGGCAAATTTCAGCTAATCCGCCAGTTTCTCATTGAATCACTCTTTCTGAATGTCATTGCGATTATTCTGGGAGTTTTCATATTCAAAATGGCGCTTCCTTCATTTTCTTCCCTGGTACAAAAAGACATCAGCAACCTGTATTTCTCAGACTGGAGATTTTGGGTATTTGCCGTGGTTATTTTTTTTGCCGGAACTCTACTTGCTGCTTTTTACCCTGCTTTTGTGCTGTCTTCTTTTCAACCGGTTTATGCTATTAAATCTTCCCATGGGTTTTCAGGACTAAATAGGGGCAAAAGTATACTAAGAAAATCGCTTGTAGTATTGCAGTTTGTTGCTGCCATTGTATTAATTACCGGTGCGCTGGGTTTCTATCGTCAACTACGTTTTATGCAAAGCCGTGACCTGGGTATAAACATACGGCAAACTTTGGTGCTGCAACAGTCGGCAAACCAGGATAGTTCGGACATCCCTGCTATTGCAGCATTCCGGAACGATTTGGAATCAAATCCGGGTATTCTGTCAGTAACTGCATCCACTTCAGTACCGGGATCTGAAGTGGGAGGATCTTCAAGTTTTGTTTTGAAGAACTCGCAGACAGAAAAACGCTGCAGGGTTTTTGGTATTGATAATAAATTTATTCCTGCTTATGGGTTAACAATTCTTAGGGGAAGAAACTTTTCCAATGACAAGCCTGCTGCAGATACGGCGTCCATTCTCAATATCCTGGTAAATGAAACAGCGGCAGAAATCTTTGGTTTCAGCAAGCCGTTAGACATAGTAGGCCGGGAAATTGATGGGGCGGGATATCACTGCAAGGTGATTGGAGTAGTGAAAGATTATCACCAGGAATCGCTACAGAACAGTTTTGATCCGATCGTATTTTATCCGGAACAGGAAACAGGATTTGGAAATTTTTCCCTCAGGCTAAGTACCGCCAACATGCCGGCCCTGATGGATTTTGTTAAGCAAAAATGGAACGCCTATTTTCCGGGGAGCCCTTACCGTTATTTTTTCCTGGACGAACGTTTCAATGAACAATATGCTAATGATAGATTATTTGCCACCGTCCTGTGGTTGTTCACCATTGTTGCGATTATCATCGCCGGCCTTGGCCTTTTTGGCTTATCACTTTACACAATTGCAAAACGGAAAAAAGAGATCAGCATTCGTAAGGTATTGGGGGCTTCACTGGTGCAAATTACAGGGCTTATTACAGGAGATTACCTGAAGCTAGTCTTGCTGGCTGGTGTAATTGCATTACCCCTGGCTTTCCTGCTCGTAAACAACTGGCTCGAAAAATACGCTTTTCATATTGATATCGGGCTATGGTTTTTCATTTTCCCGGTTGCACTGATTGTCTTGATAGCATTGGTGACGGTCTTATACCAATCATTAAAAGCTGCTATTGCGAACCCGGTGAAGAGTTTGAGAACAGAGTAAAGTCAATATGCTAATATGCAAATATGCAAATGAGGAATGTGAAAATTTAAAAATGTGAAAATATGAAAATGAACCAGGATGGGCCAAAAGGAAGAATATGAATTAAGTATGGTTGCCCTTATGTTCCGGAGGATAGCCGGACACCGCAATGATATGATTGCTATTAAATAAAAACTTATATTAACTATTAAAACAGACAACATGAAAAAAACATTTTTAATTTTATTAATAAGCTGTACTGTCAGTACTTTATTAGCTCAGGACGGATCAAAACAGGATGCATTCTTAATTAAGTCATTAGCCGGCGAAATGGTTAAACGGGTTGAAGTGGAAACATCCGGCGGGAATATTACGGTGGAAAGTGTGTCCGCTGACCAGGCAAGGATAGAAGTATTTATATGGGCGTCCGGCAGGAATAAAGGGGCATCCGTTTCTAAAGAAGAAATACAAAAAAGACTGGATGATTTGTATGATCTTAAGATAGCAGTTACTGATAATAAGTTAACCGCCATTGCAAAACCTAAAAACAAAATGAGGAATTGGAAAAATGCGCTGTCAATTTCCTTTAAGGTATTTATAACTAAAAATATATCCACCCATCTTACTACCAGTGGCGGAAATATTGACCTTAGGGCATTATCCGGCGAACAGAAAATTACTACCAGCGGAGGTAACCTTGTCATCAGCGGCGTAAAAGGTAAATTAAAGGGTATTACTTCGGGCGGCAATATCCAGGTAAAAGATTCGGATGATGACATTGATCTTACCACCAGCGGAGGAAACATTGAAGCGAATAATTGTACCGGCGGGATAAAACTGGTTACTTCCGGTGGTTCCATTATGCTGGTGAACCTGGATGGTAATGTTAATGCAACTACCAGCGGAGGAGATGTTCGGGCAGATAATATAAAAGGCGATTTGGATACGCATACCTCCGGCGGAAATATTGATCTGTCAGGATTAGCCTGTAATTTGGCCACAGCCACAAGTGGTGGAAATATAAAAGTTGCAATAAAAGAACCCGGGAAGTTTGTTAAGATCAAAAATTCCGGAGGCAAAATTGAAATACAATTGCCTGCAGGTAAAGGTTATGACCTGGATCTGTCTGCGGATAAAATTAAAACAGATAATCTTGCCAATTTTAATGGAAAAGCAGCAGATGATGAGGTAGACGGGAAATTAAACGGTGGGGGAACACAGGTTACTGCCAATGCCGGCGGCGGTAAAATAATTTTGACATTCAAATAATTATTGTTGAGAAAGCAGACGGGATAAACCATATATTGTATGATAAAAAATTATTTCAAATTAGCGATGCGAAACCTTGTGAAGCGCAAAGGATATTCGCTCTTGAATATTTTTGGCCTGGCTATTGGCATCTCCTGTTGCCTGCTGATATTTCAGTATGTAGCCTTTGAAAGGAGCTATGATAAGTTTGAGTATAAAGCAGATCAAATAGTACGCCTGCGCCTTGACAGTTACCAACAGGGAAAACTATCCTGGAAATCCGCTACCTCTTATCCGGCTTTTGGACCAACGATGAAAATGGATTTTCCGGAAGTAGAAAATTTTTGCAGGCTTCATGATGCAGATCTTGTATTATCAAATGACGAACGCAATGTAAAATTCAGGGAAGAAAAAGGATATTATGCTGATCCATCCATTCTTACGATGTTCAATATCCGGTTACTTAAAGGAAATCCTAACCTTGCATTAAATGGTCCGGATAAAATTTTATTATCAGAAAACTGTGCAAAAAAATATTTTGGTGAGGGAGAAGCGTTAGGAAAGAAATTAATTTTTCGTGACCCCGGGTTTTCCAGAACATTTGAGGTCACTGGAGTGTTCAAAGAATATCCCGCAAACGCTCATCTCGTCATTGATCACCTGGCTTCTTATGCAACCCTGGCAAGCATCGTGCTACAATCAGGTGATACTACCAATTCAACGGAAACCAGTTTTGGATGGTATGATTTCTATACTTACCTGCAACTGAGACCCGGCACCAATATAAAAAAATTTGAAGCCAAATTACCCGCCTATTGTGACCGCTACCTGAATAGCCTGGAATGGGCAAAAACAAATAATGTAACTCATGAACTCCACTTGATTCCGCTTCCTGATATTCACCTCTATTCAAATTTCAACCAGGAAGCTGAAGCAAACGGAAACGGGCAGTCGGTGTCTTTTCTTTTCATGATCGCTTTTTTTATTATTATTATCGCATGGATCAATTATATCAATCTTGCCACTGCAAGGTCTATGGAAAGAGCTAGGGAAGTAGGCGTTAGAAAAGTATTGGGCGCCCTTCGCAGAAACCTGGTCAGCCAGTTCCTCGTGGAAAGTATATTATTGAACCTGGTTGCCCTTAGTGCTGCATTGGGAATTGTTTTCCTCGTATCACCCTGGTTCAGTCAATTGACTGGCCGTACCATCCTTACAGGCTTTTCTTTGCCTGGAAATTATTGGTTTGGATTTTCTCTCATATTTTTATCAGGAAGCCTGCTGTCAGGAATTTACCCTGCCTTCGTGTTATCTGGATTCCGGCCTATTCATGTTTTAAAAGGATTATTTAAAAGCAGCCAGGGAGGTATCATCTTACGCAAAGGCCTGATTGTGGGCCAGTTTACAACTTCGGTGATTTTAATTGCAGGAACAATCGTTGTTTTTCAACAGGTAAGTTTTATGCGTAAGCAAAAACTGGGCGCCGATATAAATCAAACACTGGTAATGGATGGGGCCAGTTCCCTTACTGACTCGCTGTATCAGCATTCTTTTCAGCCATTTAAAAACGATCTGTTGAAAATGGGGGAAATAAAAAATGTTTCCGCTTCTTCAAGTGTAATGGGTAAAGAAATTTACTGGACCAATGGCGGCCGAAGATTAGGTGCAGGTAATAAAGGAGCAGTTACCCTTTACAATCTTGGTATCGATTATGATTTTATTCCGTCATTTGGATTAGAATTAAAGGCAGGCAGGAATTTTTCAAGGGAATATACAACAGATGAACACGCTATTTTACTAAATGAAAACGCCGCTAAACTATTAGGATTTGAAAATATGAGCAAAGCGGTAAATGAAAATATTGTTTCTGCCGGTGATACGGTAAAAGTTGTAGGAATTGTAGCCAACTACCACCACCAGGGTCTTCAAAAAGCAATTGAGCCCATGATATTTCGGTTGACGCCAAATAACAGGAATGATTATTCGGTAAAAATAGCTACCGGCAATATCCAGGCAACTATTGCGGGTATTGAAAAAACCTGGAATAAACATTTTCCCGCTGATCCCTTTAATTATTATTTTCTTAATGAACTTTTTGATCAGCAATATAAAGCAGACAGGCAATTTGGGCAGGTGTTTGGACTTTTTGCCTTTCTTGCTATTCTCATTGCATGCTTTGGCTTATTGGGCTTATCTGCATTTAATGTTTTGCAACGAACCAAAGAGATCGGTATTAGAAAAGTATTAGGCGCTTCTGTTCAAAATCTGTTATACATTCTTTCAAAGGATTTTTTAAAACTGGTTTTGATCTCATTAGTGCTGGCTGTTCCCATTACCTGGTGGATTATGCATAGCTGGTTGCAGGATTTTGCTTACCGCATTAATATACAATGGTGGGTGTTTGTACTGGCAGGTCTTATCGCATTATTAATAGCATTATTGACCGTGAGTTTCCAGGCTATAAAAGCAGCTATAGCAAATCCGGTTATCAGTTTAAGAACGGAGTAAATGAAATGTTGAATGTTAATAGATAAAAGTAATTTTACACACTGTGTTACCCGCGGTAACAGCAGCCTTTGCCAATCCTGTTAAGTGTTTGCGGACTGAGTAAGGAATGATGAAGAAGGTGTGCAATTTTTTGTTAATTGTTCGCTGCTTTTCAGGTAAAGATCCCTGCGTTATTGATATCCGGTATATCGGGGTCCAGTTTTAGCCCGTTAAGTTGAGGAACCTTTTCCATGTTCTGTTTCACGGTGTCGATACCATATTGCACCAGTCAGAACTTAAAAATTTGCTTCTACCCCGCATCTTTTTAGACATATAATCTCAAAATTGTCAATATCTCCTGGCTTTATCCCTCGCGGCGGAGATTTGGAGTAACCCCGGAATTTTACCGTCACTGCTTTACCCGGATAAGTATTCCGGCTTTAGGTGAGGATAAAAAATTGTCAAAAAGGGAAATTAATTTGCAATTTTAACCATAAACAAGTTAATTTGCGGTTATCGCACCACTTGATAGTATTATTTTCACCACCATTAAGTTGCATCATTAAGTAAGATTAATCAAAGTGAACTTATGTACCCAATAACAACCAGTTAACTGATGGCAAAAATAGTTTATGCCTGCGTCAGGGATATTGACCATGCCGCATTGATAAAAGAGAGGATTGAGTCCGTCATTTATAAACTGGTTCCGGATAATATTCCGGATGCCAGGTGTAAAGTGGTGGATTTAGGTCAGATTATTTATGGTATCTCCACCTTATCCGGGGGAATAGCGGAAACGAATAATAGCGTCTGTATGGGTATGGCGGGTACCAGTACCGGCAAATGGTGGAAGCCGAATTCTGAACACCCGGAAGGCTCCTATGCCATTTTCAGGGCTGACGAAGAATATGTTGAAGCTTTTACTGATATGGGATGTAGCCGTGCCATATGGTATTATTATGATGACGCTGTTTTTATAGCTGGTACCTCACAAAGAGCGGTGATAAATGTAGCCGGTAAATTTGAACTGGAAAGACGCAATATCCCATGGATGCTTTCCAGTGGAACGCTGGCGCCTTCTCTTTCCTGGTGTAAAAATCTTCACTTTGTTAATCCTGATTGCGCCGTGTCGCTCAATAGAAAAACCTGGCAACTTACAATAAAATCCGGAAGTCCTGAATATCATGTAACTAAAACGCCTGATAAGGAATTTCAACAGGAATTTAAAAAATTACTGCTTGATTCCTTCAGCAACCTTGAGGTGGATCTGTCTAAATGGATATTGCCATTATCTGGAGGGTATGATAGCCGGGGAATTGCATGTTTATTAAAAGAAACTGGAAAAGATATCAGCCGGTTAAATACAATTACGTGGGGAATCGGCGCCTCCGAGAAAAATAGAATTAGTGATGGCTATTTGGGCGGGGCTGCGGCGAAAAGCCTGGGCATGAAGCACAAATTCTGCGCAACAGATAACGTGAAGGAAACTGCCGAAAAAGTTTTTGAACGCTTCATTCTAAGCAGTGAGGGGCGAACTGATCATATCGGGGGTTATACTGACGGAATGGCTATCTGGAAATATATTTTTGACACTGGCAAATATGGTATAATTCGTGGCGATGAGACTTTTGGCGGCCCACATTCCTATAGCATTTTGCGAAGCCGGAATTTAGTTGGGTGTAGACTTTGTTCAGATTTCAGCAACCTTGAAAATTTTGAACAATATGGTTTTGAAAAACAGGTACTGCCTGAAAATCTTAAGGAAATCCCGGGTAAAGATACTCCCGGGTTATACCGCGACCGCCTTTACAACGAATTCCGGATGCCTTTTATTTTATCTGCCTTAAGTGATATTAAATATGCTTACACTGAAGTAATGAACCCTTTTTTAACAAGAGAGATTATACTGAAATCAAGGACTTTACCTGATCACCTGAGAAATAACAAGCTTTTGTTCAAGAAAATCATTGATGAAATTTCACCTAAAATACCTTACGCAACCGAAGATGCTACTTATTTAAATGAACGATTATTAAGAAACCCGGCTGCTGTGAGAATTTTTTCAGGTGAAATTGGTTTAGATTATATGAAGGAAATATTCCCTGAGGAATTCCTGGCTAAAGTACTTATCAAATTGCAGGAGCCGTCCGCACCTCTAAGAGGTAGGATAGTGGGTAAATTAAAAGGCGTCATGAACAGGAGCCTGCCCGTTTCTGTAATGGACAATCTGAGAAGTAATATGCCCAAACCTGCGATTGACATCAGGGTCCTTGCTTTCAGAATTTACATTATTGGCAAGATGTACAAAATGTTTATGGAAGATGTAAAGGGGGTAAATGATGATACAAGGCTGCTATACCCTTCAGGCTCACATCTTGTTACCAGTTAAGAGTATCCACCTCCCGTGGTCGCGCTTCTCCTCCTTCCCTGGTGTGAATCTTCACCGGCCACTGTCTTCAGAAAAATGAACATAGGTTAACCCGAACTAAATGTGGCATTGCAAAAATAAGGCGCATAGATGGAATCCCCAAAAACCGGCTATATCGGGTTTAATACCGGTACGTTGAGTGTGCGATACTGTACAGTAACTGTCCGTTTTCGTACACCTGCCAATATTTAAATAGCTGAAACCCTTATCCGGCAAGGATTCTGCCTTTGGCATAGTCATTGACAACTACTACATTCAAAATCGTACTGATGTTAAAAGTGGGTCCCTCTGGTTATAAGTATCAATATTTAATGCAATGCTAAAAAACTATCTGAAAATAGCGGTCCGTAACCTGTCAAAACATAAATTGTTTTCATTCATTAATATTTTCGGCCTGGCTTTAAGCATGTGTATCGGGCTGATCGTTATAATGCGGATACAGGATGATTTTAGTTATGATAATTTTCATCCTGCACCCGGCCGTACTTACCGGATTATCAGCGAAGTAACTAACCAGGAAGGCCGGGATTTCAGACTCGCCAGTACGCCGCTGCCGCTGGCTGCAACATTAAAGGACAATTATGGTATTGTAGAAAATACGGCCCGTATTTATCCTGCATGGAACGGAAAAGCTAGCTCGGGAAAAAAGAGCCTGGATGTTAGTGTCGCATTTACAGATCCTTCTTTTTTTAAATTGTTTGGATTTAAACTGGAAGAAGGCGATGGCGGCGCTGCATTGAATGCCCCCAATAAAATCGTGTTGAGCAGGGAAACCGCTACCCGTTTTTTTGGGAAAGAAAATGCTGTGGGCAAATCGCTGGTATTTGAAAAAATGGGCACTTTCATGGTAACAGGGGTTATGGAAAGTTCGATTAAAAAATCACATATCGATTTCGGTGTGTATAGTTCGATGAGTAGTATTCCCGCCCTTGAAAGATCTGGTAAACTTCCTGCCAATTCAGTTGACTGGTCGAATATTTCTGCGGGTTACACTTACGTAATGCTTAAAGAAGGAATTTTCAAAAAACAGTTAACCGCTGCATTGAATAATGTAACCGCTCCCTTCAGGACATCCGGTATTGCCAACAAAAGCAGTATTATTTTTGATGTACAGTCAATCACAAAAATTGCTCCGGGCGAAGATCTGGGTAACAGTATCGGACGGGGAGCTACAATAGGAAAGATAGCTGCAGAGTCAACGATCGCATTTATCATTCTTATTTCCGCTTGTTTCAATTATACCAACCTATCCATCGCCAGGTCTTTGAAAAGAGGAAAGGAAGTGGGGATAAGGAAGGTTTCCGGTGCTTTAAGATCCCAGATATTCCTGCAGTTCATTATCGAGTCTGTCGTGATTTCATTTTTTGCATTGGGGTTGGCTTATATCATGATGGAACAGCTGAAAAATTATACTGCCCTCCGTTCAGAGTTTTTTCCTGAAGGTGTTTCAATGAATGCTGTCCTGGCGGGTTGGTTTTTATTGTTCAGTTTGCTGGCTGGTTTACTGGCAGGTGTCATCCCGGCCATTACTCTTTCCACATTTAAACCAGTAGAAGTATTAAAAAACCTTCCGAATATAAGATTGTTTGGAAGAAACGGATTGAGACAGGCATTGATCGTTTTCCAGTTCAGCTTATCACTGGTGGTAATCATTTTCATGCTTGTATTTAACAAGCAGTTTAATTATATGGCTACTGCCGACTATGGATTCAACCGGCAGCGGATCATCAATATTCCTTTGCAGGGAACGGATTACCGGTTGCTCAAAAACGAAGTCGCATCGATCAGTGGCGTAACGGGCGTTTCGGCTACATCAGATAACCTTGGTAGGTTTGCGTCTGGCTACATCAATGTAAAACAACAACCCCGCGATGAAGGCATTCACATGAGTTTCTTTGATGTGGATGAAGATTTCGTTTCGAATATGCAACTGAAAATAATTGCAGGAACCGGTTTTTTACCTTCCGCCAGCAACGAAGAAAAAACGGTATTATTAAATGAAAAAGCGTTGACTGCGTTAAAAATTAATACAGCGCCGGAGGCGGTTGGCAGGATCATTTTGCTGGATGACAGTACAAAAGTGCAGGTGGCTGGTGTGTTAAAAGATTTTCATTTTGAAGGTTTTGAGCATCCCATTACTCCGCTGGTTTTTCGAAGCAGGGAAAAGGCATTCAATTTTATGAATGTAAAAACCGCCATGGCCGAACCTGATGCAGGATCATTAGTTTTATCACTGCAACGCACCTGGAAAAAATTCAATCCGCACCAGGATCTTTCCTACAATTGGTTCAACCGGCAGTTTTACGAAACTAAGTCTGCGACCGGAACCGTTTCCATGTTAGGCTTGCTGGCATTTATGGGTATTACCATCGCATGTCTTGGTTTATTGGGAATGGTCGTTTACACAGTAGAAGGACGCATCAAAGAGGTAAGTATTCGAAAAGTATTAGGCGCCGGCGTTGCGTCCATCCTGGCACTGCTTTCAAAAAGCTTTTTGAAGCTGGTATTAGTGGCAATAGGGATAGCCGCACCCCTGGGCTGGATATGTAGTTACCTGTTCCTGCAAATATTTGCAGTAAGAGTGGATATTGGATTTGGTATTTTATCATTCGCCTCAGTTGCTATTTTGATATTGGCATTGTTGGTAATAGGTTCCCAGGTGATCCGTGTTGCAAATACAAATCCTGCTGATAATTTACACGCCGAATAAAGGAGAATGGGCAATAAGCAATAGGCAATAGGCAATAAGCAATAAGCAATAAGCAATAAAAAATAAGCAATAAAAAATAAGCAATAAAAAATAAGCAATGGTCAACGGAAAACGGTCAACGGTCAAGGGTTAATAGTCAATCCTCAGTAAACACTAAACAGTAAACAGTAAACAGTAAACACTAAACCGTAAACACTAAACCGTAAACAGAAAACCGTAAACAGAAAACCGTAAACTGAAAACACTAAACACTAAACCATAATGATACAATTACGAAAAATTTTTAAATGGGTAAACACCGGTTCCAACAGGACTTTTCTTTTAAAAGATATCAATCTTGATATTAAGGAAGGAGAATTTATTTCTATCATGGGGCCTTCCGGTTCAGGTAAATCCACGTTGCTTAATATCATTGGCATGCTGGATGAAGCGAATGAGGGTGAGTATAATTTTTTGCACGAAACAGTGCACAAATTAAAAGAAAGAGAAAAATCTTCCTTATATAAACAATACATTGGCTTCGTATTCCAGGCCTACCATTTAATTGATGAATTAACGGTGTATGAAAATATTGAAACACCCCTGATATACCAGAATATTAAATCAGCAGAAAGAAAAGCAATGGTAGCTGATATACTTGACAGGTTTAATATAGTTGGTAAAAAAGATCTGTTCCCTGCTCAGCTGAGTGGCGGCCAACAGCAACTGGTGGGCATAGCAAGAGCATTGATTGCCAAACCCAAATTGTTATTGGCCGATGAACCCACGGGGAACCTAAATTCAAAACAGGGCGAAGAAATAATGGAACTCTTCAAGATTCTTAATGAAGAAGGTGTGACGATCATACAGGTAACGCATTCTGAAAAAAATGCCAGCTATGGAAAAAGGATCATCCACTTGCTTGATGGAAGGATAAGGAATAGTTGATAATTAATAATTGATAATTGTAGTGTATCCCGGTTTTTCAGGAATAATTGCATAAGTGGAAAATAGGATATTGGTATATTGAGACATTAACTGCGATTAATATCCCAATATCCAAATATCTCAATATCTCAATATCCCAATATCTCAATAACAAAAAATAATAAAAATGAAGACGAGGATCATAATTTTGTGCATGATGGTTTTTTGTGCGGCATCCATTCATGCGCAAAGCACAAAACTCAGTTTGCAACAGGCTATTGATACGGCATTGAAGAATAATATTTTGACAAAGCAAAGTGAATTACTAATGCGCAATGCCGAAATAGGTTATAAACAGGCTAAGAATAATCGTTTACCCGTTTTGGAAGGTGGTTATAATTATGGGTTTAACAGTGGCCGTAGCATTGATCCCTTTACCAACGGGTATATTAACCAGCAGCTTACATCCAGTAACGTAAATGCCCAGGCCAGTGTGCCGGTTTATAGCGGCTTTCTGTTGAAGAACAGCATCCGCCAAAATGAATTCGCTTTTGCCACTGCTACCATGGAATGGCAACAACGCAAAGATGAATTAACATTGCTGGTAATATTGGCCTACCTGCAGATTTTAAATAATGAGGATGCACTGGTATTGGCCAGGCAACAGGCTGATGTAACAAAGCAGCAGGTTGACAGGCTGGAATTAGTTGCAAAAGAAGGGGCTACTTCACCGGCAAATCTGAGTGATCTGAAAGGGCAATATGCGGGGGATGAACTGGCGATAATCAATGCGGAAAACAATCTTTCGGGCAGTATGCTTTCCTTAACACAATTAATGAATATTCCCTATGATGTCAATATGAAAATTAACAGGGATGGTTTTAACGAAACGGTAAAAATGTATGATGCGTTACCGGATGAGATTTATACTACGGCGCTGCAGAAGCTTGCATCGGTAAAGGCAAGTGAATTAAAAATCAAGACGGGTACAATGGCAGTAAAGGTTGCCAAAGCAGCATTTTATCCCAGGTTATCAATATATGGCGTATTGAATACCAATTACTCCAGCGCGGCTATGTTAAATAAAAATCTTGGATCCTCAGATGTACCCAGTGGCGATTATGTAATCGTAAATGGGAATAGTCTTCCTGTAATTACCAGTCAAACCAAATTCAGCAGCCAGCCAATCAGGTATTCCAACCAACTGAATAATAACCTGTCCAGTGCGTATGGTGTAAGTGTAAGCATTCCACTGTTTAATTCTTTCAGATACAGGTCAAATGTCAGGCTGGCAAAGAATGAAGAAAAAAACAATCAATTGATAGCGGATAATATCAAATTTCAGCTAAGGCAGGCGGTGGATCAGGCTTATATAAATATAACAACTACCTATAAACGGTACACAATGTTGCAAATACAGTCAGCTGCATATGCTGAATCATTCCGGATCGCTGGCATTCGTTTTGAAAATGGAGTAATCAATTCTCCGGAATACCTTATAGCAAAAAATAACCTTGACCGCACCAACGCCACCATCATTACTTCCCGTTACGAATACCTGCTACGAATGAAAGTGCTGGATTTTTATATGGGGCGGTTGAATTAAGAAGACTAAAACAGTATATTGAGTATAAAAGGCTAATCTGTTATATAAGGTATATAAAGTACATAACCCATTTTCACATTTTCCCATTAGCTAATTAACCTATTTCTTTAACGCATACTTTATTCCCCCCAATAAATGCTGTAAGTAAGCCGGCTCACTGAATGATTCCTCTGTATGCCCCAGTTCAGTGTAAAAAGCCCTTCCCCCGTCGTACTCATGATACCAGGCCATTGGATGGTTGTCGCCATTTTTCCCGCCTTTATAAGAAGTCTCGTCAATTTTCAGGAGCACATGTACATCGGGGTTCATGTTCTTAAAATTGTACCATTCATCCTTTCTTTCCCATACACCAGGCAGGTGTTTGGTAGCAATATTATCTTTATCAGTCACTATTAATTTAGCTACCTGTTGTTCGGGGTGTGAAAGAAAACTGGCACCTACCATTTTTACATACCATGGCCAGTCATATTCGCAATCAGTTGCCGCATGTATGCCTACAAATCCGCCTCCTTTTTGAATGAAATTTTCCAACGCTTTTTGTTCCGCTTCACCCAATACGTTCATGGTAGGATTCAGGAAAATAACTGCTTTATATTTAGCCAGGTTTTCATTTGTAAATGCCAGCGAATCTTCTGTTGCATCTACCGAAAAGTTGTTTGTCAAACCCAGTTTTTTAATAGCTTCAATCCCGGCCGGAATGCTTTGATGCCTGTAACCATTTGTTTTGGAAAAGATCAAAACAGCCGGGTCTTTCTTTTTGAAAGCGAAAGAAAAAGCGGCAAATAGGAGGACGGGGAGAATGGTCTTTTTGATTAGCTGAATTACATTCATGGTTCAATCGTTTGAATTGTTAGTAGTTGATGGTTGATGGTTGAAAGTTGAAAGATTCTAAGTTGAAGGTTGAAGTTGAAGTTGATGGTTGATCGTTTGTAAATAGTAAGGAACCAATCTGTCATAAACAACCTGTATTCTCCTGGTCACTTTCACCATTCACTTTCAATAATCAGAATATGCTGTTGCACGCATAAAAATAGTAACATTTTTTGAAACATTGTTTTGGTACTCCGGCATGGCAGAAGTGGTTTTCCATTCAGGAGCGTCGCCAAAACTTTTCCAGTGGGCATCCCTATCCGCCACATTTTCAAAACTGGTCATATACATGAGATTGGGCATCGTAGAGCCGGCAAGTACGGATGCATAAAAAATGGCGTTGAAATTGAGTTTTTTGAATAATGCTATCTCTCCTCCTTCATTAAACATTTTAACTTTATTTTGAAATATTTTTTCTGTTGCGCTTTCGTAGCTGCGTAATTCATATACCCTTTCGGCCCTGGGACCTGTAAGTTTTGGAAGCGTCAGGAAAGGAGCAAGGGGAAAGGCTTCCAACAGTATCTTCTCCATCCGGTTGTAGGGCGGGTTTTTGTATACCGCGTCAAGATAGGATTTACCATTTTCCCGGTAATCATTGTCTTTGGATAGCTTTGCTTGTAATTCAACTGTCTCTTGCAGGGTACTTACCGGGATGAGAATGTACAATCGTTTGTCCATTGCGGTATCGTTGGCAATGGGGGTAAATATGCCAACTTTTTTTATTTGTTGCCTGTGCAGCGCCGGTAAATAGGAGTCCTTCAGGTATTGCTCAATTAATTGTTGCTGTTCAGCGGTCGAGAAATGATATACCGTAAGCTGGTAAAATTCGCCTGATCTTTTTGGCATTTGCGCAAGTGAAAGAAAAGGCACACTGAAATAAACGAGGAATAAAATTTTTGCAGGTAAATTATTCATGGAATTATGTTTGAGTTGATGAAGGTAGCATAATAAGTTAATTGATTAGGCATAAAAAAATTATATGCAGCCAGTGCAACCGGGTTAATTCCCTGTTTCACTTATCACCATATTCAGCAATAAGATCGCTGCAAGTCCCACAACCGACATGATCGATTCCATGGCGGTCCAGGTGCGGAATGTATCCTTCAGGCTAAGCCCAAAGTATTCTTTAAACATCCAGAAACCGGAATCATTTACATGAGAACACATCACACTTCCCGCACCGATTGATATAACCATTAGTTCCGGACTTACATGCATGCTGGATACCAATGGTAGCACAATGCCAGCCGCGGTTAATCCCGCTACAGTAGCTGAACCAATAGCAATCCTGATAAAAGCGGCAATCATCCATGCCAGGAACAGCGGTGGAATGGATGAGCCTTTAAAGTACTCAGCAATGTAATTACTTGTTCCGCTATCGATTAAAACCTGCTTAAACGCACCGCCCGCTGCAATGATCAGTAAGATCAATGTAACACTGCTTACAGAATCAAACGATTTGTTCATCAGCACATTCAGTTTGGCACCACTTTTTTTTCTTAAGATTACGATCGCAAGAAATGAAGCAATAAACAAAGAGATACCGGGATCGCCCAAAAACTTCAATACACTACCTGCAGGGTTATCCGCTTTCATAAAAATTTCGGATAAAGCATAAAATCCCATTAATAAAACAGGGATCACTGCAATAAAAAAACTGGCGCCAAAACCAGGTAATTTATTTTCATCAAAAGTTTGAACAGCAAAAAATTTTTGTTCGCCAACAGGCCGTATCATTTTTATAAACCGGGGAAATATTAAGCCTCCTACAATTAAAGCAGGAATCCCTGCTACAATTCCATACAATAAAGTTTTACCGATATCTGCTTTAAAAATAACCGCTAAAGCGGTAGGACCTGGGTGTGGTGGCAAAAAACAATGCGTAACAGATAGTCCTGAAGCTACCGCAATGCCGATCACTACCAACGGCTTACCACTTTTTGCGGCGACAGCAAATACCAGCGGGATCAATACCAAAAAACCAGCATTATAAAACATGGCAATTCCTACACTAAAACCGGTGATCACCATTGCCAGTTTAATATATTTTTCGCCAAAAAATTTTATTAACCGGGAACTGATTTGTTGCACTGCGCCGGTTTCAGAAAGAATAGTGCCCAACACCATTCCAAAAACAAGCGTGAGCACAAGGGGGCCAATGGTTCCACCGATTCCGGTATTGATAGAACCAATCAGTTTATTCAGCGACATGCCATTGGCAATACCCACAAAAAAGGCGGCAAAAAGCAATGATACAAACGGGTTGATCTTAAGCCAGCCAATCAGTAATAGCAGACCGAAGATTGCTATGAATAATATGATAATCGTCATGCGCTTGATTTTACAGGATCCGGCAGGGTTGCCAGCCTTTTTAACAGGTTGTAACTGTTCACTGGCCTCTTCTCGGGGATGGGCAACCCTTTACACTTATTTGAACACAATATAGGTCCTTTATTTTTATATTGCGAAACCACACGGGGTCCCCATGATCCTGTAAAGTAATTTTTCCCGACCTGGATTTCGCAAAATCCGGCATGTCATTAAATTTGCTGCCTGCAACTAATTTTTTCCAGGCCTCATCCCAAAGGGTAGTTGAAACTACTTCTTCTCCATTTTGCATAAAACGAAGGTTGCTGTTGTGTACGATAATTGCAGCCTCGTTCCATTCGCCAACCGGCCTCACTGTTTCTTTACTGCAGGCGATTAAATCATATAAGTCTCCCGCACGATGCTTTATGAATTGTCCGTCGCGATGCCCGTCATTATCCAGCAGCTGCATTTCAGGACCCGTAAGCCAGGGAGTTCTGTACTTCGGATCTTCCTGCACGTGAAACATGATCCCGCTGTTTCCGTTATCCGATATTTTCCATTCCAGTTTTATATGAAAGTCTGAAAATATTTTGTCAGTGGCGATATCGTTACAGATCATTTTTTCTGATTCATCTTTGGCATTGCCATTAAAATGTAAGGTGCCGTCCATTACCTGCCAGCCCCGCCCGATGATGACTTTGTTGTAGCCATGCCACCCATCCATTGTTTTGCCATTAAATAGCAATTGCCAGTCATCTTTTTTTTCTATATCAGAAAGCTCATTCATAATTATTAAAGCAAGGGTTAATAAAAGATAATAATTGGGTTGAACTCACCCTGCTTTCTCTAAAGGGGGAAATATTAAAGCCCTAATATAGTCCTGTTAAATTCCTCATTGCTTCCCGTACCTGCGAAATCATCAAATGCTTTTTCGGTAACTTTTATAATATGGTTTTTTATGAATGGTGCTCCTTCAGAAGCCCCGTCTTCAGAATTTTTTATGGCACATTCCCATTCCAGCACTGCCCAGCCCTTATAATCGTATGCGGCGAGTTTGCTGAATATGGATTTGAAATCAACCTGGCCGTCGCCCAGGGAACGGAAACGTCCCGCACGGTTTACCCAGCTTTGGTATCCTCCGTATACACCCTGTTTGCCGGTAGGATTGAATTCAGCGTCCTTTACGTGAAAAGCCTTTATCCGTTGATGGTAGTGATCGATATAAGCCAGGTAATCGAGGCACTGCAAGACAAAATGCGATGGGTCGTATAACAGGCAGGCTCGTGGATGATCATTTACCTTTTCCAAAAACATCTCGTAAGAGACACCGTCATGAAGGTCTTCACCGGGATGAATTTCATAGCAGACATCCACCCCGCATTCATCAAAAACATTTAATATCGGCAACCATCGGTTTGCTAATTCGGTAAAACCCGTTTCTACCAGTCCGCCGGGTCGTTGTGGCCAGGGATATACGGTCGGCCACAGCAACGCTCCGCTAAAAGTTGCATGCGCATTTAACCCTAAATGTAGGGAAGCTTTTGCGGCATACAGCAGCTGCTGCACCGCCCACGCGGTTTTTGCTTTTGAATCGCCTTGCAATTCGGCAGGGGCAAAGCCATCAAACAGTGCATCATAAGCAGGATTAACCGCAACTAATTGTCCCTGTAAGTGTGAAGAAAGCTCGGTTATTTCCAGCCCGGCTTCCCGGACTATTCCTTTGATTTCATCCGAATAGGTCTTGCTTTCAGCGGCTTTTTGCAGGTCAATAAACCTTGCATCCCACGAAGGTATCTGAACACCCGTGAATCCTTTTTCTTTGGCCCATTTGCAAATAGCGGGTAGCGTATTGAATGGAGCAGCATCGCCTGCAAATTGTGCCAAAAATATGCCGGGACCTTTAATTGTTTGCATCTTTATTTAATTGATAATTGATAATTGATAATTGATAGTTTCTTAAAATTGTTATTGTATTCATGTGTGTGGGTCATTGTAGTCTAAGGTGAATGGTGAAAGATTTCAACTGTTACAAATCGCCAACCATCGCCAATACATTATACACTTTGCACCCTAAACAGAAAACCGTAAACCGTAAACCGTAAACCGTAAACAGAAAACCGTAAACCGTAAACAGAAAACCGTAAACCGTAAACAGGAAACCGTAAACCGTAAACAGTAAACCGAAAACCCTATACAATATTCTCTGTCCATTTCTTATCCGATTTCGCGGACGCAACTACATTATCAATAAAAGCCATTCCTCTCACTCCTTCATCTGCCGACGGAAAGTCAAGTGATTCTTTGGAGGCTTGGGTACCGTCTATTTTTGCAGACAAAGTGTTGGCGAAATTTTTATAAATATTTGCGAATGCCTCCAGGTAACCCTCCGGGTGGCCACCGGGCGTCCGGCAATTACTTGTTGCAAAAGGGGAGAGCCTGTCTCCATAATTTCCCCCCGCACGAAGAATCTGTGCAGGTGCATCCAGCCATCGTACAAGCAATGTATTTGGTTCCATCTGCGCCCATTCGATGCCTCCCTTTTCTCCATACACCCGTATCTTTAAAGCGTTTTCCTCACCGGCAGCCACCTGCGAAGCCATTAGTACACCGGCAGCGCCATTATCGAATTTCAACAATACATTGCCGTCATCATCCAATGCCCGGCCTTTAACCATAATATTCAGATCTGCACATAGATGAGTGATTTTCAAACCGGTTATATATTCTGCCAAATGAGCAGCATGCGTACCAATATCACCCATGCAGCCACTCTTGCCGCTTCGCTTGGGATCCGTTCGCCAGGCAGCCTGTTGATTGCCCTCTCTTTCTGACAGTCTGCTAAGCCAGCCCTGCGGATATTCCACCCACACTTTTCTTACTTTGCCCAATACTCCTTCTCTCACCATTGCCTTTGCCTGTTTTACCATTGGATAACCAGAATAGGTGTGCGTGAGGCAAAGTAAAAGACCCGTTTCTTCAACCAATGCTTTTAATTCCTTCGCTTCTTCCAATGTAAATGTCATCGGCTTTTCAATCACTACATTAAAGCCTCTTTGCAAGGCCAGTTTTGCGGGAGCGAAATGAGCAAAATTTGGTGTCACGATCGTCACAAAATCGATGCGCTTATCAGCAGGCTGCAAACTTTCATTTTCAATCATTTCTTCATAAGTCAGGTAAATTCTGTCTTCCGGAAGAAATAAGGACTGCCCCGAATCTTTTGCGATCCCGGGGTTGATACTTAACGCTCCGCATACCAATTCAACCAAACCGTCCATGTTGAAGGCAAAACGGTGTATGGCACCGATAAAGGCATCCTTGCCACCTCCGATCATTCCCATTCGTAATTTTCTTTTCATATGAATCGTTTTAAAATTGTTTCTTTAAATATATTTACATCGTGAAACTTTTTACAATTTTACGGATAAAATTTTTGTGCAATTAATAAATTTATTTGCCAGGGTTGCCAGATCTTTATTTTCGTATCTTTTCCCAACATGGATTGACCGGCACGCATTATTAAATGATTCCTAACACCTGTTATCTATGATTAAATGGCCAGTGATTTTATAAACTAATACACAAATTGAAGAAAAATACATTTAATATTTACAATTATTTTTGCCCGCTTCCAGCTAACAAAAAAAACAATTGTTAATTTAAATCCGTTTTTACCTAAAATTCAATAATATTACATTTATTTTTTCGAAAGCAATTTTGAACCAAATCATAAATAAACGATTATGTCTGCCAATATTCAACGGAATAAACTTTTTGTGGCCAGTTGCATGGCTTTACTGGTTACCTCCCTCTCATTTGGTATCCGCGCCGGTTTGCTCGATACATGGAAACATAATTTCGGCCTCTCCCAGGAACAGGCGGGTATAATTACAAGTACCGCGTTCTGGGGCTTTCCACTGGCTATAATAGTGGGTGGTATGGTCGTGGATATAATAGGAATGAAAAAACTGCTTGTTGCCGCCGCCGTTTTCCATCTTTTTGGTATTGTACTTACCATTATGGCAACCGGGTTTTGGTCACTCTTTTTCTCAACCCTGTTGATAGGTATCGGAAATGGTACGGTGGAGGCGGCCTGTAACCCGCTAGTAGCAAGCCTCTATCCTGAAAATAAGACAACAAAGCTTAATCACTTTCATCTTTGGTTTCCTGGTGGAATTGTAATTGGCACCCTGATCGTAAGATTTTTTGGGATAAATATACCTGATACTTTTTACCTGGATAACTGGAAGATCCTGGTAGGGATCATGCTTATTCCAACCTTACTTTATGGCTATCTTTTCAGTGAATTAAAATTTCCTGTTACAGAGCGGGTTTCAAGCGGCGTATCTACTGCTGAAATGTACAAGGCATTATTTACTCCCCTGTTTTTTGTAATGATCATACTAATGTTTGGAACGGCCATTACCGAATTGTTTACCGGCCAGTGGATTGATGTCTTGTTGAAAAATGTAAGCGACAACGCATTATTATTACTTACCATTGAAACCGGGGTAATGGTTTTAGGACGGGCATTTGCAGGACCAGTCGTGCATAAGTTTTCTCCGTCGGGGGTATTATTAATATCCGCAATATTTGCAGCATTGGGATTATACCTCCTTAGCCATACCACAGGTGATATGCTTTTTGTCGGCGCATTGATATTTGGTATCGGAGTTTGTTATTTCTGGCCCACAATGCTTGGATTTGTTTCTGAGAACCTGCCAAAAACAGGTGCCGTTGGTATGAACCTGATGGGCGGCGCCGGCATGTTTGCCGTATCTCTTTACATGATATTCATGGGGGGATATTATGATAGATTACTTGCTGCGAAACTCCCGGATGGAGCTACCGTACAAGCCTATTCCGATGTTTCAGCAACCCCCGCCATGGTTACTGCCCTAAATGAAGCAAAAAAGGCCGCAGGCCCGGAGATCATAAATGTTACCCTGATTATTCCCCTTGTTTTAATAGTAGCTTTTGCAATCTTACTGTTTTATATGCGGTCAGGAAAACAGGAACTAACCAAGTCATTTTCTAAGTCAATTGTGTAAAAATTTATTCCTATGTCAGATCATCAAAACAGGCGAAATGCCATCAAAAATATACTGGTTGGGTCCGCAGCCCTGGGATCTTCATCCATGTTATCATCCTTTTCAACAGAAGAAATGAAAAAAGATAAACAGTTGAAATTGAAAGGAAATATTAATCACTCGGTTTGTCAATGGTGCTATAATTTTATACCCCTCGAAAAACTATGCCAGGCTGTAAAGGAAATTGGTTTTGGCGCTATTGACCTGGTTGGCCCGAAAGACTGGCCCATGTTGCAGAAATACGAATTATTCAGTTCCATGTGTTATCATGGTGGCACAGTTAGCATACCCAATGGATTTAATAATAAAACATTCCACGAACAGTTGGTAAAGGATTATAAAGAAGTAATTCCTTTAATGGTTAAAGCAGGATACAAAAACCTGATATGTTTTAGCGGAAACCGCAATGGAATGGATGATGAAACCGGACTTAACAACTGCGTTGAAGGGCTGAAAAAAATATTACCACTTGCAGAGCAAAATGGCATTATGATCCAAATGGAGTTGCTCAACAGTAAAATTAATCATAAGGACTATATGTGTGATAAAACACCCTGGGGCGTAGAATTATGCAAAAGGATTGGATCCGGAAATTTTAAGCTGCTTTATGACATCTACCACATGCAGATCGATGAAGGCGACGTGATCCGTACCATCCAGGATAACCATCAGTATTTAGGCCATTATCATACAGGGGGTGTACCGGGCAGGAACGAAATTGATGAAAGCCAGGAATTGTATTATCCTGCAATCATGAAAGCAATCCTTGCAACAGGATTTAAAGACTATGTTGCCCAGGAGTTCATTCCTGTGAAAGAGGATAAAATAAAGTCTTTGAAAGAAGCGGTCATGCTTTGTGATGTGTAGGTTAGCAATAGAACAAAAAAGACCAATAAAATCACTTGACAATATTTTAGAAATAAAAATATTTTAAAACGCCCGTCAGAAGTCGGCTAAAACTATGGCGGCGGAAGATCGCTCCGCCATGGAGGACCAGGGGCATAAAATTTAAACGATGGCAGACAATACGTATGACGCAATTGTAGTTGGCTCCGGAATAAGCGGGGGCTGGGCTGCAAAAGAACTTACAGAAAAAGGATTAAAGGTATTAATGCTGGAACGGGGACGGAATATTGAGCACAAAACGGGTTATACAAACGCCAATAAGGATCCCTGGGAATTTCCACACGCCGGGGGAAGAACAATACAGATGATCAAAGATTACCCCGTATTGAAAAGGGATTACCCGCTCAGTGAGCAGAACCTGGACTTTTGGGTTAAAGACAGTGAGTGCCCCTACACCGAAATAAAACGCTTTGACTGGTTTAGGGGTTATCATGTTGGGGGACGGTCTTTAACCTGGGGACGTCAATGTTATCGCTTTAGCGATCTCGATTTTGAGGCCAATGCAAAAGACGGCCATGGTGTAGATTGGCCAATTCGTTATAAAGATATAGCTCCCTGGTATGACCATGCAGAAAAATTTGCGGGAGTAAATGGTTCTAAGGAAGGTCTTCCGCAATTACCGGACGGACAATTTCTGCCCGCCATGGAAATGAATTGCGTGGAAAAGGATGTATCTAAAAGACTGAAGGATCATTATAAAAATGCCCGCACCATGATAATGGGACGGTCGGCTAACCTGACCGAAGCCCATGAGGGAAGAGACGCCTGCCAGTACAGGAATAAATGTGCCTTGGGCTGTCCCTTTGGAGCATATTTCAGTACCCAATCCGCTACTCTTCCTGCAGCGATGAAAACTGGAAACCTGACAGTGCGTCCATTTTCGATCGCCACAAAGATCATCTATGATAAAGACACTAAGAAAGCAAAAGGAGTTGAAATACTGGATGCAGAAACGAACAAGACCTATGAGTTCTTTAGCAAGATCGTATTTTTAAATGCTTCCACATTGAACTCAACCTGGGTATTGATGAATTCTGCTACGGATATCTGGCCCGATGGGCTGGGTAGCAGCAGCAATGCGTTGGGGCAAAACCTGATGGATCACCATTTGGGCGTAGGCGCAAATGGCGATGTGGAAGGATTTGAGGATTTATATACCTATGGCCGTCGTGCCAATGGTATCTATATACCCCGTTACCGGAACCTTTTAAATGATAAGCGTGAATATTTACGTGGATTTGGTTACCAGGGAAGTGCAAGCCGGGAAGGCTGGAAAAGACAAGTGGCTGAATTAAGTGTAGGTGCGGAATTTAAAGAAGCACTATCGGAACCAGGAATATGGAATATGGGCATCGGTGGTTTTGGAGAAATACTTCCTTATGCCGAAAATAAAGTTACACTGGATAAAACCAAAAAAGATAAATGGGGACTCAATATATTGGCCATTGATTGCGAGTTGAAGGAAAATGAGTTAAAGATGCGCAAGGATATGATGAATGACGCCGTTGAAATGCTGGAAGCCGCTGGTGTCAAAAATGTGAAAGGGCATGATGGAGATGGCACACCAGGCAGGGGTATTCACGAAATGGGTACGGCCCGTATGGGTAAAGATGCTAAAACCTCGGTGTTAAATGGTAATAACCAGGTTTGGGATGCTAAAAATGTATTTGTAACAGATGGGGCCTGCATGACATCTGCTGCTTGTGTTAATCCATCACTTACCTATATGGCATTAACGGCAAGAGCTGCTAATTTTGCATTTGATGAATTGAAAAAAGGAAACATTTGAATTTTTTACCCTGATCATTAAATTCCGCAAAATTTATGCCTGGCGATTCAACCCTGAAAAACATTAATCCAACGATCGGCCATACATACGATGCAATTGTAATAGGATCGGGCATTAGCGGCGGTTGGGCGGCAAAAGAATTGTGTGAAAATGGCCTGAAAACATTAGTGTTGGAAAGAGGCAGAGACGTAAAACATAAAAAGGACTATCCTACCACTTCAATGGATCCCTGGGAGTTTACCCATCGTGCACAGTTAACCTCAAAATTAAAGAAAGACAACCCGATTGCAAATAGTTGTTATGCATTTGATGAAACCACCCAGCATTTTTTTGTGAAAGATAAAGATCACCCTTATATACAGGAAAAACCTTTCGACTGGATTCGTGGCTACCAGGTAGGTGGTAAGTCATTGATTTGGGCAAGGCAAACCCAACGCTGGAGTAAGTTTGATTTTGAAGGTCCTGCACGTGATGGTTTTGCGGTAGAATGGCCCATTGGCTACCATGACGTGGAACCGTGGTATAGTCATGTGGAAAAATTTGTAGGCATTAGTGGCAATAAGGACGGGTTGGTAACCTTGCCGGATGGTGAATTTCTGGAACCCTGGCAAATGAATATGCCTGAAAAACACTTGCAGCATAAAATAATGGCAAACTATCCGGACCGTTATGTAGTCCAGGGCAGGTGTGCACATCTTACCCAGCCGAAAGAAGTTCATTTGCAGCAGGGTCGCGGTAAATGCCAGGCCAGGAATATCTGTTATAGGGGATGTCCGTTTGGTGGATATTTTAGTTCTAATTCTTCTACTTTGCCATGGGCCGAAAAAACAGGGAACCTTACCCTAAGACCAGATGCTGTTGTCCATTCCATTATTTATGATGAAATGAAGGGAAGGGCGGTGGGTGTAAGGATTATTGATGCTCATTCAAAACAAACCACTGAATATTTCGCAAAAATAATTTTTGTGAATGCGGCATGTTTAAACTCGAACCTGATACTTCTTAATTCGGTGTCAAACAGGTTCCCGGATGGGTTTGGTAATGATAATGGTTTGTTAGGGAAATATATTGCCTTTCATAATTACCGCGGTGATATTAGTGCGGAATTGGAAGGCTTTGAAGATAAAATTGAATATGGCAGAAGGCCAACTGCCGTTATGATGCCAAACTTCCGCAATGTGCTTAAACAGGAAACCGGGTTCTTGCGTGGTTATATGGTGCATTTCAGTGCCGGCCGTGGGGGTTGGCAGCAGGGTTTAAGTAAAGCCGGTATTGGCGGTGAGTTTAAAGAATCACTTACGGAACCAGGTGGATGGGGTATTAGTATGATGATGCAGGGTGAAACAATACCAAAGGAAAAAAATCATGTGAGGCTAAGTGACGCACAGAAAGATGACTGGGGCGTTCCCTTATTGATCACATCAGTTGACTTTGATGATAATGATGAAAAAGTTTTAAAAGATTTTTTGGTGCAGGGTGCAGAAATGTTGGATAAAGCCGGATGCAAAAATATTTCAGCCTACGATAATAGCCGTAAACCAGGAAATGATATTCACGAAATGGGCGGAGTAAGAATGGGAAAAGACCCTAAAACCTCCCTGTTGAATGAATGGAACCAGTTTCATAACTGTAAAAATGTTTTTGTCACAGATGGTGCATGTATGGTATCCACAAGTACACAAAATCCTTCGCTGACATTTATGGCAATAACGGCGAGAGCGGCAAATTTTGCAGTAAACGAATTAAAAAAAGGAAACCTGTAACTTTAGGTCACGATAGCGGCCGTAATATGGCCACGGGATACATGAAATGAGGACTGCCCGTATGGGAAGGGATACCAAAACATCCGTGCTCAATGAATACAACCAGGTATGGGATGCTAAAAATGTATTTATAACCGATGGGGCTGCATTTACATCCTCTGCCTGCCAAAACCCGTCCCTTACTTATATGGCGTTAACGGCAAGGGTCGCTGATTTTGCATTTAATGAATTGAAAAAAGGTAATTTATAAATAACTTAAAAATCAAGCACATGAATATGACAAGAAGAGATTTGCTGCAAAATGTGGCAATTTTATTGGGCGGATCCATCGTGGGCGGATCTGTTTTCAGTATCTCCGGTTGCAAGTCAACTGATAAACAGGTAAATGCTTTATTCAGTGAAAGCCAGGTAGCTTTTATGAATGAAATTGCCGATACTATTTTACCCCCTACAAGCAGTCCTGGCGCTAAAGAGGCAAAAGTTGGCAATTTCATGGCGGTGATGATATTTGACTGCTATAATGAAAAGGAGCAGCAGATATTCCTGGAGGGTCTGAAGAAAATTGATGAACTGAGTGAGAAGCAATTCAATGCTTCCTTTGTAAAAGCCGATCCTAAGCAACGTACGGAATTATTGACAACACTTGATAAAGAGCAAAAGGAATACCAGGCCAAAAAGGGCAAGGATGATCCATCTCATTATTTCCGTATGATGAAGGAACTTACGGTGCTTGGATATTTCAGCTCAAAGGAGGGCGCTACACAGGCATTACGTTACCTGCCCGTTCCCGGAAAATATGACGGATCGTTTCCATATAAGAAGGGTGATAAAGCATGGGCTACTTCATAACCCGGGTTGTTCCGGTAACTTGCAAACATGGAGAATATTTTTGTCTGGGATATTTATGGTAAATACCATGCATTTTGCATGGGCCGCCAATCCGGTTGTGCAGTTATTGTGCTTCCTGAATCGCAGCCGAAATCCTCACAAAAAAAGAAGAATTGACTTAAATTTGAATATAACAAAAGAAGGTAAAAGTAATTCCTTTGCATAAAAATTCCGCGAAACCCAGCAGGGTTGAATTTAAATAGCCACGGGATAACCCGTGGATAAAACGCAAATGAAACGCATGGATAAAACCTGTTTGCAGTGGGACCTAGTCAATATTTCACCATAAACCATTAACGATTGACCAACACTCATTGCCCATTTCCTATTGCCCATTGCCCATTGCTTATTGCTCATTGCCTATTGCCCATTGCCCTTTCACCCTCACTCCCCCAGTTTCCATCCCTCCCTGTAATTTCTCTTTACAAACTGGTTAGCTTCATCAAAGTTGGTGACCTTCATATTGGGCCCATCCCACAATAATTTTATTCCCCTGCCCGGATATTCAGCCCTTTTGGACCCGTTTTTACCTGCTTTTTGGATATCATAGCTCCTGATCGCAAGGTTACCCATCAAAACTGTTTCAGTTAATGGCCCCGCAATTTCAAAAGGCGAACTGAGGTTCTTCGCCTTTACACTGTCATATCCTGCTATAGAGGCTTCTACCCATTGGGCATAATGTCCGCCCGTTCCATTGGCAACCCTGGCAAGGGTTTCCGGTACATTCACTTCTTTGGTACGTGACAGAGGCAACAATTGCGGATTTTCACCATAAGTGCTACACATCATTTTGCCCCTGGTGCCTACAAATATTACTCCGTTACCTCCATCTCCCATTTGTTCATTGGGACCGAGTTCTTCAGGCCTGTCAGGCTGTATGCCACCATCCATCCAATGCATTATTATTGGGGGCTTTGAGTTTTTGCCCTCAAATTTTAAGGTAACAGTCGACGAAGCGGGCGGGCCATCAGGAAAATATCCTCTTGTAAACGGTCCCGTATATACGCTGCTGACACTGCATGCAGCTTCCGTAGGATAACCAAGATTTAAAACACGAAACGGGGCTTCTACTAAATGACATCCCATATCACCCAATGCGCCGGTACCGTAATCCCACCAGCCGCGCCAGTTAAAAGGGACGATATTATCAACATAATTTTTTTGGGGCGCCGTGCCTAACCAAAGGTTCCAATCCAGTTCAGGAGGAACCGCCCCGGATAATTTGGGCCATGGAACGCCTTGTGGCCACACAGGTCGGTCGGTCCAGATATAGACTTCTTTTGCCTCGCCAATAATTCCCGCATTGTACCATTCCATTAATTTCCTTACGCCGTCATTGGAAGAACCCTGGTTGCCCATTTGTGTAACCACTTTATATTTTACAGCTGCTTCAGTGAGCATTCTTGCTTCATAAATATCATGCGTTAGTGGTTTTTGTACATAAACATGCTTGCCCAGTTGCATTGCCGCCATCGCTTGTATGGCATGGTTATGATCGGGTGTGGAAACGGAAACCGCATCAAAGTTCTTGTTCTCTTTCTCAAGCATCTCCCGGTAGTCTTTATAATATTTGGCTTTGGGAAAACGTTTCCGGCTATTAACGGCCTGCCGGTCATCTACATCACATAAAAAAGCTATATCCGCTTTGCCACTCTTAAAAAAATTATCCAGGTCGCTTTCACCTTTGCCACCGGCGCCGATACCGGCAACAGTTAGCCGGTCGCTGGGGGCTGTAAATCCCTTCCCACCTAAAACATGACGGGGTAAAATGTAAAACCCGGCAGCCATCGTAAGCCCCTTCTTAATAAAATTTCTACGGGATTTGTTCTCAGTGAAAATTGCATGCTTGTTTTTTTTCATTTCAAATATATTGGTGAGTCAATCGGTTTTTAATACCTGCAAATTAACTTGTTTTCTCTACAATGAGATGACATCTTTTAAAAAGATGTCATCTCATTGCAGAAGATTTTATTACCTTGCTTTAGTTTATTTCCTGCACGCGTGAAAAAAAAACACCATTTACAATTTCCCTTCAAAGACTTATGAAAATAATCAGATGAAAAATAAATATTTGCCTTCAATATTGTTGATACTTGCATGTTCGGTTTATTCGCTGTTTGCTCAGAACAAACCGAAAGAGCAGTGGGTGAATCTTTTTAATGGTAAAGACCTGAAAGGATGGAAACTACTGAATGGCAAAGCAAAATACGAAGCAAAGAATGGAGAGATCATTGGCACTACCTTACCCAATGAACCGAATAGTTTTTTGGCAACGGAAAAAAATTACGGCGATTTTATTTTTGAAATAGATTTTAAAGTGAATAATACCATGAATTCAGGTATTCAATTCAGGAGTGAAATAAATGACGCGTCCGACAAATGTAATGTTACAGATAAAAAAACACCCGAAAGAGTGCATGGTTACCAGGTGGAAATCGATCCCTCTTCCCGTGCATGGAGTGGTGGCATTTATGACGAAGCCAGGAGAGGCTGGCTTTATTCCCTTGAAAATAACCCGGGTGCAAAAACGGCCTTTAAAAATGACGCATGGAATCATTACCGCATTGAATGTATCGGTAATAGTATCCGCACCTGGGTAAACGGTGTGGCCTGTGCGCATCTCATAGATGAAATGACTCCGAAAGGATTTATCGCCTTACAGGTACATGCCATTGATGATAAAAAGGATATCGGAAAAGAAATTCGCTGGCGCAATATCCGGATTCAAACCCATAATCTCAAACCTTCTCCGCCAGGTAATATTTTTGTTATCAATACTATACCCAATGATCTTTCAGCAGATGAAAAACGGTCCGGTATGCGCTTATTATGGGATGGTAAATCAACCAATGGATGGCGTGGCGCTTATAAGACTTTTTTCCCGGATAAGGTTTGGTATATAGATAACGGCACACTGAATGTAAGGGCATCAACAGGCGCGGAATCCGCAAATGGAGGGGATATCGTTACTACGGAGGAATTCGGGGCTTTTGACCTGCAGTTTGAATTTAAACTAACGGATACGGCTAACAGCGGTGTAAAGTATTTTGTAACGGAAAAAGAAAATAACCAGGGTTCTGCGATCGGCCTCGAATACCAGATACTGGATGATGATAAACATCCTGACGGAAAATTGGGATCAATTGGCAACCGCACCATGGCTTCATTGTATGATCTCATTCCGGCCCTGAAAATTACCGAAAGCAGGAGGGAGAAATTACCCATCGGGGAGTGGAACCGCGGAAGAATTGTTGTGAATCCCGATGGGAAAACAGAACACTGGATCAATGGATGGAAAGTGGTGGAATACCAGCGCGGAACTCCTTATTTTTATGCACTGGTAGCCCGGAGTAAATACGAGCACTGGCCGGGCTTTGGGATGGCAGCCAGGGGGCATATTCTGTTGCAGGAGCATGGAACCCATGTATCTTTCAGAAGCATAAAGATCAGGGAACTCTAAATAATTGATAATTGATAATTGATAATTGATAATTGATAATTGATAATTTGACGATTGACGATTGACCATTGACGATTGACCATTGACGATTGCCAATTGCCAATTGCTCATTGCTCATTGCCTATTCACCATTCACCAAACCACCAGTATGAAAAAAAATAACCGCCGCAATTTTATAAAAACCTCTGTAGGTGCTGCAGCCGGCACTTACATTGCAACGATGGATTTCAGTGCTAAAAGCTATGCCAGTATTATCGGCGCCAACGACAGGGTCCGGCTGGGCGTTATCGGCTTCGCTGACCGGTTCAAACAGTCTCACCTGCCTTGTTTTATGCAGCATTACAAAGCCCTCAACTTTGATATTGTTGCTTTATCAGATATCTGGACATTGCGAAGGGAAGAGGGCCGGCAATACCTGAAAGAAAAACTGGGGCATGATATAACCGCCTGTAAAAATAATGAAGAATTGCATGCGTTGAAAGACATTGACGGTGTTTTTATCGCTTCCCCCGATTTTCAGCATGCTTTGCATGCAGTGGAAGCAGTAAAGGCAAAATGCGACGTATATTGTGAAAAGCCTTTTGCTGAAACAATGGATGATAACCGCTCAGCTTTTAAGACGATTAAAGCTTCCGATCGTATTGTACAGATTGGTTCACAAAGGAGAAGCGGGCCCAACTATGCGGCGGCAGCGGATTTTATAAAGAGTGGTAAGTTTGGCCCAATTACCATGGTTGAACTAACCTGGAACGTAAACCAACCCGGAAGGTGGCGCAGGCCCGCCCTTGTGGCGAAATGCAGGGAGGAGGATCTTGACTGGAAACGATTCCTGATGAACCGGCCATTTGAGCCATTTGACCCAAGAAAATACCTTGAGTATCGTTTGTTCTGGCCCTATTCTTCAGGTATGCCCGGTCAATGGATGTCGCACCAGATCGATACCGTGCATTGGTTTAGCGGTCTGCAACATCCCAGGAGCGTAACTGCCAACGGGGGTATTTACCAATGGAAGGATGGCAGGCGAAACTGGGATACAACTACTGCTGTTTTTGACTATGGCCCGAAGGATGATCCTGGAACCGGTTTCCAGGTGGTGTTTATGTCGCGTATGCATAATGGTGATGAAAATCCTGCCGAAATTTATTATTCAAATGGTGGCGAATTAAACCTGATCACCAACAGAATATCTCCCATTGGTGGATTGAAGGAAGATATGGCCAGGGCCATGAACATGCATGCTAACCTGCTGCCTGAAATTAATTTATCGGAAAAGGCCGTTCAGGTAGCCGCCGGTGCTAATACGGGGGGAGATGCATTGACTTCCATGCACGTACTTAACTGGATGGAGTGTGTCCGTAGCCGTAAGCAACCCAACGCGCCGGTTGAAGCGGGCTATTATCATTCAATAGCCAACATCATGACCAATGCTGCCATAAGAACCGGCTACAAGGCAACCTTTGATGAAGCAACCCAGGAAGTGATGGTGGATGGGAAAGTTTTTAAATATTAGAAGCTGTTTGAATTGAATATTTTTGACACCAATTGGTGAGAGAGGATCTGCGCCTGTCCGATAAATGAATGAAAGCGGGCCTGCTAAGAGTTTGCCAGCATCATGCTGCATTTGAATGTGGACATACGTCGCTTTCCTTGCCTCAAGGCATGATTTAATACCCCTGCCGGGCCAAATAATTTTCAAACGATGTTGGTTTCGA
>JBDTWP010000013.1:0-40219 GCA_040006615.1 Ferruginibacter sp.
AGAACTAAAATGCGAACAACTCAAACTTAATTTAATTTAACAGGACACTAGTGATCTGTTATTTCAAAAATAAGTGGTACATTTGCCATTATAATTTTTATCCACATCCTTATCCTTATCCTCAACCATATTATCATGAGAACCCTAAAAATCTCCTGTCTCTTACTGTTATTATTTTCCATTCAAAGCAGTTTACTTGCACAGGACAAGTTAAATATTAAATTCGGGAAAGTAAAACCCGAAGATTTTGATGTTAAGTCAGCGCTTATTGATTCGAGCACAAATGCGGTAGTGGTGGCCGACGTAGGCAAATCATCTTTCATTGCCAACTCAACCGAACTTACTTTTTCTTTAATATATACAGAAAAAAAGCGGATAAAGATTATCAACAAAAATGGGTTTGATGCTGCTACCATAACCATACCACTGTATGTTGTTGATAATAGAGCAGAAGAACTGGAGGATCTTGATGCTTTTACTTACAATTTAGAAAACGGCAAAGTGGTGCAAACCAAAGTGGATAAGTCTTCTGTGTTCACCGAGAAACGCAGCAAAAACTGGATATATAAAAAGTTTACTTTCCCGGCCCTTAAGGAAGGAAGCATTATTGAGTATTCCTACGAGGTAAAATCAGATTTCTTTTTTAACCTGCAGCCATGGATTTTCCAGGGTGAATACCCGGTGTTGTGGAGCCAGTATGAGGCAGGAATACCTGAATTTTATAAGTATGTTACCCTTTCACAGGGTTACCAGCCTTTTTTTATAAACAAAGTTATAAACTCGAGCACCAGCTTTTCATTTACAGAGCACGTAGCCAGGGAAGAAAGCTTTAGTGGTGCTCCCTCAACCTCTTCCGGTTTAAATACTTTTAAATTAGATGGAAATATTGAATATCATACCTGGGTAATGAAGAATGTTCCTGCTTTAAAAGAAGAGCCCTTTACTACTACCGTGCACAATTCTATTGCTAAAATTGAATTCCAGTTGAACCAGGTTGCCTTCCCTCACTCCATTCCTAAAAATTATATGGACAACTGGGAAAAGGTAGCAAGTGATTTGATGCTTGATGAAGAATTTGGCGTTTCAATTAACAGGGCGAACAACTGGTTAGATGATGAGGTTGAAAGGGTTGTAAAGAATGCCGCCACGCAAAAAGAAAAGGCGCAAAAAATATTTGAATATGTCAGGGATAATTTCACCTGCAATGATATTAATAGAATTTATGTAACTACTAACCTCAGGGACGTATTTAAAAATAAAAGCGGATCGGTTGCAGACATAAATATGCTGATGATCGCGATGCTGAAAAATCAGAAAATTAATGTTAACCCGGTTATTCTCAGTACCAGGGATCATGGATTTACACATGAAATTTACCCGTTGATTGACAGGTATAATTATGTAGTTGCAAAAGTAGTAATCGATGATAAAGATGTATACCTGGATGCCACTATACGGCAGTTGGCTTTCGGCAGGCTTCCATCGAAAGTATATAATGGACAGGGAAGGGAAATATCCAAAAGCCTGGCAATGCCGGTATTTTTTACCGCCGATTCATTAAAGGAGTCAGGCATGACCATGGTTATAATTTCAAATCTGGAAAAAGGCGGAGTTGAAGGTAGCTTTAGTCAAAATTTGGGTGTTTATGAATCAATGAAAATCAGGAATAAGATGACAAAAACATTGCCGGAGGATTTTAAAAAATCATTGCAACAACAATATCCTGAAGAAATTGTGATTGATAATGTGCAACTTGATTCTTTAAAATTATTGAACGAACCCGTAGGATTAAAATTTGATCTTAAATTCAAAACTTTTGTAGAAGATGATATCGTTTATTTTAGCCCAATGTTGGGCGAGGCAATAAAAAAGAACCCCTTTTCCGCTGCTGAGCGATTTTATCCTGTAGAGATGCCATATACGGTTGATGATATTTATACCCTTTCTATGGAAATACCAAAGGGGTACAAAGTAGATGAACTTCCAAAGTCAGTCCGGTTAAACCTCAATGAGGATGAAGGAATGTTTGAGTATTTGATTTCTTTGGATAAGGATTATGTCCAGATGAGGTGCAGGCTGCAATTGAGGAGGGCAAATTATTTGAATGAAGATTACCAGACCCTGCGGGATTTTTACACTTACATTATAAAAAAGGAAGCGGAGCAAATTGTGTTTAAAAAGGTAAAATAACTATGAAACTAATTTTGCTGCTTGTTGTTATTTGTATCACCGGCATTACAAATGCACAGGAGTATAATGTACTATTTCTACCTGATTCTTTGCGGAAAGGTGCTGATGTCATAAAGCGGAGTGAAGAATATATCCTGACAATAAAATCATCCTCTAAATACACTTTATATGAAAAGCATGCATATACTATTTTAAACGCCTCTGCCAGTCATTATGCAAATTATACTACCAGGTATGATAAATTTTGTTCTATCAATTCAGTTTCGGGGAAATTGTTCAATATGATGGGCAAAGAAGTAAAACATACAAAGAAAAGTGAGTGGACGGATAATAGTGCTTACGACGGAATCAGTTTATTGTCGGATTCAAGATATAAAGAAAATGAATTCTACTCTGCGGAATATCCATATACCGTTGAATATGAAGAAGAGGATGATTACAATGGCACCCAATCTTTTCCAACATGGATGCCTCAACGAAGCCCTGCAATGTCTGTTCAAAATAGTAAGTTCACCATAATAGCTCCTGCAGGGTACTTAGTGAGGTATAAAGCAGTAAACTTTAAAGGCGAACCCATAATTACCCAAAAAGGCGATGTAAAAACCTACACATGGTCGGTTAAAAATATTGCTGCAAAAAAGATTGAAACATCTGCCCCTTCTTTTAGTGAGATTGCCCCAACAGTATTTTTTGCCCCTTCCAATTTTGAAGTGCAGGGTTATAAAGGCGATATGTCAACCTGGGAGACATTTGGAAGTTTCATGTACCAGTTAATTAAAGGAAGGGATGTACTACCCGATGAAATAAGAAGGAAAGTGCATGAACTTACTGACCATATTAAAACCGATAGGGAGAAAATATTCGTGTTATATGATTTTCTTCAAAAGAACACAAGGTATATAAGTATTCAGCTTGGCATAGGAGGATGGCAGCCTTTTGAAGCAGCATATGTCGCAGATAAAAAATATGGTGATTGCAAAGCGCTTTCAAATTATATGATCGCTCTTCTGAAGGAAGCGGGAATCACAGGAAAATATGTAGAGATTTATGGAGGTAAATATCCTCCCCCTTTTATTGAAGATTTTTCTTTTTCACAGGCGAATCACGTCATTTCCTGTGTGCCGCTTAATAAAGATACCTTATGGCTTGAGTGCACCAGCCAAACTGTTTCTCCAGGCTACATGGGCAGTTTTACCGGTAATAGAAAAGCGCTCCTTATTGATGAAACCGGGGGGCATGTGGTGCAAACGCCAATTTATAAAATTTCTGATAATCTCCAGGTAAGGATTGTAAAAGCTGTTGCAGACGAACAGGGAAACCTTAGTGCCGGGATAACCAACACTTATACCGGCCTTCAACAGGACCTCCCTCATTCATTGATGTACGATGCAGCAAAAGAAGAAAGAGAAAAATATTTGAATCAGATGTTTTATATACCTACCTACCAGGTATTAAAAAATGATTATAAAGAGCATAGGGGCATTATTCCCTCTATGGATGAATACCTGCAAATTCAATTAAACAACTATGCAACCATTACGGGTAAACGATTGTTTATCGCACCTAATTTATTTGCCGGCGGAACAGATAAACCGGTGCCCGATACAGCCAGGCAGTATGATTACATTATCAGGGACCCCTACAGGGATATTGATTCAGTTGAAATAAAAATCCCAAATGGTTACAAGCCGGAAACTGTACCGAAGGATATTTTCCTGCAGACTAAATTTGGGAAATATACTTCTATGGTAAAAGTGTTGGATGACAGGATTATCTACTACAGGCTTATGGAACAAAACAGCGGCCGCTTTCCAGCGAATGATTATAACGAGCTGGTAAAATTTTATCAACAGGTTTACAAAGCAGACAGATCAAGAGTAGTATTGGTAAAACCTGAATAAATCCTGCCTTTATATGAATACATCGATCCTCTTCTTCACGAATAGCTTATGAAAAAAACCGGGCAAAAGGTAGCCTTAAAACACTGATTGCGGTAATAAAATGCATTTAATCTAATTCACCCGTCAGAACCGGATAAAATAGAATTATCACTTACAATCACCAGGTATTTGTTTGTCAATTACTTTTTTTAATTCCAGGAAAAAGTCTTTCTTGTGGTCACTAATGATACTTTGGAGAAAAAATATGCAGGCGTAATTTCTGCATTTGTCAATATAGGGCCAGGTACCCAACAGCCCGGGACAGGATACAACGGTACTATTGCCTTTGTTATCCGTTTCTTCAATCCATTCACCCAGCCCATATTCAAAACCTTCCGCAACTTTTGGTGTATATAGTTTTGTAATATTTTGTGTTTGAATGGTCTGCATTTGTGTGATGGCTGCTTCACTCAATATCCGGTTACCCGTAAACAGCCCCTTTTCCAATATCATTGTAAGGAAATTCATGTAGTCTGTAGCGGTTGACACCGCCCCGCCTGAGGGGTCAACAGCATTATCTTCGGGTGTAAAACTGGTGTTCTTCATATTAAGTGGAATAAAGATCCTTTGTTTCGCCAGTGCATCAAACTTCTTTTTGGAAATTACCTCCAGCACCCGGCCGGCAATATTTAATCCTATATTACCATAAGTAAAAGTTGTACCTGGCCTAGCGGCAATTTCCTTTTCGGCAAAATAATTTACTTCTTCTTCCAAAGACTCAAATTTTCGTCGTTGCAGGATTTTGGCTACCAGTTTCTGGTTATCTGCAATGCCCGTTTGGTGCGATAAACATTGACGAATGGTAATGTAGGATTTCCCATATTTATCGAAAATGGGTAAATATTTACTCACTTTTTCATCTAATGAAAGTTTTCCCTCGTCTACAAAGGTCATCACCAGGGCGGTGGTAAGCCATTTACTGCAGCTGGCAATAGGTGCTTTCGACTTTATTTTGAATTCTCCCATTTCTTTCTGGTACACCATTTTGCCGTCTTTATAAATAAGGACAACCAGATTATTACCTAAAATTTTTTGATTGTCTGTAAGAATCTTATCCACCTCGGTAAAACTATATTGACTTTTACAAATAAGACAGAGTAGCACAAAACTTAATATCAGGGTGAACTTACGGCAGTAAGTATTGTTTTTATATGACAGAATTTCCTGCATTTTATTTTGGATGAAGATTTGAGAATGTTCAGAATATAAAATAAAGATATTTGAAATTTATTAATCGAAAACCGCCTGCCATTATTTGAAACTTAAATCCACGCTAACTTCAATTAGACTCATTGGTATTTTCAGTTGCCTTTTTATTCTGAATAACCGCCAAAATAGCAAGTACCGCAATTAAATTGATCTAAAAAACACTTATATATGAATTTAAATAATTTTACCATAAAAGCGCAGGAAGCTGTTGCCCAGGCTCAGCAAGAGGCGTTCAATAGTCAAAATCCCAATATTGAAACAGAGCATTTATTAAAAGCGTTGCTGAGTAACGACGATTCGCCCATTGAGTTTTTGCTAAAGAAAAATAATGTTAACGTAGCTTTTATTGAAAGTAAAGTCAATGAAAGCATCAAAAAGTTACCAAAAGTAAAAAACGGGGAACCTGCGCAGGCAGTAAGCAGGGAGATGAATAGTGTGATACTCAGGGCAACTTCAGCATTAAAGACATTCGGAGATGAGTTTGTCAGTGTAGAATATCTTTTACTTGCAATTTTGCAGGGTAATGATAATAGTGCCAAACTATTAAAAGATTCGGGCCTTACTGATAAAGGTTTAATCGCAGCCATTAAAGATTTGCGTAAAGGATCAACTATTTCTTCTCAAACACAGGAAACTCAATTCAATGCGCTTAATAAATATGCAAAGAATTTGAATGAAATGGCAAGAAACGGTAAACTGGACCCGGTAATAGGAAGGGACGAGGAAATACGCAGGACCTTACATATTTTATCAAGGAGAAGTAAGAATAATCCAATTTTAGTAGGCGAACCTGGCGTGGGTAAAACCGCTATAGCAGAGGGTTTGGCCATGCGTATTGTTAATGGGGATGTACCGGAAAATTTAAAATCAAAAATCATTTTTGCCCTCGATATGGGGCAGTTGATTGCCGGTGCAAAATACAAAGGTGAGTTTGAAGAACGTTTGAAATCTGTGGTAAAAGAAGTTAGCACCAGCGATGGTGAGATCATTTTGTTTATTGATGAAATACATACGCTGGTAGGGGCGGGTGGAGGCGATGGAGCCATGGATGCAGCCAATATTTTAAAGCCTGCTTTGGCAAGAGGCGACCTGCGTGCAATTGGTGCAACTACTTTAAGTGAATACCAGAAATTTTTTGAAAAAGACAAGGCGCTTGAAAGACGATTCCAGAAAGTAATGATTAATGAGCCGAGTGTGGAAGATGCTGTATCTATACTGCGGGGATTGAAAGACCGCTATGAAACCTATCATCATGTACGCATTAAAGATGAGGCGATCATTGCAGCAGTTGAGTTATCTCACCGCTATATCACCGATCGGTTTTTACCAGATAAAGCGATCGACTTAATTGATGAAAGCGCAGCCAAGCTTCGCCTGGAGATGAATTCTATGCCGGAAGAATTAGATAAACTGGACCGGCAGATCCGGCAGTTAGAGATTGAAAGAGAAGCTATCAAGAGAGAAAATGATGAAGCAAAATTGAGAGAATTAAATACTGAAATTTCCAATCTTTCTGTGCAAAGAGATACATTTAAAGCTAAATGGCAACAGGAAAAGGAAGTCGTAGAAAAAATACAAAATGCTAAAGCGGAAATAGAAAATTTAAAAGCGGCTGCGGAAAAAGCTGAACGCATCGGTGATTATGGAAAAGTTGCGGAAATCCGTTACGGCAAAGTACAGGAACAGGAGAAAATAATTGAGGAACAAACCAGGTCGCTGGATGAGATCAGCGAAAAACGTTTATTGAAAGAAGAAGTGGATGCAGAAGATATTGCAGCAAATGTGGCCAGGGCTACCGGTATACCTGTAATGAAAATGTTGCAAAGCGAAAGAGAAAAATTATTACATCTGGAAGAAGAATTGCATAAGAGAGTAGTAGGGCAGGATGAAGCAATTGAAGCTGTAAGCGATGCCATCCGGAGAAGCAGGGCTGGTTTGCAGGATCCTAAAAAGCCCATTGGTTCTTTTATTTTTTTGGGGACTACCGGTGTAGGCAAAACCGAACTTGCCAAAGCTTTGGCTGAATATTTGTTTGATGATGATGGGATGATGACCAGGATTGACATGAGTGAATACCAGGAAAAACATTCAGTAAGCAGGTTGGTAGGTGCTCCTCCCGGATATGTAGGTTATGATGAAGGCGGGCAATTGACCGAAGCAGTCAGGCGTAAGCCCTACAGCGTGGTTTTATTGGATGAAATTGAAAAAGCCCATCCGGATGTATTTAATATTTTGTTGCAGGTGCTCGACGACGGCAGATTAACCGATAATAAAGGACGGGTAGTAAATTTCAAAAATACCATCGTCATTATGACCAGTAATATGGGAAGTCATATTATCCAGGAAAATTTTGAAAAGGTAACGGAGAAAAATAAAGATGAGGTGGTGGAAAGTACAAAAGCTGAAGTAATGAACCTATTGCGCCAGACAATTCGCCCAGAGTTTTTAAACAGGATCGATGAAGTGATCATGTTCCAACCGTTGATGAAGAAAGAAATAAAAGGCATTATTGATATACAATTACAGGGTTTAAAACAATTGGTGGCTCAAAGCGGAATACAGCTGCAATTCAGTGAATACGTACTGGAATTCCTCTCAGAAAACGGGTATGATCCTCAATTGGGTGCAAGGCCGTTAAAAAGGCTCATTCAAAAGGAGATCATCAACCAGTTAAGCAGGAGGATTTTGGCTGGTGATATCGACAAATCAGTTCCTGTATTAGTAGATGTATTTGACGGGAACGTTGTGTTTAGAAATGAAACTACTTCCGGTAAAAAAATGAAAAATATTAAGGGATAATCGTTAATGGTAACTTAAATGACTTTCTGAATAGAATCATAAGTGGTTGATTATCATATGCACGGATAAGATCAGAGGGAAAATGTTGATGTGAGTCATGGAAAAAAGAGCAGAAAATAGTACCTTCCGGCCTTTCTTAACCTATTTCAACAGTTCTGGTATTATTAATAATTTACAACCATTGCATCTCAGAATGGTTATTAAAATAGTAGGTGGGCAATAATGCCCTTCTTCAGGCATACACAATAAAAAACAATTAATTATGGCATTTAAGAAAGAGGTCGTAGAGATTATTGAACCAAGGAATGTATTTGTAGGTAATATCGATGCGCCCGTAACATTAGAAGAATTTGGTGAGTATGAAAGCGAAGTTTGCGCAAATGCTAATGAAGTGGTAAAACAAATTTTGGAAGAATTTGAAGGAAAGGTAAGGTTTAATTTCCGTCATTTTCCAATGACGAACATTCACCAGCGCAGTTTAAAAGCAGGTGAGGCTGCGGTAGCAACTGCTCAGAATGGAAAGTTTTGGGAAATGCACAACATTTTATTTGCCAATCGTCGCAACCTGGGTACTACCAGTTTAAAGTTACATAGCAGGGAAGCGGGTGTGCAAAACAAACGTTTTCTGGATGAGCTGGTAAACGCAACCTATGGCTGGCAGGTTCAAGGTGATATGAGAGAAGGCATCAACAGGGGCGTTAAAGATGTGCCTACATTTTTTGTAAATGGGGAGCGCTTTACCGGTAAAGTAACATATGAAGAATTAAGCAAAGCCATTGAATCCGCCTTAAAAAAAGTAAAGAAAAAAGTTCCTGCAAAGCAAAGAGCATAAATGAGCAAAGGCCCCGGTTTTAGTTGGGGCTTTTGTTGAATTTTTTTTAGGGCAATCACTTTGCCGGGTTGGTACCCATTACCAAATTCTCAAGGTTCTGTTCTTTAAAATAGATCTTACAGATTTTGCCGGCATTATCCAATAGTTCCGGCAATTTTGGTTCCTGGTTGCCCAGCATTTGGTATGTTTTCTTAAAAGCCTCCTCATCGGTAATGGAAGAAGTCTGTTGCAGGGCTTCTTTTATTGCAATGATGTGTAAGCCCTTATCCTTTAATTTTCCCAGTTCCGCAATAATCCAGCTCAACGCATAAAAATAATCCTGTTCCAGCCATAGGAAATATTTAGCCCTACCCTTAACCGGCATTTTATTATAAGGAGAATTGACGATATCACTGGTAAGGTATTTTGCCAGATGCTTAGGGGTGAGTTTGTTTTTTCCTAATTGTATGGTTCCACGAACCGCCTGTGGATAAATGCTCAGCCAACGCAACTTGCGGCGTAATTCATGAACCTCTGACTCCATATTTGCAAACTTAAAATTCGTAGTCCGGGAAAATTCAACGATATTATAAATTGATTCGCCATAAAATTCATTCATAAATTTAACTTCGGCCTGTTCATCATGCCAATCGGCTTCACGTAGCTTTTTCTGAATTTTTGCGATTCGGTTGCTCACCGGCAAGAGCCAATCTTTTTCCGTAAGGCTTTCATTGAGACTTTGAATTTTTTCCCTGCATTGGGCCTGCAGGTAGATTATTATTGGTGCCGGTATCTTCTTATTATTTGCCAGGTCTTTGGCGATCATATCATAATAATCTATTTCTCCCAAACCATCTTCCAATACCTTAAAATGTTCTTTAATTTTAGTAAACTTTTTCCCGTTGTGAAAACCGGCATACATTTTAGCCAATGCTTCCATCATAAACAATGGCGTACGTGCATTATTACGATATAACCACAATGCCGGGTTTTTTTGTTTGGCGGCAGTAGTTAATATAGGTTGTAGTTGATCAAAGAAATAATCAAATCTGGTGAATCCGTGTTTCATTGTAATGAGTAATGATTAATGAGTAATGAGCAACGAGTATTAAGTACCTGGTATTGAATAATAAAAAAGTACTTGTTAAAAGCGGTTAGAATGGTAACTCGCCAAATTCATCCTTCACGATTTGACCATTCGGATTTCTATTTTTCAAAAAAAGCGACCGTACCGCCCACCCATGCTTTATCTTTATTATACCGGGTACCAATCATCTTACCTTTGCTTAATCTTGATAAATTATGTACCGCTTTTGGCCTGGACCAGCCTTCTTTCCAAAAATAAAACAAGCGTATTTCAGCCTTTGCGGGCTCATCCAGGGTTTCAATTACGTCGGCGTATTTTACTTTTCTTTGCAATATCCAGTTTTTCGGATCTTTTACCTTGTCAATATCGGCCTGGCTTACATCAATTACTACACCCATGCCGGCAAAGGAAAACAGCGGTTTAAGCACATAACTATTAAGATCCGAAGGGATTTCCTTAATTTCATCGAGGTAAAAAGTAGCGGGTACATAAGGATTGTGTATTAATGGCAATGTAAACTTACTGATCCGGTAAAACCAATTAGGATGTGAAACCCATTCTACTTCCCAGGGATGGCTTATATCAATGATATCGCCGAGATCTTTTTGTTGATGAAGGTCATCAAATATCAGTCGGTTATATATTCTTTTAACCTCGGTCTTATTTCCATCCCTTTCATAAAATAATTTATTCCCCTCACCAACCAGTTTAGTCAGGCATACTGTTTTGATACCCAGCACGTCTTCAGTGCAATAAAAATCAATTCTTGTTTTTTGCTGTTCGGGAAATATCTCAAGCAGGATTACATTTGCGGGATCAATATCTCCCACTACAATATCTTTTAATAATTGCAGGTAAGTTGCTTCTGTATATCCATTCAGGTACGCGCTATGTGTTCCTGGTACCTCTGCATATACTTCGGTAAATGCTGTGTGGAAAGCCTGGAAAGCAAAGATGGTCGGAAACCCCTGCATTTCTATTAATTGAGGCTCCAGTTCTCCCTTTTTATTTTCACATACCCCAAAATCAAAAGCAATAAAATCCGAATACGCTGTTTCGTTGGCCACAACTATGTCTTTTGGAATAGCTCTTTCAGTAAGTGATCTGAACCGGGGGTCTACAATTACATCGATAATATCTTCACACGCATCCAGCATCTTTTTGGTAAAATCCTTTGGAACAAAGATTGGTGTTTCTGCATTTCTAAAATCCAAAGCGCCGGGATGCATGCTTTCTAATTGTGCATGATAAACCTGGTATTTTTCTTCACTGAAATTATCATTAAACCGTTCCCTTAATTCTTTTTGCATTGGTAATAATATGATTTGTGTGAAGGGTTACAATATGCTGGATAAAAATAAACATAATAATCATATTTTACCTTCAATAAAACCCCATTAAGCCTGATATTTCTGACTTATATTTCCATTTACTAATTTGAAGATCAGCAGTGAACTGGGTTTTCATTGTCACATTTTCTATTTTCCACACTGGTTAATTATTTAGAGGTTGAGGGCTAAAATTCAACTGGTTGCAGGCTGCCTATGGCATTTGTAAGAAAGTTGGGAAGTATATGTGAATAGGTGAACATGATCTTATCCGGATCGTTCAAATGTTTGATCATGCTCTCCCATTTTTCCAATCCGTAATTTTCAATAACAGTTTTCTTTTTTTCTTCTGTTTGCAAATGAAGGCTCATGCCTATTGCATCTGCTTCCGGGTGAAACTGGGTGCCAATCATATACTCATTAAAACGTACTGCCATGATAGCCCTCTCCAGTAAAATATGTGGTCTTTCCTTTTCAATTGTTAAAATGGTAGCACCTATCGAATTCAGTTGGTTATGGTTGGGTTCTATTACCTGGTAATCCCTGCTGTCTACGGCAAAAAAAGGATCATTCATCCCTTTAAAAACAAGTTCGTTTTTGCCGTCTTTTAATAGGTGGACGGGGAAAACTCCGAATGCGGTACTTTTTCTTTTACAAAGAGTTCCTACCTGGTAGTGCCTGCACGCTAATTGAAACGAATGGCAAATGAAAAAAACATATTTCTTTTGAATATGGGCTTCATTATTGTTCCATTTCTCAATTTGATGAAGCCAGTTGAAATAAACCTTTTCCCATTTGCTTCCTTCACTTTCCAATGGGCTGCCCGGGCCGCCGCTTGATATGAAAATATCGTATGTCAGGTCGGGTACTTCATTTTTTTGACGGACATCAAATTCATCCCAAATAATATCCAGGTTATTTTGATCGCTAAACTGGTTTAAAATTTCTCTAATGCAACGCATGCCCTGGTTAGCTACCCCATCGTATAAATCTAAAATAGCAATACGCATGCTTTGCGTCACCATTGCACTCATAGTGCAAATTTAACATTTTTTTTATACATGTCATCCTGTTTGAAGGATATAAAATGGGATTATTTAACTTTATTTCACGGTAACCATTCCGAAGGTGGTGGTAAACCCATGCGGCTGATGAGACGGCGATCTGTTGCCACCGGTAAGCGGTCATAATCTGCTTTAGTTTTAATTCAATGCCCATAAATTATAACTATTCCATTAATGCCTTCAGCGATTTAGTTTCCCTGTTTTTAATTCAGGGAAAGTTTTCTTTAGCATCTGTTCTGCATCCCCTTGATATTATAACCCATTCAGGAAATTTCCATGAATATAATCAACCACATCACTCAGGTTGTGGGTAGTTTCATATACTTTCAATTGCCTGTCAGCTCCGGTGCCATGTTCCAGAATCTTGTGTACGTAATTAATCGCATGCCGGCTACCTAAATGCGGTACTACATCATCCACAAAATCAAGTAATTCATAGATCAGAACCCTTGTATTAACCTCCGTTTCTTTACCAAAATCAATCATACTCCCCTCAATGCCATACCTGCTGGCACGCCACTTATTTTCGTTTATTAATGCACGTGAGTACATCATGAAGTTTAAGTTCTGGCTCTTCAATTTATACAGCTTAGCACAAATGGCCTGGAAGAGCGCGGCAATTGCAATGGTTTCGTGTACGGTCATCGGGATATCGCAAATGCGAAATTCTACCGTATTGAAAAAAGGATGCACCCTCAGGTCCCACCATATTTTTTTAGCATTGTCAATACAATTGGTTTTCACCAGCAGCTTTATATAGTTTTCGTACGCTTCTATGCTTTCAAAATAATCAGGTATGCCGGTTCTTGGAAACTTGTCAAATACCTTGGTTCGGAATGATTTATATCCCGTATGTCTCCCTTCCCAAAATGGAGAGTTGGTGCTTAGTGCATAAACATGAGGTAAAAAATAACGGGCTGAGTTAGCGATATGAATTGCCATCTCCCTGTTTTCCATACCTACATGTACATGGAGGCCAAAAATAAGGTTACTTCGGGCTGCTTCCTGCAATTCAATTACAATTTCATTATAGCGTGCATGGTCAGTAATTAGCTGGCTTTCCCAATGACTAAAAGGATGAGTACCCGACGCACCTATTTTTAAGCCTAAGCTTTCACCAATATTACTGATGGTTTTACGAAGGGTAGACACATCCATAAAGGCTTCATCCACATCCTGGCAAATGTCGGTACCTACTTCCACTACCGCCTGGTGCATTTCTGCTTTTACTTTGTCCTTAATTATTTTTTGACCTTCCTGCACAATCTTCTGTTCATGGCTTTTTAGTTCCCTCGTAATAGGATCTATTACCATATATTCCTCTTCTACACCTACGGTAAAATTTTTGAATGAAATGTTAGCCATGTTTAATTGATAATGTTTAATTGAAATTTTTTATATTCAATTGGTACCCTTCAATTCCAAGAACTCATCTCTCCGCAAATATTATTAATATTATGATTGAATAATTAAAAATTATTCTGCAACTTTTATTTCGCTGAAATCATCTTTCTGTATGGTTAAATAATTTTTCATTGTTATTTCGATGAGGTGGGAGTTTAAATAATAAAAATTTTAATCCCTAATCGATCCTTTTTTTATTTAAAGCTTTTTCTCCGTTTCAAACAACTCACCATCAGCGAATTTATTATTAAACTCATAATTTATACAGGTTATTATTTCTTAATCCATACTGAATTTATTGATTTATTGAATTATCAATTATCAATTAATAATTATCAATTATCAATTATCAATTAATAAAGTGCCTGCTTATTTGCACTCCTCTTAATATATTCTCCCCATGTCAGGTTATCCTGCCCGTCTGCATGCGCCAAAGCCTTTTCAATAGCATAGTTAGCAGCTGTCTCAACTGCCCACTCAAAATTTTCGTCACCTACGCTGGCTCTTTCCGCATCAGGGGCAGGATTGCAAAAGTCAATTGCAAAGGGTACTCCATCTTTTAAAGCTAATTCAACCGTATTAAAATCGTAACCTAAATAATGATTGATGCGTAAAACTAATTCCGTCATCATCTGAAGTTTTTCCTCCGATGGTTTAAAATCTGCTACATATCGGAGGTGGTGTGGATTGCGAGGTTCATAGCTCATAATTCGTACGTATTTTCCACCAATACAGTAGCAACGGTAATATTCCTCAAACACTATTTCCTCCTGCAACATCATTACCAGTTCTCCGGTTTCTCCATGCTTTTCAAAAAAATCATCCACATCAGTTACTTTATACACACTCTTCCAACCGCCGCCGGCAAAGGGTTTCATATAAGCCGGAAAGCCGATGTAGTTAAAAATGCCTGCCCAATCCTGGGGATACGTTAAGTTGTTGAATGATTCTTCCGTAGTATCAGCAGGCATTACCCTTGACGGCAAAAGGACTGTCTTGGGAACAGGTACACTTATCATGGTAGATAAACAGTTATTGAAAAATTTTTCATCCGCACTCCACCAAAAAGGGTTGTTAATAACAGCCGTTCCGCATAAGGCCGCGTTCTTTAAAAAGGCCCTGTAAAAAGGGACATCCTGTGATATGCGATCAATGATCACCGCATAACCACTGCTTTCTCCTTGTACTACTTTGTCTATCTTTACCGGCTCCGCCATAATGCCCGCTGCATTTTTACTGTTTACACGGGCGACAAAAGCATCCGGAAAACTTCTTTCTTTTCCATATAAGATCCCGATTTTTTTCATAAAAACTTTTTATAATGAAATAATTGATTGTGGGTATAAAAGGTAACAGAATAGTATTCAAATATATTTTTTACATAGTAATTAACCAAATAATACTTGGAAGTTTGGGGGGTGCGTTTTCATTTTTCAGTTCTCGGATAGCGGTTTAGGCTGGAGAACCCGAAGAAAAACGAAATAAGGATGATGGCTTGTTTTTAGGTGTTTTATTAATGTAAGCATTCTATTTTTTATAACCCAATCGCTCTTTTTAACCTTCGGTATTCAATTTTAATTTCCAGCCCGGCTTCCTATCTTAGAACCCCGCCACTTAAAATATAGTAGCCCAATACCGTACACAGAAAACCCAATCCAGAAAACTGCAAACAGAAAACAGAAAACCGCAAACAGAAAACCGTAAACCGTAAACCGTAAACCGAAAACCCCAAACAGAAAACCGTAAACAGAAAACCCCAAACCTTCCTCCTTTTTTCTTAATTTTGATGATATGGTAACCAGGAAGAAATCCTATGTTGTTGTCGAAAATCATATTATTCGCTCTGAATTCTTAAAAAGAGACGTTAAAGTAGACTGTTATTTATTCTCCGCTGAACACAAGGCTGAACAAATGAGTTTATTGTTGATTAATGACGGACAGGATTTGGTTACGATGAAGTTTGAAGATATTTTGCAACACTTATACGATCATAATGAAATAACGCCGTTGCTTTGCGTTGGACTTCATTGTTCAGCCGACAGAAAGAATGAATACGGTACTGCAAAGAATTTAGATTATAAAGGACGGGGTGCAAAAGCAGCTTTATATACTCGTTTTGTGTTCGAAGAAGTCTTGCCTTTTATCAGGAAAACCTATCATGTAAAGTCCTTCAGGGATAAATCCTATGCTGGTTTTTCTTTAGGTGGTCTAAGCGCGATGGATATTGTTTGGAACAATCAACGGGAATTTAGTAAGGCCGGGATTTTTAGTGGGTCATTTTGGTGGAGAGATAAAAGCCAGGATGATACTGATTTTGATGAAGCAGTTAACAGGATCATGCATCGCCAGGTAAGAGAAGGGGAATATCATCACTGGTTAAAATTCTTTTTTGAAGTGGGCACAATGGATGAAACTGCTGACAGAAATAACAACGGTATAATTGATGCGATTGATGATACGATCAGCCTGATAGCAGCATTGAAAGCAAAGGGCTATTCTGAACACGACATTAAATATGTTGAACTGGAGGATGGCAAACATGATGTGCCTACCTGGGCAAGAGCGTTTCCTGATTTTTTAAAATGGGGTTGGGGGAAAAAAAATTAGCAAATTGCTCATTGACTCACTGACTCAATGGCTCTATAAAAAAAACTATACTCCCAACGCGTTAATTTATACTCCCCCCGCCGTAATTCTTTACTGTTTAAAAATCCATTTTGAAAGAATCTTTCTTTTCCCATCTGGCGTTTGGTAAGGCACATACACGAGACATCCTTTTTGTTCTCCACCGGGCTTTTTTTGCAATTGTTATGTATTCTGGAAATCATTTTTAAATAGTTTCTATCGGTTAGGTTCCGGCTTTAGCCCACATTGCAGCTATACTGGCGGAGAAGCCAGTAAATGCTGCATTTCGTTTTTTTTGAGTTCCAGTTTGTGTACTACAGATTTTCTTTTTGTAAAAGGTTTAGCTTTTATCAGCAGGATGGACTGAATGTTTCTTAACTGCTCCCCAGGTTCAGAACATTTTCTTACACCAATCATCATTCCAGCTATGTTTGTTCCATGAGTGGTGATTATTTTTTGTGTGTTACCTATTCTTACTATTTCCTGCCAGTTGCTGTTTATACCGTGTGCTTTCAGCTTGCACTTTACCGTATTTACTAACCAATAAGCCAGTAAACCCAAGTGCAGGTGTGCCAGTGTGCCTGCATCAGACTTGTGATAAACCGGCCTTAAATCCAGATCGCTTTTCAAAATGCGGAATGAGCTTTCAACCTCACGTATGGTGTTATATACATTCCATATCATCACCTCATCTTCCAGCAATAGGCTTGTCCTTAAAAAATACAGTCCCAGAGAGACTTCCTTTTTCGCATACTGTTGTTCATTTTTTGACCAGCTGACGGCTGTTGCTGTACCATTGTCCTGGCTTACTGTTACGTCTATGTCATAATAATATTGCACAGATGGATAGCGTTCCCTGGCCCTGCCTATACGTTCATGCACCCTGGCTATTTTTTTTGTTCCTCCCTTACGGCCCAGGGATTGCGCTATCTTTTCCAGTTCCAGTTCAAAGCGCTGTTCAAACTGGCTACGCATGCTGTTAGCTGTTTCATATTTGTCTTCGCTGGCCACTTCCAGATAGTAATCGGTGTTTTTATTGTTGCTTACTGCCTTGAGGCGAACATTGCGTTTGCTTTTTGTTTCCAGCAAAACAGTGAGCCTGCCGCTGATAGCCTGGTAATCTTTTAGTTTGGCCCGGCTTACACACAGGTAGTGATATCCTTTAGCCCTTATCATCGCCAGGTTTTCTTCGGTAGCTATGCCGGAATCCATCACCACCACGGGGTTTTGTGCATTGGTGCGGCGGCTCAGTTTGTCTATCATCAGCGACAGGTTTTTGCAGTCGGCCATATTGCCTTGATGTATGGCGGAGTATTTGATAAACCCATAAATATTTACGACAAGTGCCAACACCACCAACTTGGCATCGTTGCGCTTCTCTTTAATATGTAAACATTTACATATCAAAGATTATGTGAACTAAAATATTATGCAAGGAATACACTCTATAATGTCCTAAAGACGGCATTCTTTGCCGAAAATAGTTCACATAATATTTCAATATTTATGTTGCAACTCTTTAAGCCAGGTTAATAGGACTTCGTCTTTTTGCCATGTTGTTTTTCTGTCAGTCACGATGGAGGGGTTAATCTTTTTAAGAGCTTCCTGTTTCTTTTTTGCACTTGCCCGTGCATAGATCTCGGTTGTGGTTATACTAGAGTGCCCCATAAAGTCCCGTATATATACAAGATGGATGTCAGCATTCAGCATATGCATCGCTTTGGACCGCCTCAGGGAATGGCATCCTATCGCATCTGGTATTAACGATGGGTCTTTTAGCCGCGCTGTTGCTGTATGCTTTTTGACAATTTCCAGTATAGCTACCCTTGATAATTTTCCGTTTTGAGGGTTGCTGAACAATGGAAAAACACTTGCACGGGCATCGAAGAGATGCCTTTCCTGCATATAGCTCACAAGATTTTTTACCTGGTTCTTGGACAAAGGAACAATCCGGGATTTGCTGCCTTTTCCTTTCAGTCTGACAGTAGTGGTGCCTTCGAACCTGAGGTCTGAAGGAGTAAGATCTGCTATTTCCTGAACTCTGGCTGCACTGTCATACATAAGTCCGAGAAGCGCTAGGTCACGCCTTCCGCTCCTGGTGCCGATATCCGGTTGCATAAACACCAATTTCATGGCATCTTCGGTAAGATAAGGCATCTCCGACGATGCACCTTTCTTGAAGCGGACTGACAGGATCTCGTGCCATACTTTCATTCCTTTCATATCACGGTATTGTATGTATCTAAAGAAGGAATGCAATGTTGCAAGCCTGGCATTCCTAGTGGAGACAGCGCATTTGCGGTCGGTCTCCAACCAATCTAGAAAATGTATTATCTGCGATTTGGTGATGTCTTTGAGGGAAAGTTTGTCCGGACTTATCCCTTCTTCAGTCTTCATATATCCAAGCAGGATGGCAAAAGTGTCGCTATAAGCCTGTATGGTATTCGGCGAGATACCACATTCATTGGGCAGGTATTGCCCCAGGTAGTCTGTAAGGTATTTAGAAAAATCAGTAGGTTTCATTTTTGTAAATTTTGGGTGAATGATTTAAAGTCGGATGCTTCGATTCCGATTTCCGGGAAAATATACTTATAAGCGGCATTGACTTTATTGAGCAGATCCGGGTACAACTCGGAGGTAAGGCGTACATATTTATTGGTTGCTTCTATTGATTGGTGTCCGATATAGGTGGACAGTATCGGCATTGAGTAATAAAGATCCATCCCAGCTTCGGACATTTTCAACAGCGCATTACAGCACATGGTGTGGCGAAAATCGTGTAACCTTGGTCCTTTACCCCGGCCTTGGTGGGACATGCCGGCTTTATAGAGCACAGTCCTGAAGAGTTCATATATGGTCTTCCGCCTACACTTGCTTCCGTTAATAGCAGTAAAAAAATAGGTATCAGGGCCGGTATCGATAAGCTGTTGCTTCTTGTATATATAATAATCCTTGCATACTTCCACAAGCGATCCGGACATAGGGACCACTCGGTCCTGTCCGTTTTTGCAGGCTTTCACCACTAAGTATTCTTTGTCCAGTTTTACATCCCTGTGTTTGAGGTTCAATGCCTCAGTAATGCGCAGCCCCGTGCCATATAACATACGGAGCAGTGTCGGCATAATGCATATTGAAGAGTACATAAATTTCCGTTTGAGGAACAGTTTATCACCAGCCTGAAAGATTGCTGCTATCTCTGCTTTCGTAAAGATATGCGGCTCGAACGTGGACTTGTATTTCGGTAGTGGGGTTATATAAGAGTCGTACCCAATCATCTGTAGGTAGAAGGAGAACTGCCTTAGCATAGAGATTCTAATATGCCGGGTATGGCCAGACTCGTGGGGAGAAAGGGTACTCCACTGCTCAAACAATTCCTTGGATATTCCGATGGAAATTTCCTTTCGGTCAATCGTTAGGCGGTCGAACCCCCTCAGCCTTTCTTCGGTGTCTTCCATCTTGAAGCCCAGACTGCGTTTGTAATCAATATACTGCTTAATCAAGTCAGCATAGATGCCGTGGTTGAAGCTCTTATTCATATAGATTATCATAAAATGACGAAGGCACGCAAGGCACTTCCAGTGCGCACTGCTTCAATTGGTTAAAGTCGACCCGCAAATAGCACATTGTTGACTGGGTGTTAGAGTGCCCGAGTATCTCGGATATGACAGGCAGAGGCTCATTCAATCCAAGAAGATTACTGGCAAGACTGTGTCTCAAAGCATGTGGGCCATGCTTTCTCTCTTCGAAGCCTATATCTGCCTGCCGCATGGAACGGGCTATCGCTATAGTCATTCCACGTCCTTGCAGTCTGCTATATGGTGCGTTGGCAGAGATGAACAAATATGGCTCATTGACTTCGGGACGGCCGAACTTCAGGTATTCAATGATGGCATTGCCAACCTCTTCTGATAGCGGCATTTCTACCTTTTCACCTGTCTTCTGCTGTACCAGCACTATGCGGTTGTTCACCCAGTCAAGGTTGCAATATCTAAGGCCTGTGATGTCTGAAACGCGCAATCCGTATCTGGCAGCTAAAAGGATCATTGCATAATCCCTCTTTCCCTGTGGGTTGCCCCTGTCTACAGCATTTATCAGCCTTTCTACCTCTTCCCGAGAGTACACCGATGGTATCTTCGGTTGTCTTACGTCTCTGGGTTTCATTATGGACATCCAGTATTGTTCCTGGTTATTCTGAAGCAGTCCTTCTGCACACAAATACCGAAAAAACACTCTTATCGTCTTGATAATATTGTTTCGGGAAAACTCTTTATGTGTTTCGTCTAAACGTAAGAGATACTGTACCATGTACGAGGCGCTAATATCCGCTATTCCTTTAGAACACTGCAGCAAATCCAGATACAAGGTGTTAATCTGTTTCTTGTTCAGTCTGATGGTTCGTTCGGAGCGTTTTATTGCCATGGAGTGCTCAATGAACTCTTTGAAAGGTTCCCCCAGTTTGTCAGCAAATGCAACCTCAGGAACTCTGGTTCGTTTAACTTTTATAGCACCAGTCTCGTGAGATTCAGACAATGCCTGAACATGGCGAACTTTAGCCTTCTGAATTTTTTTAAGATCGTGATATGGAATATCGCCAAAGCAGTCCTTTATAAAGGCATCTCCAATATCCCTTGAATAGAAGGGGATTTCCAATCTGATCATGAAATTGCGCAGGTTCTCCCAAGTATTGATGTACTTTCTAATTGAATTTTCCTTGTACTTCTTAGTTCTCAGGAATTGAATGAGGCCGGCAATTACCTCGGATAAATTGTGTTTTGCATTCATAATTAATTAATATTTAAAGATTTTAAATCGCCAAATATCAAAAAATTATGTAAAATTGTTATGTAAGGCTTATAGGATTAGTAGGTTGAAATAAAGCCATTTAGAATATAGTTAATGAAGAAAATTTACATAATAGCCCGGCTTACATAATCTTTACTCCTGCCATATTTTGCCAGTTCACTACCGTTGTATTGTCCTTCAAAATAAGTGTTGGTTAAATCGTACAGCACTATCTTGTCGCTGATGTCAAAGAGTTCGTTGGTTTTGTGTGAAAGATGTTGCTCCAGTTGGTCTTTTACAGTATAAAGCCGTAAGGCACTTTCATACAATTTATCTTTGGTAATCTTTTGGCAATCATATCCGGTCAGCTCGCCAATAGCGGAGTTTTCTTTTATCCACGATGCAGTTTTTAACTCTGAGCCAGGATATACGGCACGGCTTACTATCTGTGTGGCTGCCAATTTTATTTGTTCTTCGGTAAACCCGGCTTCTGCCAATATATTGCTGATCCCTAGTTCTTCCAGGGTTTGATGACATATCCATTCTGAACCTATTTCACGCACATTACTGTGCCGCATGGTATCGGCATTAATCTGCCGGGATGTTGGACTGTGCAGGGTCAAATCCAGCCGCTTGTCTTTGATGATCCTTTTCCACAATGTTTCTGCCAGCTCAACTACTGACGCATCTGTTGGTTCAAACAGAGTCTGCTTTTGCTCGTACCTGTCTGTAAGTATCCTTGCCGTTTGGTTAAGCTGTTCAGGGCTGTAATCGTCATCTATGAATCCAATGTTCAAAATGGTACGGTGGCATACCCTTCCTTCTGCATTGCGGTAGCTCTCCACCAAACGGTAGTAAGCATCCGATTGCTGTTTGTCCTTATTATATCGCAGGCTGAACTTGAAATACATCACCTGCAAAATTCTGCTAATCAACAATACAAACCAACACCCCTAGTGTACTACAAAACGAAGCATGGCCTTATACGTGAGCTGTACAATTTTAATGCGTACCCCCCTACGGGAAATAGCCTGAAAAAAAGTTTAAAAAAAGTAAAATTTAACAATTATCGGCCGAAAAGCTGCAATGTGGGTTAGAATAAATCTTTGCTTTTGATAATACTGCAGAAAAAATAAACGCCACGAATAATTCGCGGCGCTCACATTAATTTAAGCAGCTATAGCTGGTATAAGCGATTAATCAAAAGTATACCTCACACCAATCTGTCCCTGCCATCTTGAACTAAAGTTCAGGGTCCAGGGAAGTTGGGTATTATTAAAATTGAATCCCTTGCCAATAAAGGCGCCACTTGTCCTGTTAATTGAAGTAAGCACGCTATATGCCTGGTTGGTTACAAAATATTGACGGCCCCAATCGTTATTTAACAAATTGGTAAGATTGAAGATATCAAATGTAAATTGGAAGTCATGCCTTTTCCCTCCCATTGTAAGAAAGAAATCCTGCGCAAAACGGGCATCAATTACATGCTCCCATGGGGTACTTCTTCCGTTTCTTTCTGAATAACCACCCCTTTTTCTGGAAAGATAACCATCATTCGCAATAAACGCTTCAAAGTCGGCAGACTGCTGTGCCGCCGTCGCCACTACTGCATTTCCCGCAGAGTTTAGGCGGTCAACGAATTTTATTTCAGCTGGAGAGTTGGGGACATAAATTAAGTCGTTACCAAACCTTCCATCACTATTAAGATCACCGTTTACGAGGTAGGTAAAGGGCTGACCTGAATTCCCATTATAGAAGAAGGAGAGAGAGGTTTTCAAATGTTTGAAATATTCATAATTCATGGAAAAAATACCCGTGAACCTATGTTGCAACTGGTAGTTGGAAATGGCGGCTCTGGGTGAATTTGGATCACCTACCACCTGCACAAATTCCCAGTTAGAAAGTGCGGTCGAACTGGCACCACTGTTAACATCAGTGGCGGAGTTGAAATTATAGGCAAACTGTGTAAAGAAATGTTTCCACGTTTTACTGATGGTAGCTCCCAGGTTCAAAGTATAACCTTCATTTGTATTACTTATTAAAATTGCATTGGTGATGTTAGTGTTAACCCTCCTCGCATTGGTAGAACTTGCAAAAGCAATCCTTTTATCAAAACCATTATTATATGCCTGGTCTACAAACCCGGTAGCCGGTTTAAGGTTTATATCCTGGTAAAATACATTGTTGATGGTTTTTGAAACAATTGCTTCTAAAGTTAAATTCAAATCGCCCTGTATTTTTATATCTGTAGCTGCATTGATCCTTAGTACCTGTGGTAATTTGAATTTCCTGTCAATTACATTTGCCTCAAAACTGCCACCTGTTGAAGTAGCACCAATATTGCTTTGCTCAGAAACATTGGGGTTAAAACCATTTCCACCATTTACATCAAAGGGAGCAGTATTTGGGGTGTTATCAATTTGGCTGGTTGTTCTTAACAATAAGCCCGTATTAGAGAATTGGTTAGAAATCCATACAAAAGGAACCCTACCGCTAAATACACCGATACCACCTCTTATTATCAACTTTTTATCTCCTTCCGGATCATAGTTAAAACCAATTCTTGGAGCAAACAAAGGTTGTTTGTTGGGAATGTATTGTGTGTTGTAAAGTCCGCCGAAAGTGGAGTCAACTACCTTATTGTAACCTGGGATAGAATTGATAATCGGAACATCGACCCTCAATCCTATAGTAAGCCTGAAATTAGGGTTGAACTGAATTTCGTCCTGCAGGTAAAAACCTAGTTGCGCAGCTTTAAATTCTGCTGAGGGTTTTTCACTTACACTTTTATTAGCAGAGTAGGTTACATCAAACTGGCGTGGCTGGTTGGCGTCAAAATCAGCCAAACTCCCAAATCTCCAGCGTCCATTCAGGTTATTAATAAACAAATTCCTGAATTTGAAAAACTCATTGTGTGTACCAATTGTAAAAGTGTTTTTACCTGCAAATACCTTTACATTATCAGAAACTTCAAAAATATCCTGGTCCAGTTCATTGGCTGTAGAACTTCTTTCAGATCCAATCTGAATAGTACCTGCACCTTTGGAAATTTCTATAGAAGGGAAAAGCTGACCGAATGTAGTTCGATAATCCCGAATCTCATGCCTGCCAATAATTAAATTGTTTGAAACTGATTTACTGATACGGCTACGTAATTCGGCTATGGTAATGTTTTGCTTATTGTTGAAGCGGTAGGTATTGTTTCCGTAACGGAAAAGTGATGTAGAACGGGAGATATTGTCATCAAAAGCTTTGATGTAATTGTGCCGGATCGTTAAACGGTGTTTATCAGAAAGGTTCCAGTCAATTCTGCCGAATATTTTATCACTTTGAGTTTGAGCATCAAAAGTATTGAAAGTACCGGTTTCATAATTGTATTTTGTTTTTAATTCACTGGCTAATTGCTGGGCTTCTGCCGAAGTGAGCAATGATCCCGTTTCACCTGCGTTAAATGTGGTGGGCTGGGTCCTTCTTGCCAATTCACCACTTACAAAGTAGAACAATTTGTTTTTTACTATTGGCCCGCCAAATCTTAATCCGTATTGTTTATCGCTAAATGTGGTTGATTTGATTTTTGTAACCGGATCTTTTCCTATGGTGCTTTGATTGCGTAGGAAATAATAAACAGAACCTTCCATTTTGTTAGTGCCGGAACGGGTAACTGCATTTACTCCGGCACCGGTAAAGTTGCCATACGAAACATCATAAGGCGCCAGGACCACTTGTATTTCCTGGATGGCGTCTAATGAAATGGGAGTGGTAGACGCCTGTCCGCCCGGTGTACCCGTACCAGATAAACCAAACACATCGTTATTCACTGCGCCATCAACGGTAATATTATTAAAACGGTTGCTTGCACCTCCAAAAGAATTGCCATTAGCCTGGGGAGTTAGCCTTGTGTAATCCTGCAGGCTCCTGCTCAGTGTAGGTAAAACAGAAATTTGCTCTTTACTGATACTGGTAGAAGCGCCCGTTTTTTTTCTCGAATTAAAGCCTCCGGCCTGCCTTCCGGATACTATTACTTCACTTAATGTAGTAGTTGAAGTACTTAAGACGGCATCTATTTTAGTATTTTCCCCTAACGGTAATGTATAATTTGCTTCTGTGAAATTGGCGTACCCGACATAGGAAATTTCGATGGAATAGGGGCCCCCGGGTATCAAGTTTACTATATCATATTTGCCGGTTTTATTGGTGGAAGTTTTATAAACTGTTCCCGTGGGAGTATGGGTGATTGTTACTGTGCTTCCGGGCAATACATCGCCCATACTGTTTTTTACAACACCGGTAATACTACTGGTAGTAACCTGTGCATTCATTAATAACGGTAGCGCCAGCAAGACGATTACTGGCGGGAATAGTCTTTTTAATAGCATATTAGTCCTGTTTTATTTAGGTAAAAAAATTAAATAATTGGCTAACAATGTTAAATTTATTAACATTTAAAAGGCAAATTTATAAGGATTATCGCTGCTTAACTATATTTTTTATATTAATTAAACTTTAATTCAACTATTCCTGAATTCGAAATTGACTACATAAAATATTACAGACCAAACCTTATTAACTTTGCATCTTAAAATAAAGAAATGATAGATAGTATAGAAAGTGCAGTTGAGGATATCAAAAATGGCAAGTTGGTAATTGTAGTGGATGATGAAGACAGGGAAAATGAAGGAGATTTTATTACGGCAGCACAAAACGTTACCCCGGAAATTATCAATTTTATGAGCACTTATGGCCGTGGCCTGATCTGTACTCCCTTATCAGAAGAAAGATGTGATGAGCTAAACCTCCCGGCAATGGTTATCGACAATACCTCTCTTCATGCAACGCCGTTTACGGTAAGTATTGATTTGCTGGGTCATGGATGTACTACCGGGATTTCAGCTCATGACCGCGCTAAAACAATTCAAGCCCTTGTGGATCCGGCTACTAAAGCAGAAGATCTCGGCCGGCCAGGTCATATTTTCCCCCTTAGGGCTAAAAAAGGAGGGGTCCTGAGACGGACTGGCCATACAGAAGCCACCATTGACCTCGCAAGGTTTGCGGGTTTTGCCCCGGCAGGCGTTTTGGTGGAAATTATGAATGAGGATGGGTCCATGGCACGTTTGCCCCAGTTATTGGAAATTGCCAAGAGATTTAATTTAAAATTGGTAACGATAAAGGACCTGATTACATATCGTCTTTCAAAGGAGAGCCTTATTAAGGAAGAAGTGAGGGTAAAAATGCCAACAAAATATGGCAATTTTGAATTAATAGCCTTCCGGCAAATCAATACAGGGGAAATTCATCTCGCCATAAAAAAAGGCGACTGGCAGAAAGATGAACCCGTTTTGGTAAGAGTACATAGTAGCTGTATGACAGGAGATATTCTTGGTTCACTACGGTGCGATTGCGGCGATCAGTTGCACAAGGCTTTGAAAATGGTAGAAACGGCCGGCAAAGGGCTTGTTTTGTATATGAACCAGGAAGGCAGAGGAATCGGATTGCTGAATAAACTAAAAGCCTACAAACTCCAGGAGCAGGGAATGGATACGGTAGAAGCCAACTTAGAACTGGGCTTTGGAATGGATGAAAGAGATTATGGGGTAGGAGCACAAATTCTCCGTCACCTTGGCATAAGGAAAATGAAGCTAATGAGCAATAATCCAAAGAAAAGGGCGGGATTACTGGGATATGGCCTTGAAGTGATAGAAACGGTGCCAATTGAAATAAAACCCAATGAATACAATGAAAAATACTTAATTACCAAACGGGATAAAATGGGCCATGATATTTTGAGTGAACACTAAATACTGATATATGATGTATGGTTTTTTAGTTTGCCACATAATTTTATTATGATTAAAGCATCCTATTCAATAAATCATGTTGAACGGTGTTATAGTAGATCCGGCACCGGTAAAGTCCACTCATCAAAAATAAAAAATCAGCATAAGTCATTATTCCGACTGCGTTACCTGCTTCATGGCCTTTAATCTTTTCTTCTCTGCATCTGCAGTAAATAACTGAGTAAGTTTGTCAAAATCTTTCCGGAAAGACAGGCTGATCCCCGTTCTGGTGCGCTGGCTTACCAGGTCGTAATTGGTACGGTTAAAGCCCACTAATCTTATTCTGCCATCTTTTGATAATATCCATTCTGCTGTAATATCCGGGGTTACCAGCAGATTATTATTTCTGCCTGTGTTTATTACATAAGGATTATTATAATCAAGGTTTACGCCGGCGGTTATGATCAGCCTTCCATTTAATAGCGTAAAAACCAGGCCACTTTTTGCAGCTGCCTGTAATTTTGATACATTGCTTTCCAATTCCAGTCCGCTATTCAGATCCAGATACAAGGAGGTATTCTTAATATATTTTTGTAAAAATTTATTAAAGTAACCTGATAATGCATTGGAAACTACCCCCCCGATGGTACTTGACAAAACACTATAGCCACTGCTTGCCGTAATAAATCCCTGGGTACTGCTGGTGAAAGAATTGAACAGTAATAAAGAGGTAACCTGTTTGTTTAATTCATTTTTGTCATCTTTAAATTGTTGCAGTCTTTTGGTGATGACGAAATCACTTTTCAGCGGGCTTGCAGCCGGTAATTGAAATTCAAAATCTATCGCGGGTTTTAACAAGGTTTCAGTTAAATGGGCCACTACTATTACATCCTCTTTTTGATTCAATCTTGTGCCCGCGGTAGAAATGGGTTTAAAATCAACCTTGCTGGCGAGGTATTCTGCCAGTATATCAATTCTGGCATTAAGCGGGTCTCCGCTCCAGGTAATAATACCTCTGTTTACGGTAAAGTATTTTTTAAGAAAGGTTTGAAAATTAAAAGTATATTCTCCCTTTGTAATATTGTAATCGCCGTTAATGGTGAGTGGCTCTTTATTACCTACCCTGATTTTCAGCAGCCCGTTGCCCTCGCCTTTTATGATATCGCCGGTCGCTTCATCAAGTATCACATCAATTTTGCAGGACGGGTTGGCCGTCAGTACCATATTTACCAGGATATTACTCGATAATTTGTCCCTGAATTCATCTTCCATCTTGCTACCAAACTGAATAAAATCGACATAATCCACCACCCCGCTTTCTACGCTGCTGCCACTTAACAAATAGATATGGCTGGTATCTGACCGGGAAGGCTCGCCACTTATATTCATTGTCATATTATCTACCGGACCGTTCAGGGTCATTTGTGCCTGGCCGATCACCTTTCCATAAAATTGCGAATTGTCTTTTTTTGTGGTGTTTAAAACCAGTAGTTTACCAGTCTCAAACTTAACATTGCTAAAGAAAAAATCCTGGAAAAAACGATGGTACATTTTACCACTTAAAGTGGCCTTGTTATTAAGCGTATCTTTTAAAATAATACTTCCAAAATCTATTTCATCAGGGTTAAAGATGATAGATTCGTTGCTAAATTTATACCTGCATTGGGTATAATTTACCACCAGCGAACCTTCATTAATATTGGCAGTTCCGGTTATAGCAAGGTGCCTGGAATTTCCTTTAACTTTCAAATCGGCAGTGTTTGCATTACCCCTGATATCACTGAAGATGGATCCCAGGTAATTATTCAAAATGGCAAGATTCAACCTTTCGGATACCATGGCAATATCCACCTGGTTTTCGGTTGTATCTTTCGTATTGATGATGCCCTCAATCTTAAAACGGTTATTAATATTTTCAGCATCAAGTTTAATTTTGGCGATACCGGTTGCTACGGAATAATCACCTTTTCCGTTCACAATTCCAATGGAATCCCCATCTAACCTGAATTCATTTATTTTGGTTTCAAATTCAATGAAGGGTTTGCCAAACGGATCCAGAATATGGATACTTCCTGTTATTTGCCCTTCCAGCCTCGGGTTTTTCAAAACAAAGGGAGCAAAATCATTTATGTTTACTTCCTTTAGTGTGATCACCACATCATGCGAATCAGATATTTCTGATGGTTCGGTAGAAATGATTATTTGCTGATTACCCTGGATAAATTTCACTTCATTTGCACTAACCAGCGATTTACTTAAGGTTAACTCCCCATCCTTTTCCAGTTCCCATTTTTTGTCATTGATGATCAGGGAGGAAGGGAAAAAATGAATCTTTACTCCATCTTTCAAAGTTTGCAGCCTGGCATTAACAGTTGCATCGCCAAAGGTTTTACTGGCCCTGGTTTTGATGCTGATATCAGAAATGTCATTGTGAGAAGTGAATACCAGTTTGGAAGCGGGAAGATGCAGGCTATCATTGATCCTTATTTCATCTACATCTATATTTGCCAGCAACGAATCCAAATTACCCCTGCTGGCCAATCGGATATTATTAAAGACTTTTCCGTCATAACTGAACAAAGGGATATCCGCATTTACATTCAATTCATTTTCTTTTAAATTGAGATTACCTGAAATAGTCGAATTACTAAATCCGGAGAGTCTTTTATCTAATAATTGAATGTAGGCGTCGGCCTCTTTTGTCTTTACCAGGAACGAGAAATGCTGATCACTTACGGCATATGAAGGCTTTTTTATATATGCGGGATAATAACGGCTGAGAAAAATCTTAAATGCATCCGGTAATTCCAATATCTTAAAATTACCGGTGAGATCGGCGTCTAATTCGTTGGTATGAATTGTCAAATACTTTTGATTTCCGGCTATCGATGATTGAAGTACCAGCGAATCGAAAGAGAGGGGAGCGTTATTGTGTGTAAGACTTGCATCATATATTTTTGCAGTTCCCAGGAAGTTGTCAATATTGTTGCCTGCAAAGTTCAGATAAAACCGGCCGTTTAAAACAAAATCATCCGCTGTGTATTTCAATTTTTTAAGATCAGCCTTAGCGAGGGTCGCGTTAAACCCGAATTGCGGCACTTTGCCACTCATATCAATGGTACCTCTTAAACTATCTAATTTTAAATTAGGGTCATCAATACTAACCAGCCCGGTGAATATCTTTTTTCCAAAATCTCCTTTTATATTTATATTTTGGTATGCATACCCGGCAAAACCCAGGCTACGAACATAACCGTCAAAATTCGCATCCATATCATTTTCTGTGAATCCACTTCCTTTTACTTTTCCATTAAAAGTGATGGCGTCTAATTGATTGTTATTAAAAAACTCACCCAGTTTAAAACCCTCAGTAGAAATTTTACCCAAATAAATGGGGGATTTATTGCCAGGTAATTTCATATTGATGTCTCCCGTAACGATTCCCAGCCTTGTATTAATGGAGCCAAAGGCTACAAAGTCATTGATGAACCCGGTAAAGTTTCCCTTATATCGTATATTTCCTAATTTGCTGACCTGCGGCTGGGTTATATTTTTTAAAGAGGGTATTATGGCGCTGATATCATCATAGGTTGTCTGGAGATCATTGGCGCGGAAATCGATGAATGTTTTCTTAATATCGGGTAATCCCCTTAGTGAAATATCACCATCCACAAATGAATTACCACTTTTTATCTGCATTCGTTTGGTGGTTATATTATCAATGGTACCCTTTGCGATGCCTTTGATTGAAAGAATCCTCTTCCAGGGTTTTAATTCGGGAGCAAAAAAAGCCAGGTCATCACTGTTTATCTCGCTATTTGAAAAATTACATTCCAGGTTTATATTATGAGTAAAATTCCCCATGTCCTTCCCAAAATTACCATACTTCATAACATAATAATTCCCAAGTCTGCTCTTGTTGGTGATTAGATCCAATTGGTTAAATTCCATCCTTTCAGGAGTAAACTTAAATTTAGCCTCCAACTTTTTGACCTCAAAGCCGCTTCTTTCCCTGGTACCTAACAACAATTCCGCTGAAAGCGTATCTTTTTCTAACCGTACATTTTTAAATACTCCGGTAATATTTCCAAATCGAAGATGCTGCCCGTCAAAACGGCCTGGATAAGCTGGTCTTTCTGTATCTATTTCATGATTGAAAACACCGTTGGTAATTTGTATCTTATTTACATTCATTACCCATCCATCATTATTCCATTGATAAGGCTGTGGATCCGGATCAATTTTCTTTGCCATTTCAGTTACAGGAAAATCAGGCCTTTTTCCTTTATAATCTTCCATAATGTATACAGGTTCATCAATGGTCAGTGTATTTAGATTGATCAGTTTTTTTGTGAAATTAACCTCATCAGCATAAAGATCTAATTTCTTCACCGCCACCCTCATATTCTTCCCAACCCATTTATCAAGCTGGTTAAACCGGATATTTGTAAACTGGAATATTTTAATATCAAATTCAATTCCTCCCTTTTTCCTTGCCGACGAATCTGCCGGCCCGCCAAAATAATCAACTAAAAACTGGTAATTCCATATAGAATCTATACGTTGCATATTTACAACCGCATCATCCAATGCCACATATTTTAAGGTAGCTTTATTTTTTAAAAAAAACCAGTCAGTAATATTTACTATTGCATTCCCGGCAAATAACAAAGTGTCTTTTTTCTGATCTTCCACCATCAGGCCCTTCATTGCCATTTTATCAAAAAAACGATAATTGATATGTTGTACACTTACTTTGGCGTGCAACTTATCGGAAAGGGCAGAGGCTACTTTACCAATCACATAATTTTGTACAACACTCAATTGTAAAATGCCCCAGGTGAAAATGACCAGGAGAATTAGTGAAAGAAAAAACCAGGTCTTTTGAACTGTTTTTCTAAAGACAAATAACCAGCCACCGAGCCATCCGGCTAATGAAATTATAAATACCCATTCTGCAAAATCCGGTAAAACATAAATGAGCAAAATAGCAAGCACCAACCAAAATATCAGTGTAAGAAAAAACCATTTTAATATATTCAGGCTTTTGCGCAGGGTATTAATCAATTGTTGTAAAAATAATGTCAGTCTCCTTAAGGCAAATTCAATACCAAATATCAGGGGAATTATTGTAATATCTACTGGAATTTCATTATAGGCCAACTAAGGATGGTTCTCCAATAGCAGCCAGGATTGAAAATCCATTATGGGGCATGCTCTTCCCTGTGGTTATTCATGCAGGGGAAAGTATCCGAACTTTAACTTTATGAAAGGAAATTGCATTATACATCCGGTGTCTGGCATCCACACTCAATACCCTTCGGCACTATCACCTCCCCGTTTGTCAGCAATGGCAGTTATGGTTTTTGAAATGCCTGGTTTTATTCTGATTAATTCGGTTCTGCCGATCGTACCTCTTCTGGCTATTTTGTATCCCATTGCTTCCAATTCTGTGATAGTGGCGGGATCAAAATCATCTTCCACAAAAATTTCGTCGGGTAAACACTGGTGATGAAATTTTGGCTTGTTTACAGCGTCTTCAGGGGTCATATCATAATCAATCATATTGACCAGTGTTTGAATAACACTGGTTGGGATTGTAGTGCCACCAGGTGTGCCGACCACCAGCCATGGCTGGTTATTTTTCAAGACAATAGTAGGTGTCATACTGCTCAGCATTCTCTTGCCGGGGGCAATGGAATTGGCCTCAGCGCCAACTGCGCCATACATATTTGGTACGCCGGGCTTTACACTAAAATCGTCCATCTCATTATTCAAAATAAAACCTGCTCCGCCTACAACGGTTCTGCTTCCATAAGAGCCATTGAGCGTAGTGGTTACGGCAACGGCATTTCCGTCTGCATCAATGACACTCAGATGGGTGGTTTCCTCGCTTTCCGGTATGTTGACTTCTTTTAATGCCTGGCTATTTCCTGCCTTGCCCGGAGTGAAATCTTTCATTCTTTCTTCCAGGTAGGCATCACTGACCAAAGTCTTTACAGGCACTTTAATAAAGTCGGCATCCCCTAAATATTTTGCCCTGTCCGCAAAGGCTATTCGTTCTGCTTCTGTTAACAGTTGGACGCTTTGAGCCGATTGGAATTTCATTGTGCTGATATTTCTTTTCTCTATCATCTTTAATACCTGTTGTAAAATAATGCCTCCGCTGCTTGGTAAAGGCATCGAGATTATATGAAAAGATCTATATTCAAATTCAACTGCGGCTCTTTCTTTTGCCGCATAGTTTTTTAGATCATCGTAATCAATAATGCCCTTTCCCCTTGTCATTTCTGCTATAATTAGCTTGGCCGTTACACCTTCATAAAATCCCCTTGCCCCCAGATCCCTGATTCGTTTTAATGTATTAGCCAGTTCCTTTTGTATCAGGGTATCACCTTGTTTCCAGGGTGTTTTTTTTACAAATACAGTGGGAGATACATTCAACTGAATAAATTCTTCTTTCATTTCATTCAGATCACTCGCCTGGCCGGCTGTAATGGCAAAACCTTTTTCTGCCAGGTCAATAGCCGGCTGGATCAGTCTCTTAAATGGAAGCCTGCCATATTTTAAAGAAGTAAATAACCCTGCCACAGTGCCTGGTACGCCACTCGCCAAATGTCCATCCTGTGATAAATTCATCTGTGGATTACCATTCGCATCCAGGTACATATCCCGGCTCGCTTTTGCAGGTGCTGTCTCCCTGTAATCAATAGTGAAATTGTTTCCGTTCTTTAAATGCCCAACCATAAAACCACCGCCACCAATATTGCCTGCACCGGGATATACTACCGCCAGCGCCAGTTGTGTAGCGATAGCCGCATCTATTGCATTACCCCCTTGTTTAAGAATATTGACGCCAGTTTTGCTTGCTAACGGATGGGCTGAAACCACTGCACCCTTATTACAATTAATATTTTTTTGTGCCTGGTAGCTGAACGGATCAATTTTTTGTGCTCCTGATAGCAGAGCATCGAGTATTAAAACCACCATCAGTGAACTATACAATATTTTACCTTTCATCTTCGGGATTTTGGGCGAAATTACTTATTTGAGACTATTAATAAGAAATTTGAAATATCCATTTAAATAAAAGCCAGTTAGGGGGAGATTATTGAGCTGATCAATATTATATTGCATTATAGCTATCAACCGTCAATTGGGTCTTAAAAGAAAATTATTTTACCCCGGGGCTATTAAAAAAGGAGTTTAACAAGTTTAATGCATTAAGAACCCCCTGTGGGGCAGGAGGGCTAATTAATTCTTATCTTCCCGTTTTATTTATCCCAATTTAGATTATGAAGCATTTTTCTGTGTTTATTTCTCTTTGTTTTATCTTTTCCATTTCTGTTTTTGCCCAACCACTCAAAAGCCCGGATGAATTCCTCGGTTATCAATTGGGCGATCAATATACTCCACACCACAAAATAGTAAGTTATTTTCAACAGGCAGCTTCCGCCAAACCGCAGGTGATGAAACTCCGGCAGTATGGCGAAACCAGCGAGGGCCGGCCTTTGATACTAGCCTTTATTGCTTCCGAAGAAAACTTTGCAAATCTGGAAGAGATCAGGAAAAATAACCTGCGATTAACCGGTATCCTGAATGACAAACCAGGCGATCTGAATGCCCCGGCCATTGTTTGGCTCAGCTATAGTGTACATGGTAACGAGACCAGCAGCTCGGAGGCGTCAATAAAGACACTCTACGAGTTGCTGAACCCCGGAAATCCGCAAACGAAGGAATGGCTTAAAAATATAGTTGTCATTATTGATCCCTGTATTAACCCGGATGGCCGCGACCGTTATGTAAACTGGTTTATGCAAATGAAGGGTAAAAATGCAAATCCGGATCCTAATGCCAGGGAGCACAATGAACCATGGCCGGGAGGAAGGTATAATCATTATAATTTTGACCTTAACCGGGATTGGGCCTGGCAAACACAGGTGGAAACCCAACAGCGTATGATTGAATACAACCGATGGATGCCCCAGGTACACAGCGATTACCACGAGCAGAGCTATAACAACCCATATTATTTCGCGCCTGCCGCAGCACCTTATCATGAAGTAATTACGTCCTGGCAAAGGGATTTCCAGGTAGTGATCGGGAAGAATAATGCTAAATATTTTGATGCGAATGGCTGGTTGTATTTTACAAAAGAAACATTTGACCTTTTCTACCCGTCTTATGGAGACACCTATCCGATTTACAATGGTAGTATTGGGATGACTTTTGAACAGGGCGGCGGCGGCCATGCAGGTTCGGCGATTGTTATCAGTAATGGGGATACGCTTACGTTGAAAGACAGGATCGCCCATCATTTCACCACCAGTATGAGTACGCTTGAAATGGTATCAAAAAATACAACAGGCCTCCTAAAAGCATTTAGACAGTTTTTTGAGGATGCCAAAAACAATGGAGTAGGGGAATATAAATCTTTTGTAATAACTGATGCAAACACCAATAAAATTAATGGCCTGAAACACCTGTTAGATGTAAATGGGATCACTTATGGCACTGGTACTCAAGGCTCCCTGAAAGGGTTTAATTATTTTACCGGAAAGGAAGAATCTTTTTCAGCTGTTAACAGTATGGTAGTAAGTACCTGTCAACCTAAAGGTGTGTTGGCAAAGGTTTTGTTTGAACCGAGGTCCAAATTAATTGATTCAGCAACCTATGATATTACTGCCTGGTCGCTACCGTATGTATATGGATTGCAGGCATACGCAGTAAAGGAAAAACTCACTTTTATCAATTATGCGGAGAAGCAAATAATTAATAGTGTTCCTGAAACAACCTATGGTTACTTAATCAGCTATGCTTCTTTCGAAGATGCGAAATTCTTAGCTGCTATCATAAATGCGGGTATCAGGGTACGCTATGCTGAAAAAGATTTTATTTTTAATGGTACTAAATTCAGGAGAGGCACTATGATCGTGCTTAAAAAGGGGAATGAGGGAAAGATGGTAGCTTTTGCAATGGCTGCCCATAAATATGATTCAAATGTGGTAGCCATTTCATCCGGCTTTGTAGAAATGGGCGCCGATTTCGGTAGTGAAAAAGTACACTTTATCAGTAAGCCGAATGTGGCGATGCTAACTGGTAAAAGTGTCGATGCGAGTGCCGCCGGAGAAGTCTGGTATTTGTTTGAACAACAATTAAATTATCCCATTACTTTAATTAACGCGGAAGATATTGGAAATACAAACTGGAAGTATATTGATGTGCTTATTTTACCAAACGGAAAATATAAATTCCTTGGAGATAAAGATGGCGACAAGGAATTAAAGACCTGGATTCGGCAGGGTGGAAAACTGATCGCAATGGAAAACGCAGTAGCCCAAATGGCAGCCGGTGATTGGAATATCAAGTTAAAAAAGAATGAGGACGAAAGGAAGGATGATAAGCCTTTAAGCTATGCTGAATTAAAAAAGTTTGAAGAGAGTGAGCACAATGGCATCATGAGCAATATTGCAGGTGCGATATATAGAATTGAACTGGATAATTCTCATCCGCTTGCTCTTGGATTTCCTGATTATTTCTATAACCTGAAACAGGATGCAAATATGTATGATTATTTAAAAGATGGATGGAATGTGGGCATTATAAAAAAGGATAGCTATACAGCAGGTTTTGTCGGTAATAAGCTTAAAGAAAAGATCAAAGAAGGAGTATCGATCGGCGTGCAGGATTATGGAAGAGGAAGTATTGTGTACCTGGCCGATGATCCAATCTTTCGTTGTTTCTGGGAAAATGGGAAAATGTTATTTACTAATGCCGTTTTTCTGGTGGGGCAGTAGATTGTTGGTACTGTTGCTAATCTCAACAAATGATTTGTAAACAAGAATGAGTGTAAAGAAGACTAGCAAAAATTCAGCAGGTAAATCGGGAAAGACGTGCTTATTCATTTTGTGCCGGATTGGCTTCTACCACCGTTGGAGTCAGGGGCTGATCCGGATTATTAAACCTTAAACTAATGTTAAATAAGACGTGAATTACCAATATTGAATCGTCAATAGTTAACCATTGCTCATTCACCATTGACCAATAACTTACATTCGCAAATCAACAAAAAATTCTATGCGCAAATCTTCGGTTGTTCTTTTTGTCACATTTTATTCACTGTTTGCCATAGCACAAACACCTAAAACATATACTTCATCAGAAATATTATTGCAGTTGAAAAAATTGAATGTGCTGGGTTCGGTTTTGTACATAGCCGCCCATCCGGACGATGAGAATACAAGGTTGCTGGCCTACCTGGCGAATGAAAAATTATACCGTACCGGCTATTTAAGTATAACAAGGGGTGATGGCGGCCAGAATTTAATTGGAGATGAACAGGGGATTGACCTGGGATTGATCCGTACGCAGGAATTATTGTCTGCCCGGAGAATTGATGGTGCGGAACAGTTTTTCAGCAGGGCCTATGATTTTGGGTTTTGCAAAACTTCCCGGGAAGCATTACAGACCTGGGGACACGATAAAATATTAAGTGACGTGGTCTGGGTGATCAGGAAGTTTAAACCCGATGTTATTATTAGCCGTTTCCCGGGCGACAGCAGGGCGGGGCATGGCCACCATGCAGCTTCGGCTATCCTGGCGCAGGAGGCTTTTGATGCTGCAGCGGATCCTGAGAAATTTCCGGAGCAATTATCTCAGGGTGTTACTGTATGGCAGGCCAAACGATTATTGTGGAATACATTTAATTTTGGCAATACCAATACCCAAAGTGAAGACCAGTTTAAACTGGATGTAGGCATTTACAATCCTTTGCTCGGTAAGGGATATGGAGAAATTGCAGCACTTAGCCGCAGCCAGCACAAGAGCCAGGGCTTTGGTGTGTCGGCACAACGGGGTAGTGTAATTGAATATTTTTCAACGGTGAAGGGAGATAAGCCGTTGAATGATTTAATGGATGGAGTGAATCTAAGTTGGGATAGACTGGGAAATGATAGCCTTTCGAATAAGGCGGGTAACCTAAGCGAGAGTTTTCAGCCTGAGCAACCTGAGAAATCCGTTAGCGGACTGGTGAGCCTGTACCGGTCCGTAAACGCACTGAATGACGGGTATTGGAAAACGCAAAAATTAAAAGAGATTCAAAATTGTATCGAAGCTGCCAGCGGGTTATTTTTAGAAGCCACCACCAATAGTCAGTATGCCGTGGAAGGCGACAGCATTAGAATTAACATAACTGCAAATAACCGGCTCGGAATAAATATTAGCAGTGTCGACGCGCATATGTCACTCAACCACTACGATTTGGGTAACCCCGGAAAAAATGTGAATCTTACCCTTACTAAAAGTTTCTTTATAGAGCCTTCGGGAAAATATACTCAGCCCTATTGGTTAGATAAACCGATGGACAAAGGAAGTTTTAATGTGATTGACCAACAACAGATTGGAATGGCTGAAAACGAACCTCTTCATGTAAGTTTTACAATAAATATTGAAGGAATCAATTTCACCTTTGATAAGCCGATCCGTTATAAGTATACAGATCCCGTAAGGGGAGAGCTATACCAACCGGTAAGTATCATCCCTGTTGCTGATCTGAAATTTGAAAAAGACATATATTTATTTAAAGCAAAAGACTCCATGCATGTTGACCTGAAAATAATCCCTAATATTGATATGGCGGGAAATATAAAAGTGAAAACAACTTTAGATGATAGGATAGAAAGAAAAGAAACAAGTAAGAACTTCCCATTAAAGGACCTGTCAAAAGATAATGTTAGTTATCTGCAGGTTGAATTGCCAAAGAATAACAACATATTGAGAGACGCAACTATGCATGCTTCCATAACTAATCTGGATAAAAATAGTATTGGTTCAAATACTTATAGACGAATTATCAGTTACGATCATATTCCTGTGATTGTATATCAGAAGCAGGCAACTACCAAACCCATTTTTTTGGATTTCAGGATCGCAGGTAAAACGGTGGGCTATATCGCCGGGGCAGGCGACAAAGTACCACAGGCTTTGGAAGATATGGGCTACAAGGTAGTGATGCTTACTAAAAATGATATAAAAGCGGGTAACCTTAAACAGTTTGATGCCATTGTGGCTGGTGTAAGAGCGTACAATACCAACGAGTGGATGAATACGGTATATGAAGCGTTGATGCAATATGTAAAGGAAGGCGGCATATTGCTCTCTCAGTATAATACCAGTAACCAGATAGGGCCGGTAAAGGGAAAAATTGCCCCCTATCCATTTTCGATTAGCCGAAATCGTATTACAGATGAGGACGCTAAGGTCAATTTCCTATTGCCGGATCATCCTGTATTGAATTATCCGAATAAAATAACGGAAAAAGATTTTGAAGGATGGATACAGGAAAGAAGTATTTACGATGCGGAAAAAATTGATAGTAATTACCAACGCATCCTGAGCATGAAAGATCCGGGTGAAGAGGAACAGGATGGTAGTTTGATCATTGCCAATTATGGAAAGGGCAGGTTTATATATACCGGGCTGGTTTTTTTCAGGGAATTACCTGCGGGTGTTCCGGGGGCGTACAGGTTATTTGCGAATTTAATTGCGGCACCGGTTGGTGAAAAAAGTAAAAAAGGTAAAAAAAGTAAATGAGGTAAATGAGGTAAATGAGGTAAAAGAGGTAAATAAGGCAAATAATGTATATAAAGTAAATGCAAAACCAAAAATCATATTGGACTAAGTGGTACATAGGAGTGATTTTATTTTTATTGATACAGGTTATTTTGTATTATATTATTACGACCCATTATAAATAAAAACCTTCAGATGTTATTGTTTAAAGGAACTCCTATTACTGAACTTCCAAAAGCCCCTGCAGGCATCGCCCCTTCCCGTTCTGTTCAGTCGGGCCTGCCCGTACATGCCGGGGGTTGGATCAATTACCAGGGCTTATGAGTACAATCGATTGGGTCATATTGATCGTAACGCTTTGTACTATCATCATCTATGGTATTTATAAAAGCCGTACGACAAAAAACCTGGATGGATACTTCCTTAGTAACCGGACGATGCCCTGGTACCTGGTATTATTAAGTATAATGGGTACCCAGGCAAGTGCCATCACTTTTTTAAGTGCGCCGGGACAGGCATTTACCGATGGGATGCGTTTTGTGCAAAACTATTTTGGACTCCCCCTGGCGATGGTTGTTATATGTATTTTCTTTGTACCCGTTTTCAGGAAATTGAAAGTGTATACTGCCTACGAAT
>JBDTWP010000014.1:0-39585 GCA_040006615.1 Ferruginibacter sp.
AAATTTTCTAATAAGAACTATACATGTTAAAAGCAAACGATAACAGAGTAAAGGCCGGTGACCTGGAATTGAAAGAGAAAGTGGTTTCCATCAACCGGGTTGTAAAAACAACCAAGGGTGGACGTGCATTTAGTTTTTCTGCCCTTGTGGTAGTAGGTAACGGCGCGGGTATTGTAGGACAAGGTTTAGGTAAAGCTAAAGAAGTACAGGAAGCAATCACAAAAGGAATTGAAGATGCAAAAAAGAATTTGATAAAAGTTCCTGTTATGCATGGTACCATACCTCATGATCAGTTGGCTAAGGAAGGCGCGGCAAAAGTTCTTATTAAACCTGCAGCACAGGGTACTGGTGTAATTGCCGGAGGAAGTATGCGCGCAGTGCTGGAAGCGGCAGGCATTACAGACGTATTGGCGAAAAGCCTTGGTTCCGCTAATCCGCACAACGTGGTAAAAGCAACTGTAAAAGCTTTGGCTACTTTACGTGAACCAATTGCGGTAGCAAAAACAAGAAACATTTCTTTAAAGAGAGTATTCAACGGGTAGAACGGTTTACTGTTTTTAGTTTTCCGTTTACTGTTTACTGTTTACTGTTATGAGTCAAAGAACAGTAGACGGAAAACCCAAAACAGAAAACCCAAAACGGAAAACCCAAAACGGAAAACATTGTAAAATGAAAAAAATTAAAGTAACACAGGTTAGAAGTGTAATCGACCGGCCGGAACGCCAGAAAAGAACAATGGTAGCTTTGGGGTTGAACAAAATGAATGCCTCCGTAGAAGTAGATGCTACTCCCCAGATTTTAGGAATGGTTCGCAAGGTGAATCATCTGATAAAGGTGGTGGAACTAACTTAATAATGTGAAAATTGCCCAATAGCTCAATGGCCCGATCGGGGGACATTTTCAAATTGAGTCATTTTCAAATTATTTGAGCCATTTTCAAATTTTCAAATTAAAAACATGAATTTACACAATTTAAGACCGGCTGAAGGCGCAAACCATAAGGAGAAGCGCATCGGCAGGGGTGAAGCAAGCGGTAAGGGTGGCACGTCTACCAAGGGTAATAAGGGTGGCCAGAGCCGTGCAGGTTATAAAAGTAAGATGGCATTTGAAGGTGGCCAGATGCCTATTCAGCGTCGTATCCCAAAGCGTGGTTTCAAAAATATCAACCGTGTTGAGTATAAAGTAATTAACCTGGGGCAGGTGGATCACTATGCAGAAAAATACAATATAACAGAATTTACCCTTGAGAATTTATATATTAATGGGCTAATAAGCCAAAACGAGAACGTGAAAATCTTAGGAGTAGGTGAATTGAAAGGAAAATTCGATTTCAAAGTAAATGCTGTAAGCGCAAACGCCAAAGCTGCAATTGAAGCCGCCGGAGGTTCAGTCGAGATAGTTAAATAATTTACCGATATTTACAGACGCAATCCTGCTTGCCGGAAAGGGCAGGTACGAAAAGCGTCTTTTTTATTTTAACGCAAACCTTTAAATCGTTTCAAGTCTGTGAAGAAGTTCATTACAACACTCAAAAATATCTGGAGCATAGAAGAGCTGCGGAATAAAATATTATTCACTTTACTGTTGATATTTATTTACCGTATTGGTTCCTTTATCGTTCTACCCGGTATTGATCCCAATAAACTTGCCAACCTAACACAAAGTTCAAAAAGTGGAATGCTTGGCCTGCTGGATGCTTTTGTTGGAGGCGCATTTTCCAAGGCATCTATTCTCGCCTTAGGTATCATGCCGTATATTTCGGCTTCGATATTTATGCAATTGATGACTATCCTGGTTCCTCAAATGCAGAAGGTACAGAAAGAAGGCGAAAGTGGCAGAAAGAAGATTAACCAGTGGACACGTTACCTTACAGTAATAGTTACGGCTTTCCAGGCTGCCGCATATATCGGTTACCTGAAAAGCCCGGGAAATGCAGAAGCATTAATTCCTTCCTTCAGTGCTTATTTTGTTGTTTCTACAGTCGTCCTATTAACAGTAGGAACTTTATTTGTAATGTGGTTAGGAGAAAAGATCACAGATAAAGGCCTGGGGAACGGTACTTCTATTATTATAATGATGGGTATCCTTGCCAGGCTTCCTGAATCATTTTTACAGGAGTGGTCATCAAGAGCAACCAGGGGAGGTGGCGGATTATTAATATTCCTGATTGAAATAGCATTTTTGGTGGCAATTATTATGGGATTGGTAATGCTGATCCAGGGAACAAGGAGGGTGCCGGTAAACTACGCAAAACAAATCGTCGGTAACAGGCAATTTGGCGGCGCAAGAAACTTTTTACCATTAAAAGTAAATGCGTCAGGTGTAATGCCGATAATTTTTGCCCAGGCGATTTTGTTTTTGCCAACCATTTTTTCCGGCTTTACCGGCGGCGGATGGGCTAAATATTTTACTGATCATACCAACCTTATTTACATGATCGTATATTCAATCTGTGTAATTGGGTTCACATTTTTGTACACAGCTTTGATCTTTAATCCAAAGCAAATGGCGGAAGATCTGAAGCGGAACAATGGCTTTATACCAGGTGTTAAACCGGGCCAGCCAACCGCGGATTATATTGGTACCATCATGGATAGGATTACTTTACCTGGTGCGGTATTGTTGGCATTCGTAGGTATTTTACCGGGTATTTTTCAATTGGTGTTTAAAACACAGCAAGGTTTTGCAAGTTTCTATGGCGGCACTTCTTTATTGATTATGGTAGGTGTAATATTAGACACTTTGCAACAGATAGAAACACAATTGTTAATGCGCCAGTACGATGGATTGATGAGTACCGGAAGGATACAAGGCAGACAAACAGTTGCTTCGGGAATATAAGGAGATAGCCAGCCGTAATACTCAGGACTTACGCGTCTTTCTGACTCCTGTTTCTCAATTTGTGGAGAAATGAAGTTGATCTGTTTGAGTGAATTACGAAACGCATAATATTTTGAAACCCCGACCTGGAAGTCGGGGTTTATTCTTAAATTTATTAAAGACATGATTCATTATAAATCGAAGGCGGAGATTGAAATGATAAGAGAAAGTAGTTTGCTGGTAAGTATGACGTTGGTTGAGGTAGCAAAAATTATCAGGGCGGGAATTTCCACATTGGAAGTTGACCGGATAGCCGAAGAATATATTCTCGACAACGGGGCCACACCATCCTTTAAAGGCTTCCAGGATTTTCCCTTTGCCTGTTGCATCTCGGTAAATGATGCAGTTGTACACGGCTTTCCTACAAAGGATCTTTTGAGGGACGGTGATATTGTAACGGTTGATGTGGGTGCATACAAGAATAAATTCCATGGTGATAGCGCCTATACTTTCGCCGTGGGCGATATTTCTCCCGAACTAAAACAACTATTGAATATTACCAAGGCCTCCCTGCTTAAGGGAATTGAAAAAGCTGTTCATGGTAATCGTGTAGGGGACATTGCATATGCGGTGCAATATGCTACGGAAAAAGAGCATGGTTATGGAGTGGTAAGGGAATTGGTTGGCCACGGTATTGGCAGGCAGTTACATGAAGAACCACAGGTACCCAACTATGGTAAGCGGGGCACGGGCCCAAAACTGAAAGAAGGGATGGTGATTTGCATAGAGCCAATGATAAATCTTGGTACCAAAAATGTATATCACGATAAGGATGGCTGGACCATAAGAACCGGAGATGGTAAGCCTGCAGCGCATTATGAGCATACAATATCTGTACAAAGGGGTAAAGCAGATATCCTTTCTTCTTTTGCTGAAATAGAGGCCGCCGAAATGGCAAACTATAATTTATGCTCAGATTACCTGTAGTATAATTGATCTTATTCAATGACTAAAAAAAGATTGGTAGTGATAGGTGGCGGTGCAGCCGGGGTTTTTTGTGCAATAAACGCAGCAGGGATAAATCCTTCTTTGGAAGTAATAATAATAGAAAAGACTGGAAGGTTGTTAAGTAAAGTTAGAGTCAGTGGTGGTGGACGTTGCAATGTTACCCATGGCTGTTTTAGCATTGCGGAGATGATAAAAAAATATCCGCGTGGAGCAGCGTTCCTGAAGAAGTCATTTCATCATTTTTTTACTACTGATACGATTCGCTGGTTCAGGGATAGAGGCGTTGAATTGAAAACGGAACCTGATGGCAGGATGTTTCCAGTGAGCAATCTGTCACAGACGATCATCGATTGCCTGGTGAATGAAGTGAACAGGTACGGAGTGGGAATTATGATGAACAAGGAAGTGATCGAAATGTCGATGGTGAAAGATAAATGGTCATTAACACTTAAAAGCGGGATAACCATACTCGCGGATCATGTTTGCATTGCAGGCGGGGGATATCCAAAATCAGCACAGTTTGAATGGCTTCAAAAAATTGGACATAAAATAGTGGAGCCCGTTCCGTCTTTATTTACTTTTAATATTCCCGGGAATGGAATTACCTCCCTGATGGGTATTTCGGTTGAAAAAGTGCTGGTGAAAATTATAGGAAGCAAATTATCGGAAGTAGGTGCATTGTTAATTACACATTGGGGGATGAGTGGGCCGGCAATATTAAAATTATCTGCCTGGGGTGCGAGGGAATTAGCTGTAAAAAACTGGCAATTTGGAATAACTGTAAATTGGCTTCCTTCCTGTAATGAACAAAGCCTGAAAGATAAATTTCAACAGGTGCGTTTCGAAATTGCCGCGCAAAAAATCAGCAACAGGAATCCATTTTTATTACCACAGCGCTTATGGGAATATTTATTGCGTGAGTCGGGCATAAATGAAAATATCCGCTGGGCCGACTTGCCCGCAAAAGAACAGAACAAACTCATAAGGAATATCTGTGCACAGGAGTTTGCGATAAATGGTAAAACTACATTTAAAGAAGAGTTTGTAACATCGGGTGGTATCAGGTTAGAAGAAGTTGATCATAATACGATGGAGAGTAAGATAGTACCTAACTTATTTTTTGCCGGGGAAGTACTGGATGTGGATGGCATAACCGGCGGTTTCAATTTTCAAAACGCATGGACAACCGGTTGGATAGCAGCCAGGGCAATTGCAAGTAAATAGTTGAAAGTTAAGAGTTGATGGTTAAAAGTAGAGTCCTTCAACCTTCAAATTATCAATTATCAATTATCAATTATCAACTATGTATTCCTCTCCATCCAATCCTTCTCCTTAGCGTCTCCGCTGGCCAGTACCCCGGCAGTAACAAAAAGTATTACAAGTTGAATGATTAGTGCATAATGAGTACTATATTCAAAAAGCTTCAGCCAGGCAAATTTTGCATGCAGGAATATTGATGTGGATATTGTTAGCGTGAATAAGCATGTTATGAAGCCCGCAATAAGCAATAGTCTGGCAATAATCCGGGATGGCTTGCTTTCAGACAAACTTATTTTTTTATACAAATAATAATATGCCGAAAAGAATATGATGTATGGAATAATGATAATAACATATTGGAAAAACAAATCAAAGCCGGGGATATGAAACATCGTAATAGAAAATAACCGCAAAATAAAAATGAGGAGGCCGATCAATATAATAAAGCCAAAAATCCCACCTGCAATCAATAACATCAAACGGGAATATTTCTGAAAGTTGTCCATTGGCGCAAAGGTAGTTTAAACCGAAACTTAGGGGTTACATGATTTTATTTCAGGAAATGAGAAAATAGACAATGCAAAAACCAAAAAAAAATCCCACTGCTTTCGCAATGGGATGCAATATTTTATCTTTGTAAGATCATTCGGCTTTTGGTTCTTCTGTTGCCTCTGCTTTTGGTTCTTCGATTACGTCAGCCTTTGGTTCTTCGATTGCCTCTTCTTTTAATTCTTCGATCGCCCCTTCTTTTAGTTCTTCGGATGCCTTCGCTTTTCGTTCTTCGATTACCTCAGCTTTTGGTTCTTCAATTACCTCAGTTTTCTGTTCTTCAATTACCTCAGTTTTAGGTTCGTAAATTGCTTCTGCTTTTGGTTCTTCGATTGCTTCTACTTTTGTTTCCTCAATTGCCTCTGCTTTTGGTTCCTCATTTGCTTCTGCTTTGGGGTCACCTATTACTTCGGGTCCTGGTTCTACAATTGCCTCTGCTTTTGGTTCTGCTTTGGCTTCCATCTTTGGTTCTGCAATTGCTTCTGCTTTTGGTTCTACTTTAGCTTCCACAATTGGGTCCACTATTGGCTCTGCTATTGCATCGGCTTTTAGTTCAACTTTCGCTTCCACCTTTGGTTCTGATTTTGGTGGTACTATTGGCGCTGCTTTCGCTTCCACCTTTGGTTCTGCTTTTGGTTCTACTTTTGGTTCTAGTTTTGCTTCATCAGTCACGACAGCTTCACCAGCGGCAGCACTATCCATTTTAGCTTTCAGCCCGGCCAGTACACCGAGATCACCCAATGTTGATTTCTCCACTTTGCTTTGCAGGGTTTTAACGGCCTTTTTGGTTACTTCAGCATCAGCTTTCTTTTCTTTCATTACAACTTGTTTCTCTTCTTCTATCGACTGCTCCCATAAGCGTGTATGGCTAAGTACGATACGCTTGTCGTTGCGGTCAAATTCAATCACAATAAACTGTGCGATCTCGTCTGCGCCAATACTTTTACCGTCTTGCTTTGCAAGGTGACGGTTAGGTGCAAAACCTTCCAATCCGTAAGGTAATTGTACCACAGCGCCTTTATCATCTTTTTTGGTAACTGTACCTTCATGCACACTTCCCACATGGAAAGTGCCTTCTAATGAATTCCACGGATCTTCCTCAATTTGCTTATGTCCTAATTGCAATTTGCGGCCGTCTTTATCAATGTTCATAATGACAACTTCAATTGATTCTCCCACTTTCGTGTATTCGTTAGGGTTGTTAAAGCGTTTTAACCAGCTTAGATCACTGATATGAATCATTCCGCCAATACCGGTAGCCAATTCAACAAATACACCGTAAGGAGTAATGTTTTTAACGATACCTTTATGTTTACTGCGTTCAGGGAACTTCATATCAATTTCGCTCCATGGGTCGTTAGCCATTTGTTTGATGGAAAGACTCATTTTACGGGTGTCTTTATCAAGCGTAACAATTTTAGCTTCATACTCATCATTCAGTTTGAAAAATTCTTTTGCATTGATAGGAGTGTTAGCCCATGTAATTTCACTTACGTGTACCAAACCTTCAACACCCGGCATAATTTCTAAGAATGCACCGTAGTCTTCAATATTAACCACTTTACCTTTTACAATTTCACCTTCTTTCAGGCTTTCTGTAAGGGTATCCCAAGGGTGAGGAGTTAATTGTTTTAAACCAAGGCTGATACGTTTTTTATCATCATCAAAATCCAATACCACCACGTTCAGTTTCTGATCCATCTTCAACACCTCTGTCGGGTGGTTGATACGTCCCCATGAAATATCAGTAATGTATAACAAGCCATCCAGACCGCCAAGATCAAGAAACGCACCGAAGTCGGTGATATTTTTGATGGTGCCTTCCAATACCTGTCCCTTTTCCAGTTTACCTATAATTTCAGCACGTTGTGCTTCAATATCACTTTCAATCAATGCTTTATGAGATACAACGGCATTCTTAATTGTTTCATTGATCTTAACTACTTTAAATTCCATTGTTTTACCAACAAACTGATCGTAATCAGTAACTGGTTTAACATCGATCTGGCTGCCTGGTAAAAATGTTTCCATACCGAATACATCCACAATAAGACCACCTTTGGTTTTGCTGGTAACAATCCCGGTAACAATTTCGCCGGTTTTGTGCAACTCAACAATTCTTTCCCATGCTCTGCTGGTACGCGCCTGCTTGCGGCTAAGATGTAAATTGCCATCCCTGTCTTCCTTCTCTACTACCATTACTTCAATAACATCACCCACTTTCAATCCTCCCGCAACATCCCTGAATTCATTCAGTGAAATTAGCCCGTCACTTTTAAACCCGATGTTTACAACCGCATCCGTTTTAGTGATCGCTTCAATCGTAGCCTGGATCATTTCACCATCGTTGATCTGCTTGAAGGTGTTGTCGTACACCACATCGTACCTGGCTTTTTCTTCTTTGTTGTAACTTGAAACGTTGCGCTTATCAACACTCCAGTCGAAATCATCATGAGCTGTGGCAACTCTTTCCGTTACAGGTGCGGTAACAACTACTTGTTCATGCGTTTCAATTGGATCAGCGGCAATTGCAGTTTCTTCTACTGCAGTTTCTACAGGCACATTTGTTGTCGCAGCAGTTTCAGCTACATCATCTGTAGCCGCCCCTTCCTGTCCATCTGCGTTTAATTGTTTAAAATTGTTAAATGACATAGTAAATTTCCCGGTTTTTTTGACGGGAGGGCAAAGGTAGGAAAATCGGAGCGAAAAACCGCTGAAATCACATGTATTTCAGGGGACCGGGAAGATTTCTTGTTTGAACAATAGCATATTCGACAATTGCACCCACAGAGCAGGATGAATATGGAATTATATGCGGGGACTTCATGGCCTGACGGCATTAAAATATTCCAATAGAGGATGCTAGATAACGGGCCGGTGAAGTACGTGCACAACGAATTAAGTAATTATTCCTGATACCTGTAATTTAAGCACTCAAATTTGTTTCAGGTTGGGTGGAAACAAGGTGTATAATAAACTAAACAGAATTCAGAAATAAGATTGCAAAGTGTTTGAAAAGAGTGAGTGATGCTATAGGGATCCTGGTCGCATCGGCGCCTAAGAATAAAAATGCGATAGTAAAAATTGCAAATTTTATGATTGTTATAAGCGAACCCGGGAAAAAGGATCATAAAGTCTGCAACAATAACTCATTAAAATTTTGCAGCGATGATAATTTTAAATCCGCTGCATTGAATTTGACATGCTGACTTTCATGGGATGCCGGCACTACCACACATTTCATCCTGGCGGCCTTAGCTGCGATCATTCCATTAAAGGAATCCTCAAAACAAATGCATTCAAGAGGGCTGCTCTCTAGTTGTTCCGCACAATTTATATATACCTGCGGATGTGGTTTGCCGTAGAGCAGTTCCGCAGCGGATGTAATTGCATGCAGGTACCTGCGGATACCCAGTTTATCCACTACGGTATCAATTAATGGAGTGCCTGAAGAAGTGGCCAAACCGATCTTAAAATTACGTTCGATAAAAAAGTTAAAAATTTGACCAACTCCCTGCATAGCCTTTCCTTTTGCAGCCACTTTATTAATCACCGATTGTGATATTTCCTCCTCAGCAATATGTACATGCTCACGTGAAATCTTATAGTGATCAAACCATAATTCAATAAATTCTTTGGTACGCATACCGGTAGTTGTAGTATGTTGCGCTGTAGTTAAACAAAACCCATGGCGTTGAAAAGTTTCATCAGCTGCTTCATTCCATAAGGGCTCCGAATCTATCAATAGTCCATCCATATCAAAAATTACCGTGTTCAGTTTCATATACGGTAAAGATATTAACTTAATAGTTGGTGGCATGGACTTTTGATAAAATTAGGGTGTATTCCCGCTTCACCCGGTATGCAATCGCCAAAAATACAATATATACTCCTATGCAACGTGCTGTCAATCAGTTACTATAATAAATTAATTAGAAAATAATTATGGCTGAGGTTGCCAAATTTTTACCCGGGAATGCACACCTTTAATAATCTGTTAATGGTTTGTGGTACCCAGGTAAGGGTGGCCAATCTTTAAGTCCGCTGGGTAACCAGTGGAGTGCTGGTAAATAAATATAGAGGCTTAAAAAATCGATTATTGCGTATATTGCAGATGGGATTGCTGCTAAAAATATATACATGTCAACTTTTTTTGCAAAATTGAAAGAGACAAGGCTTGTTAAAGGATTGGTGTATGCTATTGTAGGAGCATTCTCCTACCCCGGGCTCAACCTGGTAAACAAACTTCGGATAAATGGTATGGAAAACCTCCACAAACTTCCTAAACAAAACGTATTATTTGTAAGCAATCATCAAACTTATTTTGCGGATGTGATCACCTTCCTTCATATTTTTTGTGCCGTAAGCTGGCGAAAAAAATATAAACTGGGAATTCCATTTTACCTGTTATGGCCTTTCACAAGGGTAAAATATGTGGCCGCTGAAGAAACCATGAAGAGTAACTGGATCAGCAAATTATTCAGCCTTGCAGGAGCACTGACTGTTAAACGCACGTGGCGTGCCGAAAACCAGGAAGTAAGAAGAAATCTGGATCCCAGTGATACGCGGAAAATAGAAAGAGCATTGCAACATAACTGGGTCATTACTTTTCCACAGGGTACCACCAAACCATTTGCACCCGGACGAAAAGGAACCGCATTTATAATCAAGCACTACCGCCCGCTGGTAGTACCCGTAGTAATTAGCGGTTACTGGCGGGCATTCAATAAGAAGGGCCTGAAATTCAAAAAGAAGGGTTCCCTGTTAACCGTTACATTTAAAGATCCCATGGTGATCGATTATGATGATACTTGCGAAAATATATTGGAACAGGTTATGGACGCGATCGAGCAAAGCAAAAAATTTATGTTGATGAGCAAGCATCAAATGATGACAATGTTGGATAAATAAACTATGATATCCCTACAAGTAAAATCTCGTTACTGCTGCTGTTTGGCACTTCTTCTTTTCTCAATATCTGCTTACACGCAAATAAACATCACAGGCAAGGTTGTCGATGAAAAGGATGATACCCCCTTACCAGGCGCCAGCGTGTATTTTAATAATACTACCGTTGGCACCTATACTGACCAGCAGGGCAGTTTTTATTTTGAAGCATTCAACCTCTTTAATACAGAAGTGGTTGTTTCCTGTACCGGTTATGAGGTATTGGTGTATAAACCAATTGCTGAAAAGGTGAAAGGGAAGAGAATTATAGTTAAATTACAAAAAAAGGTGGAACTGCAAAGAAATAAAATGGTTCTGACAAACGCCGTTAGAAAAAGATGGCTGGACCTTTTTCAAAAAAGCTTTTTAGGTACCTCAAAGGAAGCAACGAAATGTACGATTGAAAATGAGCCCGATATTTACTTTACCCAGGGTGAAAACAAGACAAGTTTCATGGCTCACGCAGATACTCCTCTTGTGATCATCAATAACATGCTCGGCTACAAAATTAGCTTTAACCTGGTAGAGTTTTGGTATAATGATGAAAATGGCCAAAATTATTTGCTTGGTTATTCCCGGTACGAAGAACTGGGTAACAACAAAAAATGGATAAAGCACCGGCAGTTCTGTTATTATGGCAGCACGTTGCATTTTTACCGGTCTTTAATAACCAACCAATTGTACGAGCAAGGTTTTGGAACTTTCTTAATAAAACAGGTGATGGATTCCAGCCGGGAAATCCTGCTTCCTGGTGAGCAGGCAAAAGCCGCCGCTGGTATTACGATGGCCGTACCCATAACCGCACACCAGATATTATACATCGATAGCACCAATAATTTTTCCATCAGGATCAGGGGGCAATTACTGGTTCAATACAGCAGTAATCCATCCTCAAAAGATTTTTCAAGAAGAAATATTTATATAGCAGGCAACCTTGAGAAAGGATTCGAATCCTACATACTTTTTAAAGAAAGCTCCATTGGACTTAACAACGCCGGTGTACTCAGTGATCCTGCCAGTGTAGAATATTCCGGCTACTGGATAAATGAAAAGGCCGCCAATATACTCCCTTATAATTACCAGCCGGGTTAAGCCTGTTTAGAAAAATAACGCCTTCAGTTCATCCGCATCGGTTGCCTTCATTTTGCCACCCAACACCAACCTCAATTGCCTTCTTCTTAATGCGCCTTCATACAATTCTTTTTCACCATTTGTTTCAGCTATTATTTGGTTAACAGGTCTTGGCTTACTCTCAGGATCAAGCGCTACAAAAGTAAAGTAAGCTTCGTTGCTTTTATATTTGTGTTGGAGTATGGCGTCCTCCCCCCACACCCTAATATGTACTTCCATGCTGGTATTAAATGCCCTGGTAACCTTTGCTTCTATATGGACCACGTTACCAAGTTTGATTGGGGTTCCAAAAGATATGTTATCAACTGAAGCAGTTACTACCGGGGCTCCACAGTGTTTCATCGCAGCCAATGCAGAGGCAATATCCATCCAATACATCAGGCGTCCCCCCATCAGGTTGCCAAATGAATTGGTATCGTTGGGCATTACGAGTTCTGTCATAATCACCATTGATTCACTTGCTTTTTTATCCATGTATAAAATTTGGACAAAGGTAATGGGAATGTCTGAGGGATGATTTTAGGATCTCTGAATTAAATGCAATAAATGTTGAGTATAAAACCTATTGTTCCTGCTCAATACTTCTGAATTCTTAATCTTATTTTGCTATCGGGTCGCCCACTTAGTATCAGTACTCTTATTAAGCTGTAGCCCTGCAAATAAATGTCTTTGCCGTGTTGGGAGGTTTTCATAAGTTTTAATGGCACCAGGGCCAGGGTAATCTGTATTACCATAAAGGAAATTCCAAATATCAAATAAATAATAACCCAGGTTGCATGTTAACTACAGGTCTCAGAAAGCCGCAAATTTATCGATAAATTGAGGTGGAGGTTTAACTTTAGCTAAGTCAAAAGCAGTTTACTGCAATTATTACATTAATTTGCGTAGACCGTAAAGTCAAATTGGCATAAAAGTTGGCTTTCGGCCTGGAAAATAAAATTAATCCTATGTTAGATGCCTTTCAAAAAAAACGAATTGCGATTTTTGGCTCCACCGGCTCTATCGGCACGCAGGCCCTTGAAGTGATCCGCGCCAATCCTGAACTGTTTGAGGTAGAGATTCTGACCGCTCAGACTAATGATGAACTGTTAATTAAACAGGCACTTGAATTTAATCCCAATGCTGTGGTTATCGGAGATGAAACGAAATATCAATCGGTAAAAGATATCCTGGAATCTACAGGTATAAAGGTTTTTGCCGGGGAGGCAGCTTTAGTGGAAGTAGCCGATTTTGACAGATATGATATGATGATGGCGGCGATTGTGGGTTTTGCGGGATTAAAACCCACATTGAAGGCAGTTGAAAAAGGAAAAGCTGTAGGCCTGGCTAACAAGGAAACCCTGGTAGTGGCAGGTGATATTATAATGCGTAAGGCAATTGAAAAGCGTTCACCTGTTATTCCGGTAGATAGTGAGCATTCTGCCATCTTTCAATGCCTGGTAGGTGAAGGAAGAAATAGAATTGAAAAGATTATTTTAACAGCAAGCGGCGGCCCGTTCATCGGAAGGAAACCTAATTTTTTGGTGAACGTAAAAAGAGATCATGCATTGAAACATCCAAACTGGGCAATGGGGGCTAAGATATCGATTGACTCAGCAACGCTTATGAATAAGGGCCTGGAAATGATTGAAGCCAAATGGTTGTTTAATTTGAATCCCGATCAGATACAGGTGGTCATCCACCAGCAGAGTATTATTCATAGTATGATACAATTTGAAGATGGCAGCATCAAGGCTCAAATGGGCCTGCCTGATATGAAGTTGCCAATTCAATATGCCTTAGCCTTTCCCCAGAGGATAAAAAATAATTTCCCCCGCCTGGATTTTAGGAAGCAGCCTTCCCTCACTTTTGAAGAGCCGGATGTTAAGACTTTCAGAAATTTAGCGCTGGCAACAGAGGCCTTGTATAAAGGTGGTAACATGCCCTGTATCTTAAATGCTGCCAATGAAATAGCGGTCTGGGCCTTTCTGCGCAATCGTATTGGCTTTTTGGACATGACGGCCGTTGTAGAAAAAACAATGGAAAAAACGATTTTCATAGAAAAACCTACACTGGAAGAATATTTTGATACCGATGGTGAAGCACGTAATTTTGCGGCTTCGTTAGTAAAAATGTAAAGCCTCCATCCCGCCACCGTGGGAATTTTGGAATGGCGATCTTTATTATCTTGGAATTTTTTATACACTTTAAATAACTCCCCGCCCTGGCGGGATTGGGCAGCAACAAAAATGACAATTTTAGCAATCAACTGGGGCAATGTAGGATTTCAGGTTTTTTACCTCATCCTTTCCTTATCGATTTTAGTAATATTACATGAATTTGGCCACTATATCACAGCGAAATGGTTTGGATGCAGGGTAGAAAAATTCTACCTCTTTTTCAATCCATGGTTTTCATTGTTTAAAAAGAAAATTGGCGAAACCGAGTATGGCATCGGATGGCTGCCATTAGGTGGTTATGTCAAAATATCTGGAATGATCGATGAGAGTATGGATAAGGAAGCAATGAAATTACCACCTCAGCCCTATGAATTCAGGAGCAAGCCGCCATGGCAACGGCTTATTATTATGCTGGGGGGGATTATTGTAAATATACTGCTTGCCTTTTTGATTTATGCCATGGTGTTATTTGTGTGGGGCGAACAAAAAATGCCGGTATCTTCAGTAAAGAATGGTATATGGGTTCAGGATAGCGTGTTGTATGATTTGAAGATTCGAAATGGTGACAGGATCACTGTCATCGACGGAAAACCGGTGGAATATTTTGAGGATATTCAACCCAAATTATTGTTGGCAAAAAATATTACCATTGAAAGAGATGGTAAGGAAAGTAATATAGCCTTCCCGGTTAATTTCATTGAACGCCTTGTGGAAAGCAAACGCAGAACCGGTATGCTCCTGATGCCACGTATGCCCGCTTATATTGGAGAGTACGCACTAAAAGATACTTCCAATGGTAAAAAGGCCGGCATACAAGTTATGGATAAGATCATTGCAATTGATTCTGTTGCGGTTACTTTTTATGATGATATGACTACTATACTAGCCGGCAAAAAAAACAGATCGGTTAATTTACAAATCGAGAGGCACGGATCACCGATAACTTTAGCGGCCAATGTTAATGGGGATGGTAAAATCGGCCTGCCAATTTTATCGTTTGACCAGTATGACAGCCTGGGAGTAATTAAACTTCAAAGGAAGGAATACGGTTTTTTTGAATCGATTCCTGCGGGTGTTTTTATGGCATTAGGTAAATTAAAATTTTACATCGATCAGTTCAGATTGATCTTTAACCCTGAAACCGGCGCTTATAAGGGTTTGGGTGGTTTTAAATCCATGGGGTCCATCTTTCCCACAGATTGGGGTGAATGGGAAGCTTTTTGGAAAATAACAGGTTTCTTATCCATTATCCTGGCATTTATGAATTTATTACCCATACCTGCATTAGATGGAGGACATGTTGTTTTTACATTGGTAGAAATGATCAGTGGCCGCAAACCCAGTGATAAATTTCTGGAATACGCCCAGGTAGTAGGTATGGTTTTACTATTAGGTTTAATGCTTTTTGCGAATGGCAATGACTGGTTTGGATGGGGAAAGGGGAAGTAATTTGAATATATGAAAATGTGCTAATATACTAATGTGAAAACGTTAAAATGGGGGATGGCAATAAGTAATTATAATTAGATGTGGTAAATAAAGTATTTGGAGAAAGTAGTATCGTTGTCTTTCTTGTTCCCGAAGGTTATTTAATTTAACTCCTAATTGTTTTTCCTTTCCGGGTATCTTCCATATTAAGGTTCCATGACAGTTTGCCGGCAATGAAATACTATCTCTTATCCTGCGTGCATTCCTGTTTGTCTCTGGGGTTGGCAACATTCAGGCAGGCTTCATTTGATTGATGAGTACCTGCCGGGGTTGGCAGTCCCTTAAATCCACCTTTTACCGTATAAATTTGAAATATACCTCCTACCCAATGTCGTTTCAAAACATAACGGATTTATATATATTTGTATTAAATGCTTCCCGGCAAACTATCTACTTAAAGTCACAACAACACTCATGAAAAAATTATTATTGTTCATATTTACCGGCGTTATCGGTGTAATTGCTTTTGCCCAGGTGGCCACAACCAAACCGAATACGGCAAAACGGATTGAAATGAAGGACTTTTTTAAGAACGCGGAAAAGTCGGGCTTTCGTATTTCTCCCGATGGGAATTTTTTCTCTTACCGGGCCGATTATAAAGGTAAGATGAACCTCTTTGTTCAAAAAGTTGGTGATACAAAAGCTATTCGTGTTACCAATGATACCATACGCAGTATTTTTAATTATTTCTGGAAGGGCAACCATATCCTTTACCTGCAGGATGTTGGTGGTGATGAAAATTTTCAACTCTTTTCCGTTCAAACTGATGGTGGCAATTTAAGAGCCATCACTCCTTTTCCAGGCTATCGGACCGATCTGCTGGACGATTTGCATTATATTTCCGGGAAAGAAAAAGAGGTGATGATCAATCTTAATAAAAGGAATAAAGAATATTTTGACCCCTACCTGGTAAATATTGAAACCGGTGAGTTAACCCTCCTATACGATAATAACAAGAATTACGATAGCTGGTATGTTGATAATGAGGGGACCATTAGAATGGCAACTAAAACGGACGGCGTTAATATCACATATTTATACCGCGCTGCAGCTAAAGACAGTTTTTCTACCCTTATAACTACCAGTTTTAAAGACCAGTTTAATCCACAGGCATTCGACGCAGCCAATAAAAATATTTATGCTTTAAGCAATATTGGCAGAGATAAAATTGCACTCGTATTATACGATCCTGCCAAAAAGAAAGAAGTAAAGGAATTGTACGCAAATAGCGAGTATGATCTGGAGGGTATCGACTACGATAAAAAAGCGAAAAAACTCATCCGGGTTACATGGACGGGTGAAAAATCGGAAGACCACTATTTTGATCCAGCCTGGAAAGCGATCAGTGATAGACTGAAAACAAAGTTTAAGAACTATGAGGTCGATTTTACTTCTTATGATGATGAAAGGGAAAAGGCCATTATATGGACCAGCAACGATCGTTTACCCGGAGTATTTTATACCTATGATTTTACTACCAAAGCTACTACTAAAATTGCCGACGCTTATCCATGGCTGATGGAACAGGACCTGGCTTTTATGAAACCTGTTACTTATTCCACCAGGGATGGAATAACTATTCACGGTTACTTGACATTACCTAAAGGAGTGGCAGCTGCAAACCTGCCGGTGATCATCAATCCACATGGTGGCCCATGGGCAAGAGATGAATGGGGCTATAATCCTGAGGTTCAATTTTTAGCCAACCGTGGCTATGCAGTATTGCAAATGAATTATCGTGGCAGTACCGGTTACGGCAAAAAGTTTTGGGAATCTTCCTTTAAACAATGGGGTAAAAAAATGCAGGAAGATCTAAGCGACGGTGTTTCATATTTAATAAAAAATGGCATTGCCGATCCTAAGCGTGTAGCTATTTATGGGGGTAGCTATGGCGGCTATGCCACACTGGCCGGTGTTGCGTTTACGCCCGAACTATATGCCTGTGCGGTGGATTATGTAGGGGTTAGCAACCTCTTCACTTTTATGAAAACCATCCCACCTTATTGGAAACCTTACCTTGATATGTTTTATCAAATGGTAGGGGACCCCAAAAAAGATAGTTTATTAATGGCTGAAGCTTCTCCTGTCTTGCATGCTGATAAGATAAGAGCCCCCCTGTTTGTTGCACAGGGCGCTAACGATCCAAGGGTAAATAAAGATGAAAGCGATCAGATGGTAAAAGCTTTACAAGCCAGGGGCGTACAGGTTGAATACATGGTAAAGAACGATGAAGGCCACGGCTTTCACAATCAAGATAACCGGTTTGATTTTTATGACGCTATGGAAAAATTTTTGGATAAATATTTAAAGAAGCCGATGTAAAATTAATTGATAATTGATAATTGATAATTCCTTCAATTCAAAGTTTATTCCATTAAACACAAACTTTAATTAATTGAAAACAATATCAATCATCCATTAATTAATAACCAGCTAAAAAAAAGTATTGTGAATTGAAAAAAAATATCAATTAAATAAAAGCGCTGTGAAATGATTATTGATAATTGAGAATGTGAGGAACAACTCAATTTTAGATATTAATCTCTCCTATAAGATCATAAAAGAAACATGATATAATAAAGAACTTTCAATTCGAAAAAATTATCAATTATCAATTGTCAATTATCAATTATAATTCTATCCCAATTTTTTTCATCAAAATAGTGGCGTTAATCGAACTGCAGATACCTTCTTTCAACTTATAATCAAAATATAATTCTTCGTTCCTCACCTGCGCATCAAAATGATAATTAAGGATATTTTCTGGATAATCTTCCTTTAATTTCGCCAGTTCTATATCATGTGTTGCGATTATTCCGGCGGCTTTGCGTTTGATCAGTTGTTTCATCAACGCTACAGATCCGGTATGCCTGTCTAGCGAGTTAGTACCGCGTAATATTTCATCTAGTAAAATAAATACCTTCTCATTTTTGTTTACTTTTTCAATCACTGTTTTCAGCTTTTTTAATTCCGCATAAAATGTTGACATATTTTCCTCTAAATTATCTGAGATACGCATACTGGTGATCAATTGCACCGGTGAAAGGCTAAAACTCTTTGCACAAACCACAGAACCCATCATTGTCAATACGACATTGGTTCCGATGCTCCGCAGGTAGGTACTTTTGCCCGCCATATTGCTCCCCGTAACCAACATAAGTTCCCCGCTTTCCCTGATCAGGATCGGATTGTTCACCCTTTTATTTAAATTGATCAGGGGATGACCGATTTCATCGCCCTGTATAGAAAAATATGCTTTTTTCAACTCGGGAAAACACCATCCGGGATGATTAAAATGCAAAGTTGATAAGCTGTTGATGGCTTCGAATTTCCCCAAACCCTCGAACCAGTCTGCAATGTTTTGCTGGTTTCTTTTTTTCCATTTTTCGAGTGCCATTACCTGTTGCAGGTCCCATTGTACAAGGATCGCAAGGGGAATAAATATCACCGGATTGAGCCGGTAATCAAGTTTTGCAAGAATATTTTTTAGTTGCTTTATTTCATCCGATGCATGATCTTTCCTGATGGTAAAAATAGAATGCAGGTGTTGTAAAAAGGTTGACTGAAAAGTCCTCTTTTCTATCAGTTGAATGCTATCAGACAGTACAGATAATTCCTCTGCCATTTTTGAAACCTGGTAATGTATGGGAATTACTTTTTTACTTATAAAATAAGCAATGACAGCTGAAGCCAGTAAAAAATAATTTCTTGCTGTGTTGCTTAGCAAATCGAAGATATTCAATGTAATTACTGTAAACATGTTAAGCGGAAGCAGGTATTGAAGTAGTTTCCAGGATACATGATTAAAAAAAATACTTTTTTCTTGTATCCAGGTTTGTAAACGTTCTTTTGTTTGTATCACAATTTTCTTTTCTTTGCCAAGGGCCTGTAATTCCTGCCTCCACTCCGTTTTGGCGGAAAGTTCTTTAACTGCTTCCTGCCTTTGGACTATGATGGCTTCATTGGCAGGATGCAGCAGCCAGCCCGCCAAAATAGCGCTACCCATTTCTGATGTAGTTCTGTTTATGTATTGAAATAAAGAAGCTCTGCCAAAAAGATCGATGTCATTGGCATATAGGTGATCATGCGGGGTATGAAGGGCTCCATCTTCAAAATGATAATAATTTCCCGCCAACGCGGTTAATTCATCCTCAATAATTTGCAATAAATACCTGCTGTGATCGATGCTATTTTTATTATCAATATCGGCATATACCAATCTCACAAAAATGATTGATAGAAGTAGGATGGCAATCAGGTACCCTAACCCAATATTCAGCAAAAAGTAAACACTGGCAAAAATGCCTGCCATTGCCAAAAAACGTCCCCAGCCCAATTGCGATTTTTTCCGGAGAAGTAAGCTAAGATTTACGGATAGGTATTCTTTTCTTTTTGAATAAAATGATTCTGGGCGCATATATTGGTTTTGTTAAATGAAGGTATTACAAATTGAATGCACGACAGTTTTAATAGGGTAATTGAATAGTTTTCGTAAATTTGCAGCCAGTTTAAAGTAAAGAGGACTTATTAAGTACTCCGTACGGAAAACAGGAAACAATAAACCGAAAATTAATTACGGGGCTGACCGGTTTTGACAGCATAGATCTTTGTAAGTGTAAGCATGTAGTGCGTTGGATAATTAGCACTTAAATCTGAATATTCAAAACTTCAAATGGCAATACTCAGTATGCCATGGCTGCTTAGTCGATAGACTAGTAACCATTAGGGCCGTTGAACAGGTTGGCCTGTTACCAGGTTCTTCCGCCGACTCAAAACAGAAACAGGATGCTGCAATGGAATGATGTGACCATTGCTTAAGACCATTCATCTAAGGTTACAGTTGGTTTTTGTTGCCCCGGCTGTTTCCCTACAAATAATGCAGCAATAAACATGTAGAAAGCTTTCAACGAATATGTTTGGACCAGGGTTCGACTCCCTGCAGCTCCACATTTTAAATCCTGAAATGTAATACGGATAAGCATTTCAGGATTTTTTATGTCAATAGGGAACGAAAAGGGGAACGATTTTGAGGCTTTTTTAGCTTAACAAGTCATTATTATATCATTTAAGAAAGTATTTTTGCTTTTTTACCATAAAGTGATATTTAAACTTATCAAGGCTGGATTTTTCTCCGGCCTTCATTATTAAACTGGTGCAGGAGGTAAAATATAACACCCAGACATTACCGGAGTTTAAATAGTATTATTACAAAATAATTCATAAACTATTTTGGTCATGCCGGGGGGATCGGAGTAGGCCATTCATTTGAATATTACGAGCAGCCCACGGACGGCTCTTTCTTCAATATTTGTGGAATTGAAATATTAACCGCGATGCCTCTATTCAAATCAAAAGCAATTAAAAGGGCCCGATGGAAAGGTGATGACCGGGCCAGTGGATGATCCTGTTATGAAACAGGCAATTTCTGAAAAATCAGTCTGTCAGCTATTATTTCAGTGGAGTAGATAAACCCAAAGACGACCAGCAGTCATTTTATGGATTACGTTATCGCGATTTTGTGGTGCTTTGAAAAAATTGATGACCTCGAAAAACGATTTGCTTTGCTGGAAAAGAATCAGAATAAATTAATTATCGTGGCCTTAAAACTTACCGGGTATTTATATTGAATTGAACAGCTACAGTATTTTATTTTGGTCATCCAAAACTTTTGAAATACTTATAATGAGTTAAACACGATACAGCCAAAAGATTTTCAAAACCTTTAAGTCCAGTAAAAAAAGGTTTGAAAACTGCATTATAGGGGTCACCTGTTGAGACAAAGGAGAAAGATTATCATTTGCCCCATTTCTCTTTGGTATTTTCATTTTTATGATTTGTTTTTTTATGAACTAGATTTGAGTTCTCAAATAGAATTTGCCGGTAATAAGATATCACAATACCAGCTAAATATTGAAAGTATGAAAAATTTAAAATGCCATATATCCCGGCTAATTGCAGCAACTATTTTCCTGATTACATTCATTTACCCGGCAACGGAATCTAATGCCCAATCCACACCAAAGCGGTCATTGCTGGCGCTTTCAAAAACCAACCACACGCTAGCGATTGTAGATCCCGCTACATTAAATATTATCGCCCGCATTCCTGTTGGCGATGACCCGCACGAGGTTACCGCCTCTTCTGACGGAAAGACTGCTTACGTTTGCATCTATGGTGGCGGCAGCTTACATGAACTGAACGTAATTGACCTTGTTGCCCAGAAGCCTTTACTCAACATTGATACGAGACCACTGTTTGGTCCGCATGATATAACATTTGTTAATGGCAAGGCATGGTTTACCGCCGAGGGTTCCAAATCCGTTGGTCGCTATGACCCTGCAACCGGGAAATTGGACTGGAGCATGGGAACTGGTCAGGACAGGACACATATGATATATGTTACCCCCGACGGGAAAAAGATTTATACCACAAACGTTTCTTCCGGAACGGTCAGCATCCTGGTTGATACGCTGATGCAGCCTGGGAAAATGGCGCCTCCTGGTGCTAAACCGAACGAGGATTGGATGCTGACTGTTGTTCCAACCGCCAGGGGTTCAGAGGGATTCGATGTGTCTTCCGATGGCAGTGAGTTATGGACTGCATCAAGTGAGGATGGTACAATTTCCATCATTGATCCCGGAGCTAAAAAATTAACAGCAAAGATCGATGCAAAAGTGTTTGGCGCTAACCGGCTGAAGTTTACACCGGATGGTAAGCTGGTATTTATTTCAAGTCTTCAATCGGGCGACCTGGCCATTTATGATGCCCGGTCGCACAAAGAAGTGAAACGTCTTAAGCTTGGTCACGGCGCAGCAGGAATATTGATGGACCCGGAGGGTTCGCGTGCATTTGTTGCCTGTTCAGCTGATAATTATATAGCCGTTATTGATCTTAAAACTTTGGAAGCTACTGGCCACCTCGATGTTGGCGGAGTGCCTGATGGCCTTGCATGGGCAATTCAACCATAGAACTTTCCGCGCGAAATAATATCCTGTTGATCAATAATTATTTTAAATGAAATCATCAAAATTCCTCTTTTTGTTTCGCTTACAATTTTAAAGCCTGCTTTGTTTCCACAACCTGCAACAGCAGACGGATCAAATCTGCTTTGAAACAAAATCGTTTTTTTGAAGTGAAATATTTTTGCCTTATATAAAAAAAAGCTAATTTCGTTTACAGGCATTTGTAGTCGCACAATATTATTCAACAGACAAATCTGGTTCATCAAATTCTATAATTATGAAAAAAGCATTTACTATCGTTATCCTTTTTGTTGCACTTGTTATGATGTCATTTATCATTAGCCAGGAGGAACCTCCGGTATATAAGAATTTAAAAGTATTGCCCAAGAACATCACGAAAGGGGAAATGGACAGCCTTATGCATCATTTTGCAGGGTCTTTGGGCCAGAAGTGTAACTTCTGCCACGTTTTTAACGAGGAGCAAAAGAAAATGGACTTTGCCTCTGATGCGAAAAAAGAAAAAGGCACGGCAAGAGAGATGTGGCAGATGATGGTTAAACTGAATAAAAAATACTTCGACATTAAAGAAAGCAAACGATTAGGCACCGCACTGGAAGTAACCTGCTTTACCTGTCATCGTGGGGCGAAACAACCTGAAACAAAACCTCCGGTGATGCGAATGGGCCCACCTCCGGGTGCACATACTCCTGCCATGCCCGCGAACGGTACAGACACTACGAAACATTTATAAATACACGGCAAAATCAAGTAGTTATTCAGTATTTATCAAATACTGGCCTGGTGGTTTTTAGCGATAACACTCTTACCAGTCTCATCCTGGTTCTTATAGTTCTGATTGTTGTAATTGCAATTGGCCGTATACTTATAAGCTGCACACTGGTAAAGTAAAAAAGTCAGCCTCAGTTGTAAATGCTTCTCTTGATTTCCATTAGATCCAGCCAAACTAAACATTGGTTTTTTTTGTTTTGAAAAAGATTATCTCAATAATATTATCGGGTTTTTTATTACTGCTGAATTCTAATGGCAATAGCCGGCAAATATTGAGTTCATATGGAAATGAATTGAGCCCTAAAGTTGGACCGCCGCCGGTAGCTTTATTGCCGGTGTCACAACATTCAAAATTTACCGGCAAGAGGTTTACCCTGGATAAGAATTGGAAAGTTAATTTAAATAATACGGTTAAAAATACCCCGGCTGTTTTATCTCTGAAGGAAGAATTCGCAAAAAGGTATGCCTTAAAATTAAAGGCAGGTATGGGGAAAAAAAATAATTCCATTTCATTTATTATCAGGGATAATGCGGTAAAAATTAGCAACACAACAGATACAAACCGCACGGCATTAATTCGCCAGGCTTACCATATTGAGTTGCGCAAAAACCAGATTATTATAATTGCCAACGCAGCCCAGGGACTTTATTATGGTACCCAGTCACTATTGCAATTGCTGCAGGTACAGGATAAACAGGCTTCTTATCCCGAAGGGGAATTAACAGACTGGCCCGACATGGACATTCGTATGATCTATTGGGATGATGCCCATCACCTGGAAAAAATGGATGTTTTAAAGCGCGAGATCAAACAGGCGGCTTATTATAAAATAAACGGATTTGCAATAAAATTGGAGGGACATTTTCAATATCAGTCCGCACCCCCCATCGTGGAACCACATGCTTTGTCAGCAGCACAATTTCAGGAACTCACCAATTTTGCAGCGGCTCATTATGTACAGCTCGTTCCTTATCTTGATGCACCCGCTCATGTTTCCTTCATCTTAAAACATCCGGAGTATAAAGAACTGCGGGCCTTTCCCAATTCTAATTACCAGTTTTCGGTAACTAATCCTAAGACATACCAACTGGTATCCGGGATGTTTAAAGAATTAATTGATGCCAATAAAGGGGTGAAATACGTGTTGTTGTCAAATGATGAAGCATACTATACCGGCAAATCAGCTAATGAAATTGATTCTGCAAAATCCCTTGGTGGCAATGGTAAATTACTGGCCCGGTTTATTAGCCGGCTGGCGGATACCCTGAAAAGATATGGCCGTAAAGTTATATTCTGGGGCGAGTATCCATTAACGGTAGACGATATTAAAAAATTGCCCACTCACCTTATAAACGGTGTGTACGACAGCGATTGGGCATCCGCATTTGAAGAAAGAGGTATCAGACAATTGATATATACTTCCACGCAGGGGGAGGAGCCTCTTTTTCCCAATTATTATCCCCTGCCGGCAGGCAAAACCCTCCATGAGGAAAATGCAAAACTGGCAGCAAGGGTCCCTGATCTGATAAAAACAATTACCAAAGCTGTCGATGAAAAAAGAGCCGACATTGCTGGCGTTATTGTAGCAGGTTGGGCGGATGCAGGCTTGCACCCCCAGGCGTTTTGGCTGGGATATGCCACCGGGGCAGCTATGGGCTGGAATCATTCCGGTGCAAACGCGGATGAATTGGCTGAAAAGTTTTATACAACTTATTACGGAACGGAGAATGCCGGTATGAAAAAAGTATATGAACTAACCAGCAGGCAGGCACAGTTTTATGAAGATAGCTGGCTATGGGAATCCTCCAATAACCGGACCCCGATATTCGGCAATCACGCAGAAGTTTACGACCCTCCACAACCCGCCAATGACCAGCAGCTATTAATATTGCCGGTTCCTGGTTCAAATGATCTCTCCCTGAAATACAATTGGGCAGACAGTAATTACAAACGGTTGCAACTTGCTGAATCATTTCTAAGTGAAAGTGAGGAATTGATTTTATTGCTGAATAATTTAAATACTATAAAAAATAATCAATACAGTATTGAAGTAATTAAAACTATTGCACTTCTCTGCAGACAAAATATCTCCATGTTGTTTCAGTTGAAAAAAATAAGTGAATTATTGGCGGCGGCGGCAGAATTGGCGGGTAAAAATCCCGGAAAGTCTTTGTCTCTGTTAGATCAATCGCTTGATCTGGCAGCACTAATGAAATTACAGCGTAATGATGTTCTTGGCTCCACTATAAATGTTTGGTACAAGGATTGGCTTCCGCTGGTTAGGGAGGCCAACGGACGTAAATACCTTCATGTAGTGGATGATGTTAAAGACCATAGGCCAATAAGAACCGCCGATATGAGTTATTTAATTTATCGTGAATTAATGTACCCAATGGATAAATGGGCTGATGAGACTGTACAGGTAAGAAATAAATTTGCGCTAAGGCATTCACTAAAACAACGCGTCTTTAAACTTCAATGGAAGGTTTTGCATAAACTTTAAAAACCGCATTTTTCCATGAAAAAATCAAAATTCAACACAATATCATTCAACAATGTATAGATGAATAAAATAGGATTTAATACACTGGTATGGTCGGCATCGGTATCTGATGAATTATTTCCTGTACTGGACAGATTGAAGGAGATCGGATATGACCAATTAATCCTGCTTTTATATTTTTTCCATAATCATGGCTTATAAAAAATTTACGGTAATTACTTCAGTGCGTGAGTAAACTATAAAGGCATAATCTAAATGTAATGAAACTTTCAAACTGTTAGCCAACCATCATTTTACCAATGTTGACGCCATATAAAGATGCATGCTTGGTGAATCCTATTTGAAATAGGATTCAGGAATTATCCTCCACATATTGTGAGCCAAACGACCGTTAAGCAATTCGTATATTAAATAGATCGGCCAGAAAATATAATGGATAATTACCAGGAGAATCGAATGATTGTAATACCAGCTTACCATCATCGAATATAATCCAAGGATTAAATAGAAAATGCTTTTATCCCTGTTTTTCATTTTAATCTATTTGAGCATTTAAGTACTTTAAAGGTAGAATTATTATTTGTACCTGAATTAAATATTTGAAGATAGGTGGAATACACCCAATTACTTTAAAAAGATCTTGCCTTAACTTTGCTTATTGGAATCCAAAATATATTGATCTTAAAGCATGAATAACAGGTTTCAGTTTTTATTTTACATCTTCATTTCCTGCATGATAATTTCTTCCTGCAAGGATGACCACTCCAAACTTTTTACCAAACTGGATGAAGGAAGGACCGGCATCAATTTCAGAAACCTCCTGGAAGAGACCCCCGAAATGAATGTACTGAAATACTCTTATTTCTACAATGGGGGCGGAGTTGCAATCGGGGATATTAATAACGACGGACTGCAGGATATTTTATATACAGGCAATATGGTAAAGAACCGGCTGTTCCTGAATAAAGGCAATTTTAATTTTGAAGATATAACATCAAAAAGCGGCGTAGCTGAAAATCAGGGCTGGTGTACTGGGGCAACTATGGTGGACGTAAACGGCGATGGTAAACTGGATATTTATATTTGCCGGTCTGCAGACGTTGACCCGTTACGCAGGAAAAATTTATTGTTTATAAATAACGGAGATCTCACCTTCACTGAAAAAGCAGAAGAATATGGCCTTGCAGACCAGGGCTACTCCACACAGGCATCTTTCTTCGACTATGATAAGGATGGGGACCTGGATATGTTCCTCATCAATCATTCCCTGCAACAATATATCAAAGGTGCACAGGAAAGTCCGGGTTTAAGAAAACAACAAAACCCCGATTTTGCCAATAAGCTTTACAGGAATGATAATGGACATTACACCAATGTAAGCCCGCAGGCAGGAATAACTTCCAATGTGCTCACCTTCGGCCTGGGAGTTGCCATATCTGATATTAATAAAGATGGCTGGCCCGATGTGTATGTTTCCAATGATTTTAACGAACCTGATTATTTATTCATGAATAATGGTAATGGAACTTTTTCTGAAAAACTGAAGGAATGCATGGACCAGGCATCCCTGTTCTCTATGGGATCAGATTTCGCTGATTATAATAATGACGGATTTACTGATCTCATGACACTCGATATGCTGCCTGAAGATAATAAATTGCAAAAAATGCATAATGGTGCTGAGAACTTTGATAAGTTTCAGATGCTTTTCAATAACGGGTTCTATTACCAGTTCAGCAGGAATATGCTTCATAAGAATAATGGCGATGGTACATTTAGTGAAATTGGTCAGCTTGCAGGAGTCTCAAATACAGATTGGAGCTGGGCCGCCCTGTTCTCGGATTTTGACAATGATGGCAATAAGGATCTGTTCGTTACGAATGGATATGTAAATGACAACACGGATATGGATTTTATAAAATACACGATCGATCAGACAATACTGGCGAGGCAGGAAGCAAAGGAAATAGCGGTGAATGAATTTATGGCACATATGCCCACAATTAAAATCCCTAATTATATTTTCCAAAACCAGGGAAATGGCGGCTTTGTAAAAAAAACAGCAGCGTGGGGACTTGATCAAAACAGTGTTTCAGCAGGGGCTGCCTATGCTGATCTGGATAACGATGGAGATATGGATCTTGTTGTAAGCAATACAAATGAATTTGCAGGTATCTATAAAAACAACAGTGAGCAACTTAATAAAAACAACTTCCTGAAAATAAAACTGGCAGGGGATAAAAATAATGAAAGGGGAATAGGCTCAAAAGTTTCTGTGTATTGCAAAGATAAAATATACTACCAGGAACAAATGCCTGTCCGTGGTTTTCAATCTTCTGTAGATCCGGTATTGAATTTTGGACTTGATAAAAATCAGTTGATCGATTCGGTGATCATAATTTGGCCCAATGACAGGATGCAAAAAATACAGCAGGTAAAGCCCAATCAAACATTAATTGTAAAACAACAGGACGCATCGCTCCTTTGGAAATTTGAATCGGGTGCTATTACAAAAAAATATTTCAGGACAGATTCATCGCTCATTTTTAAACATACAGAAAACGAGTTCAATGATTTCACCATCCAGACCTTATTGCTGAATTACATGTCGAGGCAGGGACCGTGCATGGCAAAGGCTGACGTAAATAAAGATGGAAGGGAAGATATTTTTATAGGGGGAGCCAAAGGGCAGCCAGGCGGCTTATTTATCCAGTTACCGGATGGAGGTTTTATGAATAAACCTCAGCCTTCTTTTGCAAAAGATGTAATGAGTGAAGATGTTGCTGCAGAGTTCTTTGATGCTGATGGAGATGGAGACATTGACCTGTATGTGGCAAGTGGTGGCTACGAGTTTAATGAAAATGATGAAGCGTTGCAGGACAGGCTTTATCTGAATGATGGCAAAACTAATTTTACTAAAAAGGAAGGAGCTTTACCGCCAATGCTAACAAGCAAAGGTTGTGTAAAAGCCGGTGATATTGACGGCGATGGCGATATGGATCTGTTTGTTGGCGGAAGAGTAGTGCCGGGCAAATACCCGGTATCACCGGAAAGCTTCCTGCTTTTGAATGATAGTAAGGGAAATTTTACCAATGCAACTGTTACCATTGCCCCTGCTTTAAAAAACATTGGAATGGTTACGGATGCGCTTTGGATGGATATCAATAAAGATGGTAAAAATGACCTGGTAGTGGTGGGCGAATGGATGCCGCTAAAAATATTCATCAACCAGTCCAATGTTTTAAAAGATGAAAGTAATAGTTATATAAAATTTGCAAATACCGGGTGGTGGAATAGGGTTTATGCCGAAGATTTTGATGGTGATGGCGATAAGGACCTGGTAATCGGAAATGTCGGGCTCAATACGCAATTTCATTCCGGGGAAAATGAACCCTTACAACTTTATTACAAAGATTTCGACAGTAACGGTTCAATAGATCCCATATTCTGTTATTATATCAATGGGGTTTCTTATCCCGCCAATTCAAAAGATGATTTAACAGATCAGTTGCCTTTGCTTAAGAAAAAATTCCTGGAATATCATCAGTATGCTAACGCCACAATCCATGACGTTTTTACACCTGACCAGTTGAATGACGCTAAACTCTTGAATGTAACCGAGCAATCCACGCTGTACCTGCAGAACGATGGCGAAAAAGGGTTTACTAAAAAGCCTTTACCCGTCCAGGCCCAATATGCACCAGTTTATGCGATCACTTCAATTGATGCGAATAGGGATGGGAAAAAAGATCTATTGCTCGCCGGAAATAATTCCTGGACAAGAATTAAATATGGTCAATACAATGCCAATCACGGAATGCTCTTTTTAGGAGATGGAAAAGGAAACTTCACTTATATACCTCAATGGCGGAGTGGATTGAATATCCGTGAAAATGTGCGAAGCCTTCAGACCGTTAACAACGGAAACCAGTCACAATTGATTTTTGGTATTAATAATGGGGTAGTAAAAACACTACTGGAAGATAATATGCCTTACTAAAAACATCCGGGATGCTCGCTAAAGAACGCTGGTTCATGACACCTTATTCAACTTCCTTATTTTGTTTTTTATACTCTTCAATCAGTGTTTTTTGTAGCTCAAATGGTACCGGCGTATACTCTTTAAATTTCATGGAGAACTTTGCCCTGCCTTTTGTAAAAGAACGCAGTGCTGATGAATACCCATACATTTCGGCTAAAGGCACGAAGGCTGATATTTTCTGAAAATGACCTTCAGTCTTAATAGCTTCCACAATACCGCGCCTTGTCTGCAGGTCATTTATCACCGAACCTGTCTGATCCCCCAGACAAATAACTTCCAGCAAATAAACGGGTTCAAGTAACTGGGGGTCAGCAATACCAAACGCCTGCCTGAATGCCTGCAATCCGGCGATCCTGAATGAAATATCATTGGAATCCACCGGGTGCATTTTTCCATCATACACGCACACCCTTACATCACGTACATAGGAACCCGTAAGTGGACCCGTTTGCATTTTCTCCATCACCCCTTTAAGAATAGAAGGCAGAAATCTGTTTTCAATGGCGCCGCCAACAATACAGTTGTAAAACACCAGCTTACCTCCCCAGGCCAGGTTGTGTTCTTCCCGGTTCCTCACATTTAATCCTGCTGGCTCGGGTATTCCCTCATGCCAGGGTTCTATACGCAAATAAACTTCTCCGAATTGCCCGCTGCCACCACTTTGCTTTTTATGCCTGTAATTTGATTCGGCCATTTTGCGGATAGTTTCCCGGTAAGGTATTTTCGGTTGCCCGAAAACAACCTCAAGTTTATACTGGTGTTCGATCTTCCATTTTAAAATTGCCAGGTGCAGTTCGCCCTGGCAATGGATCAGTGTTTGTTTCAATTCAGGTGAAACTTCCACTTTCACGGTATCATCTTCTTCCTGGATGCTGTGAAGGGCTTGCGACAATTTTTCTTCCTCACCTTTTTTGATCGTATCAATATACACCGTCATATTGGACGAGGGGAAAACTATTTTTGGCAATTCTAAGTTCTGTCCCCTTTCATGCAAAGTATTGTATGCATGGGTATTTTTCAGTTTTAGCGTGGCTCCAATATCGCCCGCCACCAATTCATTCACACTGATGCGGCTATGGCCTTCCATCAGTAAAAGCTGGTTTAATTTTTCAACCGCGCCGGTGTTTTCATTTACCAATTCCATACCGGCTTTAATGGTGCCGCTGTATACTTTAAAAAAACTTAATTCGCCTACATGCGGTTCAGAAATAATCTTGAAAATAAAAATACAGGCAGGTCCAGCGGCATTGCAAATCAATTCATCTCCCGAAACAGTATGTTGCGGCGGCATTTCATTGGCACTCGGACAAACCACATCGATAAAACTCATCAGGCGGTTACTGCCAATATTATTTTTTGCGGATGTACAGAACAGGGGAAAGATGTCATGGTGGATCATGGCTTTCTTAATTCCGTGTTTCAGGTCTTCCTCGCTCAATTCTCCCAAATCAAAATATTTTTCCATGAGTTCCTCATCGTTGCTGGCCACTACCTCAATTAATTCCTTATGCATGGCATCAGCGCGTTCCTTTTCGCTCTCAGGTATTGGTAATTCCTCTGTTTTCCCATTTGCAAAACGATACATCACCATATGGAGTGTATCAATGATCTCGTTGAAATTCAATCCCTGGTTCACCGGGTATTGAATTGCAAGTACATTGGAACCAAAATGACTTTTGGCTTCCCTTAAAACATTTTCATAATCTGCAGATACATGGTCCAGATGGTTGATAACAAGGATCATCGGGGTTTTAAACTCCTCGGTATAATCCCAGATAAGATCAGCGCCTACTTCCACTCCCACTTTAGCATTGAGCAAAAGAACGCCTGTATCCGCCACCCTTAAGGCGCTGATTACTTCGCCTACAAAATCATCATACCCCGGGGTGTCAATAATATTGATCTTAAATCCCTCCCACCTGGTATGAAGCAGGCTGCTGAAGATCGAATTGCCCCGCTCTTTTTCCAGGTCGTGGTAATCACTCATGGTAGTACCATCCTCTACTCTTCCCATCCTTCCGGTTAATCCTGCTTCAAATATCATCGCTTCTGCCAATGTCGTTTTTCCACTGCCGGCATGGCCAAGCAGCACAATATTTTTTACATGGTTCGTATCAAAGGATTCCATAAAATTATTTTAGATTACTGGGATTTATATCCGGCGATTTCGTTATCATGCTCAAGATATATATCCACTTTATAAAAATATAAAAGTAACTTGATAATGAAATAGGAAACATGAGATAAATCATTTTTTTTGCTGATTTATTTGCCATTGGTGTTATAATACCAAAAATCCACCCTTCGCAGTCCCAATATTTATACCGCGATTTCCGGTTTTACGCAGAGTCCGGCAAACAACTCATCACTCATCCCACAATACCCATCTTAAATCCTAAATCCCCGGCTACAAATTGAAAATATTTCATTGAATTTCTATGAAAAATCGTATTTTAGTGCTACTTGATATTGTACCTATTTTAAGCTAAATATGATTATCTCGTAAAGAATTGTTCACATATAAAGAATAAATTCTCAAAATAAGAATCCATATTAGTCCACATCATCTGCACCTCATCTCCACATTTTGTCCACGTTATATCCACGGCTTTCCCCTAGCTTTCACTGGTCTCTCCCTACCCTCCCCCGGGTTTCCGCCTGCTACCTAACACAAGTTCGATACCTTTCACTCCATGATCTTTAAGGTTTGCACGCTTTCCAACCTGGATTTTCATTCAAATATAGCCCGGGGGTATAGCCAATGAATGCCCCAACCGCTGTGTTCCCTGGCTTTACCGGCTTTGGAAAAGCATTCACTTCATTTACACACACACGGGGACTTTGCATCGTTGACTTGACCTTTGTCTATTTTGTAAATCTGATCTGTCCAAAAAATTGGGGCAAATGAAAATTTGGTACGGGGTTGTCTACAAAAGACCAGGTTATATAATGTGGATTGGAACTCTTGCTGGCAGTCTTGTAAAAATTTGCCCTCCAGGTTACTCCGGATTTTGGACGTATAATGGAACTGAATTTTTCTAATAGGGAAAGAGGCAATTTGTATTCAACTGTCCAGGTAACCGGTGTTGCAATTTCCGGGTCTACCTTCTTTGGCAAAGAATGAGCTATTTCGATTTTTTTTAGGTCTTCATCAGAAAATTGCTGAAATTCTTTTTGCGGGAAAATATGGTAAGCCATTAAAGGAGTCCCGCCCGCATTTACTTCAAGGTTAAAATATCCCCCGGGTATATCGGGAAACGGAGAAAAAAAGAATTCAACGCACGCATCAGTGGAGACCGGACCATTATATTCTTCAATAATGCTGCGCACAAAACAGTCATTCACCTGGAATATGATATAGAGATTGTCTTCATCATACATCATTTTAGTATGCACCGTCGGACGAAAAGGCGGGATCTGCCCCATATAATTAGTAAGTTCAACAGGTTTAACAGAGCGCCATTGAGTTTTATCCCAATTACCATCTATTTTCATAGACTTCTTTAACCTCTTTACCTGGTAGGCAGAATTATTTTTTTGGGATTTACCCGACAAAAATGAAAAAATCATCATTACAACAAGTAGAATAGTTGATTTCATTAAAAAATGGATTTAGTTCTCATATACTTTAAACAGGAAAAAAATGGGTAATATTATAAAGTAACGAATAGATTTGCTACAATGATCTTCCGATCTCCACGCCTCTTCAGTTTTAAATGGCTGCGAAATACTTATTTGTGTAAGATCTTTTATGGAACTAATATATTTAGTGAATATACAAATTAACCCGGGTCTTGGGTCTTGAATTATTTCAAACAAAACACGCACTAATACAATTTCCGTCAGTTTATAGGACCACATCATTAGCGCGATGGTGAAATTAATATAGAATGGAATCACTCAGCAAGTATGTCAAATCCCAGCTGGGGTGAAATTAATATAGATAGAATCCACCACGAGCAATTCCCAACCCCAGCGGGGTGACATTAATATAGCATTGAATCACCCAGCAAGTATGGCAAACTCCAACGAGGTGAAATTAATATAGCATCGAATCAACCAGCAAGAATTACAAACCCCAACGGGGTGACATTAATATAGAAAAAGTCAATTATTAGGAATTCCCAACCCCAGCAGGGTGACATAAACCTAGCATTGAATCACCCAGCAAGTGTGGCAAACCCCAACGGGGTGACATTAATATAGTAAAAATTCAATTATTAGGAATGCCCAACCCCGGAGGGGTGACATTAGGAATACAACATACTATCCCTCATCCATTCAGTCAAATATAAAATCAACAAATCATTACTGTTGAGAAGAAAAGAAAATCTGATTAAATTAACCCTCCCGGTTGAATTTCATAAATATATTGCCTGAATTATGAAAGCTAAAGTTCAAAAGTTGCTTGATTGGTATAAGCATTGAAAATCCAATTCTGAAAATAGCCCCGTCACCCTTTCTACATGGAAACACAACACCAAAGATTCCACTTTATTAGAATCCGGTTTAATTTGTCCGGTTACTATCAGGTCCCCTGTTGCGAAGGAATTAGAAAGGTTACACTATGCCCTTAAAAATGCATGTTTAAACCTTTCCTGAAATAAGGAATAACTGCTTTACTTGAAGAATATCTAAACAGGTGGCTTACTTTTGCGAATAAATTACTCATTGATCAAAATAACTAATATGGATAAAACGATGAAGTATATTTCATCCTGTGCATGTGCCACAATGCTGATTTTTATTGCGCCTGTGTTGGCCAAAGCACAGCTACGCCTGCCTTCCGTAATTTCTTCGGGAATGGTTTTGCAACAAAAAGACTCGGTTAATTTATGGGGATGGTCGAACCCAGGCGAAAAAATATTTGTCAAATCCGGCTGGAATAATCATATTGACTCTACTGTTGCGTCAAATGGTGCTAAATGGAAATTGAAGATTTCAACGCCGGTAGCAGGCGGGCCATATGAAATCAGGATCAACACCGGCGACACTATTACATTAACGGATGTTATGATTGGAGAAGTATGGGTCTGTTCCGGTCAGTCAAATATGGAAATGAACTATACCTGGGGGGAAAAGGATATAGCGGGTGAATTATCAAACGCTTACAATCGAAACATCCGTTTCTTTCAGGTTCCTAAAACAACTGCTGATTACCCACAGGACGATGTAAAGGCACATTGGGCAATCTGTGATTCGAATACCATTAAGAATTTCAGCGCGGTAGGTTATTTCTTTGGAAAAAAATTAAATCAATCACTCAATATCCCCGTGGCACTGATCCACGCGAGTTGGGGAGGTACACCCGCGGAAACCTGGACACCTTCCGGGCTTATTGAAAAAGATACAGCAATGATGACTGCAGCTAAAAAGTTACACACTGTTCCCTGGTGGCCGATAAGGCCATCTATCGCTTTTAACGGAATGATAGCGCCTGTTACAAACTTTACTATTGCAGGTTCTATCTGGTACCAGGGTGAATCTAATGCAGGCACGAGCAATACCTATTCAAAATTATTTACAACCATGATCGAAGGGTGGCGAAATGCATGGCAACGGAAGTTCCCTTTTTATTATGTGCAGATAGCTCCGTTTAATTATGGCGACAACTTGAATGGTGCCCTCTTACAGGAGGCCCAGACCCTCAGCATGAGCCATCCCAACGTGGGTATGGTTGTCACAACTGATCTCATCGACTCGGTTACCAATATTCATCCTTCTAAAAAGCAGGAAGTAGGCAACCGGCTTGCAAACTGGGCATTGGCCGAAACCTACAAACAAAATAATATTGTGTACAAGAGTCCCATTTTTGTTAAAGCGGAAAAGAAAGCGAACCAATTGATCCTTTCCTTCGACAATGTTCCAACTGGTCTATTTTCTAAGGAGAAAATGATAAAAGGATTCTATGTCTCAGATGAAAAAAATGAATGGCACCCTGCAGAGGCAAAACTGGAAAAGAATAAGATCATAGTCCTGAGCAAGGAAGTAAAAGACCCTGTATATGTCAGGTATGGGTTTAGTAACACCATCATTGGAAATGTATTTTCTTCAGAAGGGTTGCCACTTATACCATTTCGAACCGACCACTTCGAATAATAATGGGGAGAATGATCCTTAAAACTTAAAGATAAGCTAAGGCAAACGCCATTTCGCTAATGTCTTTTTTCCCCGGACCGGTCCTGCAAAATAGGCGAAGGCGGCGTTATTTCTACGACAGAATGCCAGCTAATAACATTTCAGTATAATCATACAAGTCAGGCAAAATAACAGGCGATTCATGAATTTTAAATTATTTAATTAAAATACAGGACTTAACAATATTTAATAATCATATTAATTAATCATAGTAAAATGAGTTAATCAATTGCACCTTCATTTACCTTCAGGCTATTGATCATTTCTTTTGAATCCCTTTGGTTTTTTGTTTATCGGTTTATCAACTACTGTTATTCCGTACTGTTTTTTCTGTTCTACTGTTAACTGTTCAATTTTATCACTGCTAAGAAAATCATCCAAGTCCATTGGAACTTCCCACAATCGGGCGGTTCTGTCATCACTCCCGATAAGGATTGTCCTGCCATCGGGCGAAAATGCCACGGAATTAACGTCACCTGTTTGCCGGCTGTATTTTTGTATGGTATTACCATTTAAGTCCCATAAACGGGCGGTTCTATCCCTGGAGCCGGTAAGGATCATTTTGCCATTAGGTGAAAAAGCTACCGAAGAGATACCCTTTGTATGGCCTTTAAATTTCTGAATAAGGTTTCCTTTTAAGTCCCACAATTGAGCAGTATTATCAAAAGAGCCAGTAAGTACTGTTCTCCCATCGGGCGAAAAAGCTACGGAAAATATGTATCCTGCCTGTCTGAAACCTTGCAGGCGATCCCCCATTAAATTCCACAAGCTGGCGGTTTTATCAACAGATCCGGTCAGCAATGTTTTCCCATCATGAGAAAAGGCTACGGAATTGACCCTGTCCCTATGAAATCTGAATTCATGAATGGTGTCACCCTTTAGGTTCCACAATCGGGCAGTTTTATCCAAAGAGCCGGTCAGTATTGTTTTTCCATCCGGTGAAAAAGCCACTGTATAAACCCTGCTTTTATGTCCAGTAAATTCCTGGATAGTATTTCCCTTTAAGTCCCATAACCGGGCCGTATTATCCTGTGAACCCGTCAGCATTGTTTTTCCGTCCGGTGAAAAAGCTACGGAAGAGACAGGACCAGAATGACCCCTAAATTCCTGGATGGTGTTTCCCTTTAAGTTCCATAAACGGGCGGTATTATCCAAAGAACCGGTAATGATAGAATCTCCGGTAGGTGAAAAAGCTACCGAACTGATCTGACCAATATGGCCCTTGAATTCCTGGATGCTGAATCCCTCTTTTAAACTCCACAAACGGGTCGTATTATCATCTGAACCGGTCAGGATAGTTCTTCCACCAGGTGAAAAAGCTACAGCATATACTTCACCCGCATGACCTTTAAATTCCTGGATGGTATTTCCGTTTAAGTCCCATAAACGGGCGGTACTGTCCAAAGAACCGGTCAGCATTGTTTCTCCATCCGGTGAAAAAGCTATGGAATAGATTTCGCCGGCATGACCCCTGAATTCCTGGATAGTGTTTCCCGACAGGTCCCACAATCGGGCGGTACTATCCAAAGAGGCGGTAAGAATTGCTTCCCCATTTGGAGAAAATGCCACGGAATAGATTTCACCGGTATGCCCTTTAAATTCCTTATATGAATTTTCTTCCGGATTCCACAATCGGGCGGTACTATCCTCAGATCCGGTAAGGATTGTTTTCCCATCAGGTGAATAAGCTACGGAAGACACTGAACCTAAATGGCCTCTAAATTCATGGATGGTATTTCCCTTTAAATCCCATAACCGGGCCGTACTATCCTGTGAGCCGGTCAGCATTGTTTTTCCGTCAGGTGAAAATGCTACGGAAGAGACATTACCAGTATGGCCTTTAATTTCCTGGATGGTATTCCCCTTTAAGTCCCACAAACGGGCGGTACTATCCTTAGATCCGGTAAGAACTGTTTTTCCATCGGTTGAAAAGTCGACGGAAGAGACTGCATCAGAATGGCCTTTAAATTCCTGGATGGTATTCCCCTTTAAGTCCCACAAACGGGCGATATTATCCTGGGAACCGGTCACCATTGTTTTTCCATCGGGTGAAAAAGCTACTGAATTAACTGGCTCACTATGACTTCCAATAATCTTATAGAAAGAATTTTTGTGGTAAATTTCTTGTGCAGTTTGTTCAAAATAAGGGATATCATTTTTTTTTGTTGCTTCTTCTTCGAGCCTTAACGCCAGGGAAGGGTCCCTGTTTAAAACCTCATTTGCATTTATATGCAGCAAAAATGCTTCATCGTGTCGTATTAATTCCGCCTGTTTATGTTTAAGATCCTTTGACACGCTCTCTGCTTCCTTTTTTGCTTTCTCTGCTTCAGCCCTTAAGGCCTGAATCCGGTCAAATGCCTTGTTAACTTTTACTTTTACCGAATCTTTTTTGGTTGGGTCAAATGCTTCAGCGGCAAAGTACTTGTTGATAGCTTTTTTGTAATCACCCTTATCGTAATAAAATTTTCCTGAATCAATTGCCTGCTGGTAATTTTTTTGCCCTCTTGCAGCAGCAAGGAAAGCCATCCAAAACAGGAAACTTAAAAGGTGGTTCATTATTTGCAATTTTTGCTTACTGCTCTAATAGAATCTATTTTATTTTTCCAGTGCTGCGTCTCACCGGGTTGTGGATCCTTGTGGATGCCCATTAGTGAATCCATTTCTTTAACTATTGCTTCCGGGCAGCCATCTGCTCCCAAAATAATATTCGCCCTGCTCTCAAGGCTGGTGAATTCTTTTTCTTGTTTTTCTGCCTGAGCTTTTTCTTTGGCTACCTGTTCTTTCGTAAACCGTTCTAATGCCTCATTAGCTTGATTTTTAGCTGTGTTAGCCTGGTTTTTAGCATTGTTTGCAAAAATTCCCAAAATCACAGCGGCAATCAAAGCAAGTAATGCTCCTCCCAAAAGGCTGTACACGGTTCGTAGCCGTTTCCTGGCTTTTGCCAATTCCTCCTGACGTTGTTTTTTTATGAATGCTATACTTTCATCTATCCTTGTCCGCAGTTCCGGCGGATAGGAAAGGCTTTGTTGAAAGGGCCGCAGGTAGTCAATATCATCCTGGGTAAATAATCCCTGCCGTTCCCCGTACACTTTGTAAATATCCCCGGCCTTTTCACGCATCTTCATTTCCTCGGTAAGGTTTTGCCCCACCACCAGCGCCAGCACATCATGGCTTATTTCATACTGGGTTTCGTCGCCCACTTTTAAGGTGCGGGTTATACGGCGTTGTTCGAGTTCTCTCAACAGGGTGGCGATCGGTTGATTGATGATCACTTTTTTATTTTCCAGGTCCATGTTAAGCGCAGCTTCACTCAATTGCAACTTGGTAAACCTTTCCGAGATCATCGCTGCAAGTAATTCCAGCGGTACTTTCTCGCCATAAACTTCTTCCAGTTCCTTCATTTGTTTTCTCAAAAAACTTTCGAGTACACCTTCCAGGTTATCGTCTTCCTTGATCAGGTCGGCACTCAATACCGGTAGTTCATTGTTCTTTTTTCCAACCTGCGCCCTGTCCCACAGTTCTCCCAAAAACACCTGCACATGTGCCAGTTCTATTTCCTTTTTTTTATCAGGTAGTTTCGATAAAATGCTTTCGGCAAGTTTATAGCTGTCATCCACCGTAAAATAAGCCCGGTATCTTGGGGCTTCCAGGATATGGAAAATCACTTCTTCAACATTCTTCCTTCCCATTTTCTCCACCCGGAAACGGTGCTGGAAGATGCTGGGGCAAAGCGGTTCAAATTCCGACAGGTGCCCAATGAATTCCTCCCGCATGATCAGCATGATACG
>JBDTWP010000015.1:0-39110 GCA_040006615.1 Ferruginibacter sp.
CCCTGGTTTTCCTGTGTTAAACGGGCTACTTCCACCTGCATGCTTTCAATCTTTCCATTTAAAGAGTCAATGAGGGTCTTTGCTCTTGATAATTCTGCGGCAGTTGCGTTTTTCTTATTTAATATGCTGCGTATTTCTGATTTTACTTTTGCGATCTCACCATTTTTTGCTGTTAACTTACCTTCCAGTCCTTTATTTGCTGTTGACATAGAGTCAAGCCTTGCCAGGGATGCATCGAAGCTTTTCTGCACATCGCTTTTTTCGTCAATTACTGTCGCAATTTTGGTTTCCTGCTGATGAATAACTTCAACGGTCTTATTCTTATCAACTATTAAATAGCCACTAAGGCCTAAAATGCCGGCTGTCAAGATACCAATCACAATATTCCTGGGATTGTTACTCACCGGCGCTTTTTGTGGTTCAGTTGTTGGAAAATTATCTGTAGTATTCATGATATTAAGTTTTAAAATTTGTTTGTAGTTTAAATAAAAATTTTTTGGCGCCAAAACCTAGATTTCCCAAAACCGTGCCATAAATTGTATTTCCTATTTGTTAATTCTATTCCGGGCAGGTAAAAAACCATCAGTATGCCTTAATTTATATATGTATCGGGGTTGTAAAAAAAAAGCAAAAATATTCCAGCGAACCGGATTTCATCGATGGGTCCTACTAAAAACCGGGCGATTAAAAAGGAAAGAATAGTATGTACTGTTTCAATTTTTAAAGTCATCCGAGGCTTTTTAACATTGTAAAAAAATCAAATAAAAGGAATTACTCCTTAGTATAGATTATTAAAATTGAGTAATACAGTACATTTTCAGACGGGCATAGATGAATTACTACAGTGTATTAGCTGCTTTATCTACAATTTAGGTTTCGGGTTATTTTGACCTTTACAAATTCAGTATCATGTATGATTTTGAAGGCCATTTTGTAATATTGATTAGACCAACGGCTAATTGAAAAACGAAGGGAAGCTGTTACTGAACAATAATTTTCAACATAAAGCACGGGGTTTGAAAGTAGCCTTCGGCCCTCACTTTAGGAGACCGTTTTTCCGGTGAATATTGAGTGATGTGCGGTCCATTAAAATAATAATAAAAAACGGGGATTCTTCCTGCAACTATGAAAACAGCTCTATCATGAAAAATTTGCGACCATTGCTTTTTATTTTTTTGCAGGCTTGCTGTTTTTTTGCTTACGCGCAAAAGCATCATGTGCAATTTGAGCACAGAAGTGTAACCGAAGGCCTTTCTCACACCAATGTGCTTTCCATATTGCTGGATAGCCGTGGCTTTATGTGGTTTGGGACACAGGTTGGATTGAATAAATATGATGGGTATTCATTTACCGTATATAAGCACAACCCCATCGATCAAAACAGTATCAGTAATAATGATATCATGGCGATTGTAGAGAGTAAGGATGGCAATCTGTGGTTGGCGACATTGGGAGGTGGCATTAGTTTGTATGATCGAAACACGGAGCGTTTTACGCGGTACCTGCATGATCCGAAAAATAATAACAGCATCTCTAACAATTTTGTACATAGTATTCTGGAAGATGAAAATGGAAAGTTATGGTTGGGTACGGAGGCAGGGTTGGATGTATTTGATCCGGTAAATAATAAGTTTGAACATTTTACTCATAATCCGGCAGATAAGAATAGCCTGAGTGACCCTTATGTAAGATATGTTTTTGAAGATTCCCGCCATGATCTATGGATTTGTACATTGAAAGGAGGGATCAATTTATTTCACCCGGAAAGCAAAACATTTACGCATTTTCAACATGAGGAAAATGATAACCAATCTATCGCCGGTGATAATGTATATACCATGTTTGAAGACAGCAGGCATCGTTTATGGATAGGAACCGAGGGTTCCGGAATGGATTTATTTGATCATGAAACGGGTATATTTTTTCATTTTACCCATGATGAAAATAATGCCAATTCTTTGTCTGCTAATACCGTGTATGCCATCAACGAAGACGCACTAAATAACTTATGGGTTGGTACGGACAACGGGGGCTTGTCGATCCTGGATAATTCATTGAAGTCATTTACAAACTATAAAAATGACGAAATTGACAAAGAGAGCCTCAGCAATAATTCAATCTATTCCATTTACAGAGATTCCAAAAACAATATGTGGGTGGGCACATTTGCAGGGGGCGTTGACCTCGCTAACTTTAACAAGTTGCAATTTACCCATTTTAAGAATATGATGTTGAAAAACAGCCTCAGCAATAACCAGGTGCTGAGCATTTTTGAAGATTCAAAAAAAAATATATGGATAGGTACGGATGGAGGAGGCCTGAATTTATTTGATCCGATCACCGGAAACTTTAATCATTTCCGGCATGAAAAAAATAATGAACAGAGTATATGTGGCGATCATGTATTGACGGTATGCGAAGACAGTAAAGGAAATATTTGGATAGGGACCTGGGGCGCGGGAGTAACAGTATTCAACCCTGTTAAGAATTCTTTTAAACATTTTAAGTATGACCCCGGCAATGAAGCCGGTTTAATTAGTAATAACATCTGGAAGATATTTGAGGATAAGGACAAAAATATTTGGCTCGGTTCTTTTGGAGGTGGGTTGGATCTGCTTAATCCCGGGAATAATTCTTTTACGCATTTTCAATACGGCAAAAACCTAAGTGACGGCATCGGAAGTAATAATATTGTATCCATTTTTGAGGATAGCGATGGTGAACTGTGGATATGCACTGATGGTGGAGGTTTGAACCTCTTTAATAAAAAGACCAAAACATTTTCCCGATTTATGCATGAAGATGAAAAGAACAGTATTTCTAATAATACCGTGAATTCCGTCTGCGAGGACAGCTATAAAAATTTATGGATAGGTACCAGGGCAGGTTTGAATTATTTTAATAAAAAGACCAACAGGTTTACAATTTATACGACAGCCGATGGCCTTCCTGATAATATAATTTTTGGAATCCTGGAAGATGCGAAAAAAAATCTTTGGATCAGTACCAGCAAGGGGATTTCCTGTTTTAACCCTTTAACCAGATCATTTAAAAATTTTGATATATCGGATGGGCTGCAGGGGGAAGAATTTAAAGTACAGGCCTTCTGTAAAAGTACGGCTGGCCAGATGTATTTTGGGGGCAACAATGGATTTAACCAGTTTTTCCCCGACAGCATTCGGGCAATTAGTTTTGAGCCTCCGTTGGTTATTACAAATTTCCAGGTATTTAATAAGGCAGTACCAATTGCAATCGATAAAAATGACCCTTCCCCCTTAAAGAAAAGTATTACCGAAACTAAAACGATCACCCTTCCATATTCAAATTCTGTTTTCTCCTTTGAGTTCGCCACGCTTAATTATACCAATCCGGAAAAAAAGCGATATGCTTACAAGCTCGAGGGTTTTGATAAAGACTGGAATGAAGCAGGCACAGCACGAACAGCTACCTACACCAATCTTGATCCGGGGAGCTATGTTTTCAAAGTAATGGGATTAAATAATGAAGGTAAGTGGTCGACAAATATAACCAGTGTTCAGCTTATTATAAAACCACCGTTCTGGTTAACCTGGTGGTTCAAGCTGGCCATCTTTCTGGCAGTTGCGGGAAGCGTGATTGTATTTTACTTTTTTCGTATCAATACTGTTAAAGCCCAAAAGTCAAAACTGCAAAAGCAGGTGGATGAAAAAACCTTGCAGTTGTTGCTATTAACTCAGGAAGAATATAAAGCAAGAAAGGAGGCCGAAAACGCCCGCATAGAAACAGAACTTGCCAATAAGGAACTCAAAATAAAGAATAAAGAACTGGAGCAATTTGTGTATGTAGCCTCACATGATCTTCAGGAACCGCTGCGTACCACCGCAGGTTTTGTAGAACTGATACAGCAGCGATACCATGGAAGACTGGATGAAAAAGCTGATAAATATCTTGATTTTATTTCGGATGCATCCGCCAGGATGAAAGAGCTGATTATGGACCTGCTGGATTTTTCCAGGATTGGGAAAAAAGCAGAATTAAAAATAATTGACTGCAATAGTATCATGAAAAATATGCTGACCGATATTATGGCAGCGATACAGGATGCGAAGGCCGATATACTGTATGCTGAATTACCTGTGATCAAGGGCTACCCTACGGAGATCAAACTGCTTTTCCAGAACCTGGTGCTTAATGCTATAAAATTCCGCAGGAAAGATATAACTCCACGGATAAAAATTGCGGCTCAACATAGGGGAAACTACTGGGAATTTTCAATCAGCGACAATGGCATTGGAATAGAGCAACAATATAATGAAAGAATATTTGATATTTTCCAGCGGCTGCATACGAGGAAGGAATATACGGGTTCGGGTATTGGTTTATCGCATTGCAAAAAAATCGTGGAATTGCATAAGGGGAAGATCTGGGTGGAGTCAATACCAGGTGAAGGCAGTATTTTTTATTTTACGCTGTCGGCAGAGGGCCCTGAGATTGACCCGCATACGCCATTTACAAAAAAAACTAAATTGCCCGTTTCTGTCTGATAACGATGAAAGCTGTAAAAATTAAAAAGAAACTGATGTACTATATGAAAATAAAGATATCATGAAAATGCTCCGGATGGTCATATTATTTTTTATGCAGGCTTATTCCCTGGTGTCTTTTTCACAAATGGATCATCCAAAATTCATCCATTTAACTACCAGTGACGGCCTTTCGCAAAATGCCGTTTTTGCCATTTTGAAAGATTATAAGGGCTTTATGTGGTTTGCTACAGATGAGGGGTTAAACAAGTATGATGGTTATAAATTTACGGTTTATAAACATGACCTGGAAAATCCGGGAACCGTCAGTAGTAATTCTATATATGGTCTGATGGAAGATGCGGTTCATAATTTATGGGTAGTATCAAACGGCGGATTGGATAGGTTTGACAGAATAAGGGAATCATTCATACATTACAATTGCACGGATAGCGGAGTCGTTTTCAGGAATATTTTCCAGGACAGTAAAAAAAGGATCTGGCTGGGAAGTACCGGAGGTTTTTGTTTGTTTGATGTGGACAAAAGGAAATTTAAGTTTTATAAGAATAATGATAAAAACCTCAATAGCCTTAGTCAGAATTATGTGTACAGAATTACAGAAGATAATTATGGCGAATTATGGATTGCAACAAGAAACGGGCTTAACCGTTTTAATCCTGAAACTGAAAAATTTGTACGATACCAGAATGATCCGCGAAATAAGAAAAGCATTGGCCCGGGTTATATCAAAACAGTTTACAAAGATAGTAAGGGAAATATTTGGGCAGGTACACAGGGAAGTGGGATTGCTTTATTTAATCGAAGTGATAATTCCTTTTTTAATTTTAAACACGACCCGCTCAACAAAAACAGTATAAACCATAATGATATTTTATCTTTTACGGAAGACAGAAACGGGAAATTATGGATCGGCACCGAAAACGGCGGAATAAGTGTATTTGACTATTCAAAAAACAGCTTTACAAGTCACGAGTATAATGAAAATGATCCTTTTAGTCTGTCCGGCAATTCTGTACACAGTCTTTATAAAGATGATATAGGTAATTTATGGGTGGGTACATGGTCCGGTGGGATTAATTTCCTCCCATCCTTTGGAGATAAGTTTACAACTTACAGGAAAATTCCTAATAATAACAATAGCCTTAGTAATAATCTCGTGCTATCTATCGGCGGTGACCTGGATAACAATATCTGGATTGGTACCGATGGAGGAGGATTGGACCGATTTGACTCCCGCACTCATAATTTTGCAAATTACCGGAATGTTAAAAACAACAGGAAAAGCATACATAATGATTATGTACTTTCCTTATCGGCATATTTGCCCGGAGTTTTAGCGCTTGGTTTTCATCGTGGGGGAATTGATTTATTTGATTTACAAAAGCAATTGTTTACTCACTATGAACCGGAAGATCTAAGCATTAACAGCCTCACTTCCCCCAGTATAAATATCGTATACAAAGACAGGCAGAATGACCTGTGGGTGGGGACAGACGATAATGGGGGTATATATTTATTTGATAATAGCAAAAAAAGGTTTACCAATTTTTTCCCGGGCACCGAAGACAGCATGAGTATCAGGAGCCACAGTATATTTGCTATTTATGAAACAAAAGCAGGGCAGTTATGGATAGGAGGAGATAAAGGACTATATCTATTTGACAGGAATACCAAAATATTTATTCAACATCACCATGATCCGGGTAATAGGAATAGCCTGAGTAATAACGCCGTGTATTCTATAATGGAAGATCATACAGGCAATTTGTGGCTGGGTACTGCAGGTGGATTAATTTTTTTCGATTTAAAAATAAAGTCCTTTACCGCATATACTGAAAAAGACGGTTTGTCAAATAATACGGTCTGGAGTACCAGGCAGGACCGCAACGGGAATTTGTGGATCAGTACAAATAAGGGACTTTCAAGGTTTAACCCATCAACTAAGGTCTTCAGAAATTACACTTTACTTGACGGCCTTCAAAGTAATACATTTAAGGCCAGGGCATCGTACCAATCACCCGCAGGCGAAATGTTTTTTGGAGGTGTGAATGGCTTTAATGCATTTTATCCTGACAGTATAAAAGATAATGATTTCGTACCACCTGTCTTTATCACCGATTTCCAGGTATTCAATAAGCCGGTTGGTATTGGCGGCAACTCTCCATTAAAGCAATCTGTTAGTGAGGCAAAGGAGATAATCCTTACCTATAACCAATCAGTATTTACAATAGAATTTGCCGCCCTCAATTTTACCAGGCCGGAGCAGAACATGTACGCCTATAAGTTAGAAGGCTTTGATCATGATTGGAATTATTCGGGCAACAAACGTACTGCTTCCTATACCAATCTTAATCCTGGCACTTATACATTCAAGGTAAAGGGTAGCAACAATGATGGCGTTTGGAATCAGACGGCTACGGCAGTTATAATTACGATCACGCCACCATTCTGGCTTACCTGGTGGTTTAAATTGGCGCTGTTCCTGCTGACAGTGGGGAGTGTTTTTGGTTTTTACAGGTTCCGTATTAACATCATAAAAAAACAGAAGTTATTACTGGAACAGAAAGTGAATGAGCAAACTATTCAACTGGTACATTTAAATGAAGAAGAACGCCTGGCCCGCCTGGATGCTGAACAAGCCCGGGCTGAATCAGAATTGGCAAGGCTGGAAGCATATGGAGCTAACGAAGAATTGCAGGTAAAAAATAAAGAAATGGAACAATTTGTTTACGTGGCCTCCCATGATTTACAGGAGCCTCTGCGGACCACATCAAGTTTCGTAGAACTGGTACAACAACAATACAAAGGAAAACTGGATGAAAAGGCGGACAAATATCTTGATTATATTTCGGATGCTTCCGACAGGATGAAAGTGCTGATAAAGGATCTGCTGGATTTTTCCAGGATTGGAACAAATGCGGAATTAGAAAAGATTGACTGTAATACCATCCTCGAAAATGTACTGGCGGATATTAGGGTATTAATAAAGGAATCGAAGGCCGGTATTCAGTATACCAGGTTGCCGGTGATTTATGGATATCCGACAGAGATCAAACAACTTTTTCAAAACCTGGTTATCAATGCGGTAAAATTCAGGAAAAAGGATACGGTGCCACAAATAAAAATTGCTGTTCAGGAAACGGGGAGATATTGGGAATTTATTATCAGCGACAATGGCATTGGAATAGAGAAGCAGCACAGCGAAAGAATATTTGTTATTTTCCAGCGTCTTCATACCCGGAAGGAATATACGGGATCGGGTATTGGTTTATCGCATTGTAAAAAAATAGTGGAAATGCACAAGGGGAAGATATGGGTGGAATCTGTTTCGGGTGAAGGAAGCAGTTTTCATTTTAGCATTCCTCAAAATATTAATAAGCGGTGAAAAAACAATCAAAATTAAAATTCGTGCCAATAATTAATGAAACAACTATTTAAAAATATGAAACCTGGTAACCGTATTGGCTTCTCAAAACAGTTGCGGTACCTGCTTTTATTTTGCCTGCAGGCTTTTTATTCATTTTCGTTTTCGCAAATACGAGACATAAAATTATCAGGTAAGTTACCAGGGAAATAATTTGCCGGATATTCAATGAATAACAAAAAAATTCAAAAAAATAACTTTAAAACATAATAATAAAAATAAATCCAAGTCCTGATAATCTTGTTCAAATGAAATCAGAAATACTATGAAAGCCCTGCGATTTCTTCTCCTGTTTTTTCTGCTGAATTGCTGGTTTTTTGCTTTTTCGCAAAGACGGTATGTACAATTTGAACATATCGGCATTGATAGGGGCCTGTCTCAGAGTAACGTTAACTCCATTTTCCAGGATAGCCGTGGATTCATGTGGTTTGGCACCCGGGATGGTTTGAACAAGTATGATGGGTATAAGTTTACGGTTTATAAATATAATGAAGAGAATGCAAATAGCCCCAGCCATAATACTATTACGGATATTGCCGAAGACGATAAAGGCAATCTCTGGTTGGCAACCTGGGGAGGCGGATTAAGTTTGTTTGATTGGAAAAGGGAAGAATTTACACGCTACAGGTATAGTGCCAGTGAGCCATCGGGTATAGGCAATGATTACATAAGCAGGTTATTGTATGATAGTGAGGGAAATTTATGGATAGGAACAGAGGGCGGCGGGTTAAATATGTATGATAAAAAAAATAAAACGTTTATTCAATACGTACATGATAAAAATGATCCAAAAAGCCTTAGTGATAATTGGGTGAAAGCTATAGCGGAAGACGCCGGTCATAACTTATGGATTGGCACAATTAAAGGAGGTTTGAATTTATTTGACAAGAAAACGAAATCATTTCGGCATTTTCAGCATGATGATAAAAATAATAAGTCCATATCTTCTAATAGTACCTGGACTCTTTGCATAGACAGCAAAAATCAGTTGTGGATTGGAACACGCGGTGAAGGGCTGAACTTATTTAACAGGGAAAAAGAAACGTTTGTTCATTTCAAAAATGACCCTTACAACAATAATAGTTTATCCTCAAATGTTATCAGGGTAATTACCGAAGATGAAGAAGGTAATATTTGGATAGGAACTGAAAATGCTGGTGTTAGCTTATTAAATCCGGGTACGGGCATTTTCGATAATTATTTGCAGGATGATGCTGATAATATGAGCCTGAATGATAATTCAATCTGGTCCATTTTCAAAGACAATAAGGGTAATATGTGGACGGGTACATTCAGTGGCGGTATTAATTTTGTAGGCCGGGATGCAAAGAGATTTGTTCATTACCGTCATTCCTCTTCACCCTTTAGTCTGAGTAACAATAATGTTCTTTCCATCTTTGAGGACTCCGGAGAAAACCTATGGATCGGCACGGATGGGGGAGGACTAAATTTATTTAACAATAAAAGTGGGATATTCACTACTTATAGGCATGATCCTTTCAACAGGAATAGTATTTGCGGAAATTATGTATTAGACATTTTTGAGGATAGTGATGGAAATATATGGATTGGTACATGGAGAAACGGAATAACCGTATTTAACAAAAAGAAAAATACGTTTAAACATTACAAATATGATCCATCCGATCCAAAAGGCTTAAACTGTTCGGATGTCTGGACAATTTCAGAAGATGCTGATAAAAATATCTGGATCGGGACATACGGCGGTGGGCTCAGCCGGTATAACAGCAGGGATGACAACTTTATCAATTATCGTAATGATACATCAAACCCTTCCAGTCTCAGCAATGATTATATAAACATTATTTACAGTGATAAGGAAGGAAACCTGTGGATTGGAACCAATGGTAAGGGATTGGATTTATTCAATAAAAAAACAAATTCCTTCACCCACTTTTCCCATGACGAAGGTAAGAGAAGCATCAGCAACAATGATATTTATACTCTTGCGGAAGATGGGGAAGGAAATTTATGGATCGGCACCGGCCTGGGGCTTAACCGGCTGGACGGTAAGACACGTCAACTCACCAGCTATTTCTTAAAAGACGGTCTGCCCGGCAATACAATCGCTGGTTTACTGTTTGATAAGAATGGGAATCTATGGATCAGTACTTTCAATGGCCTTTCGAGGTTCAATCCCGCTTCCGGCAAGTTTAGGAATTTTAGCACCAATGACGGGTTACAATCGAACGAATTTAAGATGAACTCCTGTTTTAAAAGCCGTTCCGGAAAAATGTATTTTGGAGGAATTAATGGGTTTAATGGCTTCAACCCGGATAGTATTGTGGAAAAGAAATTTGAGCCGCCAATTGTTTTTACAGATTTCCAGATTTTTAACAAACAGGTTCAGATCGATAAGGAGGGTAATGATCGATCAATCCTAAAGCAAACCATTACCGGGACTAAAGAATTGGTATTATCATATGACCAGTCTGTTATTTCATTTGAGTTTGCCTCTTTAAATTATGTTTTTGAAAATAAAAAGCAGTATTCCTATATGCTGGAGGGCTTTGATGAAAACTGGAACGATATTGGTACTAAGCATGTGGCTACTTATACCAACCTTGACCCGGGAAATTATACACTTAAAGTAAGGGGGCTTGACAACGAAGGAAAATGGTCTTCAACTATAGCCTCTATAAAACTTACAATAACTCCTCCGTTCTGGCTCACCTGGTGGTTCAAAATTGGCGTATTTATAAGTATTGCAGGGGCGGTTGTTGGATTTTACAGGTTTCGTATGAATATAATTGAAGCTCAAAAAAGAAAATTGCAACAGAAAGTGAATGAGCAGACCCGCCTATTAAGAGCGTCCACTAAAGAAGAGCAAAAAGCCAGGCAGGAAGCGGAACAGGCAAACAGGGGGCTGGAAGCAAAAAATAAAGAACTGGAACAATTTGTGTATGTTGCTTCACATGATCTGCAGGAGCCCCTGCGCACCACTTCGGGTTTTGTGGCACTGATACAACAACAATACCATGGAAAACTGGATAAAAAAGCAGATAAATATCTTGATTTTATCTCTGAGGCGTCCGGGCGGATGAAGGAGTTGATAACAGGCCTGCTGGATTTTTCCAGGATTGGGAAGAAAGTTGAATTAATAAGGGTTGACTGCAATACCATCCTGAAAAATGTGCTGGCAGATATTTTGGTAGCGATTGAGGAAGCGAAGGCAGAAATACAATATGCTGAATTACCGGTGATAGATGGCTACCCTGCCGAGATCAAGATGCTATTTCAAAACCTCGTGATCAATGCGATAAAATTCCGCAGGAAGGATACAGACCCGCAAATAAAAATTTCCGCCCAAAAAATCGACGGATATTGGAAATTTTCTATCAGTGATAATGGGATTGGTATAGAAAAACAGTATTGTGAAAGGATATTTGAAATTTTCCAGCGACTACACACCAGGACCGAATTTGAAGGTTCCGGTATTGGTTTATCGCACTGTAAAAAAATTGTGGAATTACACCGCGGAAAGATCTGGGTGACTTCAGTACCAGGAGAAGGAAGTGTTTTTTATTTCACCATTCCCCAAAAAAGTACCCTATGAATGAAAAGTTGAATTGCATAATGGTGATTGATGATGATGAACCCACCAATTTTATCAGCACAATGCTTATAGAAGAAGCAAATTGTACCCGTCATCTCCAAATCGTGGAAAGCGGTAAGAAAGCCATGGATTACCTTGAAAATGTAAAATCCTGTGGTAATGAAAAAAATTGTTTCATCCAGCCGGATCTCATATTTCTTGATATAAATATGCCCCGTATGAACGGGTGGGAATTCCTGGATGAATACAAAAAACTGAAGAATTCCCGACTGGCAAAAATGGTGATCATCATGCTTACCACCTCACTTAATCCTGATGATGAATTGAAGGCGGATAATATTCCTGAAGTTGCAGGATTTGAAAAGAAGCCACTCACAACCGAGATGATCCACAGAGTAATAAAAACATATTTTGATCCTAATTCATTGAGGGTAAATAAACATGCTGCCAAAAAGTAATGAACCGTGTAAATCATCTCTATCCTTCAGCGCTTGCAGTTAAATAAATTTCAAACTGGCTGTTATGAGGCATTGGGAACAAAATGCGCTAAGTTGCTATCGAGCACCGAAAAAATGCGGAAATGACTAGTTGTCTATTGGTATTTTTCCGCTTCTATTGTGCAATTAATAAAAAACTCTAAACCCCTGGGGCTGAATATGAACAGGCAGGGGTATAACATATGGGCAGGGGCAAACGGTCATACCCTTTTTTTTAATCTGCGAAATCGGAAACGGTATTCCCGAAAAATCGGAATCTGCCACAATTAATAATTATCCGGAATAGCCCTGGTTTTCTGAGCAATAAAACCCGCCACAATGTGTTATATATATAACCATTTACAATCAGCTAAATATCAGCACCCCTGAGTCCTGTTGTAACACTCAAATCCAATTATCGGAATAGACATAAAAAAGCAAACTTGTAAGTGCAAATTTTATTTTTTCTATGAAAGATTTTATTCAGCCCGGTTCTTCTGATTGTATAGTACTTACAGACCATACTCCGGCCTGTGAAACCTGCAATAATGCCGGGAAGATTTTTTCTTCAAAGACTGATTTTCTCGTGTTTAATTCCGCCGTTAAGGATCAGGCTAAGAAAAAATCATCATGCTATTATAAGTCATTCTATTTTTTTATTTTATTAATGTTGACGATACCTTCCATTAAGGCCCAGCCAGACCTAAACTATGCCGTTCAGGCTAACATTATTTACCGGTTTACCAAATATATTGACTGGCCCTCCTATAACAATTCAGGTGATTTTGTTATCGGGGTAATTGGAAATACCCCGCTTTATGGTGAATTGAAAGGTTTTATTGCGAATAAAACAGTTGGAAGCAGGAAGATAGTGCTGGAGAAAATGTATTCTTCATCAGATACCTACAACTGCCATATCCTGTTCATTAGTGAAGAGAAAAGTAAATGGTTAACTAAAATTGCCGCAAAAACCAGGGGAAGTGCCATTTTAATTATTTCAGAAACGAGCGATCAGGCATTAAAAGGTTCCTGTATAAATTTTGTTATTGTTGATGAACGCCTCAAGTTGGAAATCAATAAATCAAATATAGAAGACAGGGATCTAAACATTGCCTCAGAGCTTTTGCGCTTAGGTACAATCGTAAAATAAAAATGATCAGGTTATAAATTATCTAACTATGAAAAACTCAATTATCCACCTTAGGATCATCTGTATGTTTCTGGCCACAATTGGATGTGAAACTGCCTGGTGTCAAAAAGATACTACCAGGTTAGATGATATGAGCCTTAAAGACCTGCTCAATGTAAAAATTGTTTCCGTTTCCAAAACGCCGGAATTCTTGTTTGATGCACCCTTATCAGCCTCTGTTGTCACAAAAGAAGAGATACTCAAAACAGGATGTACTTCAATTATGGAGGCATTGAGGCTTGTACCGGGGATGATTGTGAGGGAACAAACTAATGGCAACTATGATATTTACCTGCGAGGTATGGACAATGTGCCTCCGAATGCTCCATTTGACGGAAATTCTACCACCACACTGGTTATGATAGACAACCGGCCGATATACAACTACCTGAAGGGGGGAACATTTTGGGAAACCTTGCCTGTCGATATCAATGATGTAGAGAAGATAGAAGTAGTGAGAGGTCCGGCGGCAGCCTTATACGGACCAAATGCTGTAAGCGGGGTCATAAACATCATTACCCGCCAAACAAAAAAAGAGGGTTTGTACATAGTAGCGAATAGCCGGCATGGTAGTTATAATACAATCATCAATAATGCTTCCCTCGGCTACCAGTCAAACAAGTGGAGCATGATAGCTTCTGGTAATTACCAGGGACGAGGAAGAAGCCAAACCTCGTATTATGAGATGTACAGGAACCAATGGCTGGACAACCCGCCTTACTTTCTCAGCTTTTTAGGTGATACGTTAACCAAATATATTAATACGGATCCGGGCATGTCTATGAAGAAATATGCCGGTAATGCTTTTTTGAGTTATGATCCGGCAGGCAAAATAAAATTCACCCTTTCTACGGGCATCCAGCATTCCATGGTTCAGAAAGTTTCCACTGAAAACGGATCCACACCGCTATCTACCGTCGCCTCTGACAGCCGGTACGCTGATCTCCGGGCCAACATTAAAAATATTGCTGCCCAGGTTTCCTTTATGAAAGGTACGCAAACCCCTATCTATCCTGGCAACAAATACGATTTCAGTACCATTGATGCCGCAATAGAATATAACTATACCAAAGGCGATTTTTCTCTCAAACCTGGTTTTAGCTACAGGAGCGCCGTATACGATGATACAAAATATTCTGATGAAATAAGCAATGAAGGAATTTTCAACGCCAGGGGTCAGATCATTACAAGTACAGCATCCCTGCGCGGGGAATATAAGTTGCTGGAAAATAAACTAAGACTGGTAGCCGGTCTTGCGGCCAATAAATTCAATTTTCCTGATACAACCTATATTTCTTACCAGTTGGCAGCCACCTATAAACTGAATAAAAAACACCTGTTCAGGACAGTTTACTCGCAGGCCCCACGCTCAGCCACAATTTATGATACCTATGTGAACCAGCGGGCGGCTTATTATCAGGTAGGGAATCAGAAATTCATGATGCTGACAATGGAGGGGAATAAGAATCTTAAACTACTTACGGCTAACATGTTCGAAATCGGGTACCGGGGCAATATTTCAACGAAATTATTTGTTGATGTAGAAGTATTTGATATCAGTTCACGAAATTATAATAGCCTTGTGTTTAATCCTTCTTACGTAAAATTAGATGGGGATGACACCATACTGGTAACACCCCTTATTCCCACCAATCTCCCGGTCAGGCTTCGCCAGCAAGGCATTACAGTATCATTGACTTACCTGTCTTCAAAAGTGCAGGTAAAGCCCTTTATCACCTTTCAGCGATCCAGGGTAAAGAATTATGTTCCCTACCTTAATACTCCTGACGCCACCTGGCCACAGCTAAATAACCCGGCTCAAAATAATATCTATTCCGGAATGCAAACAGAAATGGCTCTCAAAAGTACACCTGCTGTATTCGGGGGTGCCTCTTTAAATTACATGCCGGCAAAAAAGCTCAATATTAATTTCAGCACATATTATTATGCGTCACAAACCTATTTACATGCTTCTAACATTGTATTCAATGATGGTATCAGGGGTATTGACCATATTAATGCAAAATGGATAGTAAATGCAAGTGTATCCTATGAAACAATAAAAGGGTTATTTCTTTTCTGCAGCGGGAAAAATATATTGAATAATAAAGCAAGAGAATTTTTTCGCACGGATGATGTACCCGCGATGGTGCTTGCAGGTATAAATTATCAATTATAAAATGTTAAACAATTTGTTACCTGTCAATGATGTTTTTTAGGGTAATCAAATTTTATCAGAATCCGATGAATATTAGTATAAAAAATAGAATTTATTGGAGTTTTTTGATATTGGTATTATTGTTTGTGGTAAACGGTATCGTTTCCATTATAACTTTAAATTATAACAAAAGACTTACAGACCAGGTGTCGGAAGTAATTAATCCCTCCCTTCATAGTTTGGAAGATTTTAAAGAATTGCTTATTAAATCAAAGATGTACACTACCAATTGGGTATTTCTAAGATCAAACCAGGAGGATAAAGACGCACTGGTCCGCCTTCATTACATTGATTACCCAAGGTTGAAAGTAAAATTAGATTTGTTATCCGGAAAGTGGAGTAATCAATATATGAGGGATAGCTTGAATCATATATTTACCGGGTTTGAACAACTGATGGCAGTTGAAAAAATGATAATGTTGTCATTGCAGACATTTGATGATTATGATGATCCTGTTGCCAAACTCGAATCAGAAAGGCTTGTGGAGGATGAGCTTCTTCCGAAAACTTCATCATTAATTAATACGCTTGCCGGTATCGTTTCCCATGAAATGAATATCAGGGATCAAAAGAATGATGACCTGGAAGAAACTTTTATCCATTTAAGAATGTTGATCTTCCTTCTTGCAATAACAATAATCTTTATTGGCATTTTTCTTTCATTATACATGACCAGCGTGATTATTGCTCCAATTAATAAGATCAGGCATATAGTGAATGATCTTGGTAAGGGGATCACCAGAAAAGTAAATCATGAATTAAAAAACGACGAAATAGGTGAAATGGTTCGTTCTGTCAATAATCTATCTGAAAAATTGCATGCCACTGCTGCATTTGCTACCGAAATCGGGAACCGGAATTTCGATAGTCATTTTGAACCGCTTGGCCCGGAAGACACTTTAGGCAAGGCGCTGATTGCAATGCGGAACAATATAAAATCAAGTGATGAAAAAATAAACGAGGCACAGCATATTGCCCACCTGGGAAGCCTGGAAAGAGACATCCTTACAGACAAAGTATGTTTGTCCGATGAAATGTTTAACATTTTTGATATTGATCCTGCTTCCTTTGATCACAATTTTCAAACTATTGCAAACCTGGTTCATCCCGAAGACCTGGAGTACTTCAAAAAAATTGGCAACAAATACCGTCAGGATCATCAGCCTGTTTCTTACGAGTGCAGGATCACTACAAAGAATGGAATCACAAAAAATCTTTTTGTTCAGGGCAAAGTGGATCCAAATACTCATGGAAGCATTAACAGAACGTTTGCGATAATACAGGATATTACTGAAAGAAAACAAGACGAAGCCAAGCTTGCTGAGGAAAGGGAATTATTTCGGTTAGTGATCGAAAATATACCCGATCAGGTTTATTTGAAAGATATGGAAAGCAGGTTTATGCTCTGTAATATGCCTGTAGCGATCAATGCCGGATGCAGATCCCAGGCTGAGATGATTGGGAAGACTGATTTCGATTTTTTACCGGAAGAAGTAGCCAGGCAATGTTTTATTGATGAGCAAACTATTATCCAATCAGGCATCCCGCTTATCAATCATGAAGAACATATGGAGGACAGGGTAACAGGAAAATCACGTTGGAGCCTTAGCACCAAGTTCCCCCTGAGAGACAATGCAGGTAAAATGATTGGCTTGATTGGCATTAACCACGACATCACCAACCGGAAAATTGCAGAGGAGGAACTGGAGAAAGTAAATAAGGAATTAAGCATTCTTTTTAATTCAATAGATGAAATTTTCTTCTCCGTAAACATGACCACATTAAAAGTTATTCAGGTTTCTGCCACCTGTGAAAAATTATATGGGTATAAGCAATCTGAGTTTTTGGCCAACTATAGGCTCTGGATAGATATTATTCATCCAGATGACAAACATATAATTGAGAACGAAGATGAAATAATGAGAAGGGGTGAACAGGTTAATAATCTGTATCGGATTGTCCGGAAAGATAAAATCATTCGTTGGGTTGAAACCCAAATTACACCAACTTTAGATAAGGATGGTAACCTAATAAGGGTTGATGGCGTAACAAGAGACATTACAGACCGAAAAATGGCGGAACAGGATAATAAATTTAAAGCGGAATTATTAAATACCATTGGTCAGGCAGTATTGGCTACCGACCTGAATGGAATAATAAATTTTTGGAACAAGGCAGCAGAAGAAATGTATGGCTGGACAGCAGGAGAGGCAATTGGAAATAATATTGTTGAGCTCATCCCTGCAGAACAAACAAAAGAACAAGCTGCGGAGATTATGAAGCAATTATTGGAGGGGCATTCCTGGTCCGGTGAATTTGTAGTCAAAGGTAAAAATGGTCTGGCATTTCCGGCATTCGTTACCGACGCTCCAATATATGACCAACATCATAAATTATCAGGTTTTATTGGGGTGTCTACCGATATTACGGAGCGGAAAAATGCAGAAGAAAAACTAATTCAGAATGAAAAATACAACCGTAATCTTTTTAATCAATCCCCTGTAGGGCTTGCTCTTGCACGCGTAGATGGTAAGCTTGAAGATATAAATGAGACTTATGCGAAAATAATTGGATATACCATTGAGGATTGCAAAATGCTGAATTATAACGAAGTTACCCCTGAAAAATATAATATGCAGGAATTGGAACAGTTAAGAGATCTTGAATTAACGGGCAAATACGGGCCTTATGAAAAAGAATACATTCATAAAGATGGCCACCTGGTGCCAGTCAGGCTTTCAGGCACTTTTTTGGAAAAGGATGATATGACATATATCTGGTCCAGCGTGGAAGATATTACCGAACGAAAAAAAGCTGAAGCCGAATTATATAAAAGCGAGGAGCGATATAGGCAAATAGTTGAAACAGCACAGGAAGGGATTTGGATGGTTGATGAAAATAACAAGACCAATTTTGTAAATAAAAGATTGTGTGAGATATTGGGGTATTCTAACACGGAAATGATGGGCAAAGAGCTCTTTTACTTCATGGATGAAGAAGGAAAGAATATTGCAGCAGCAGATATGGAAAAAAGAAGAGAAGGTAGCAGTAAAACTTTTGATTATAAATTTATTACCAAAAAAAACTCCGTGATCAGGGCTTATTTAGTCACTAGTCCTGTTATGGATGATTCTGGTAAATACATTGGTGCATTAGCAATGGTGACTGATATTACCAAACGTAAATATGACGAAGAATTACTGCAAAAATCACAGGCTAGCATTATGATGAATAATATTGAACTTGAGCAAAAGAATAAAGAGCTTGAACAGTTTGCTTATGTAGCCTCTCATGATCTGCAGGAGCCACTAAGAACCACTATTAGCTTCGTGGAAATTTTTAAGCAACAATATTTTGGAAAGCTGGATTCAAAGGCTGACAAATATCTCGACTACATAGCGCAGGCTTCTGATAGAATGAGTGTCCTTATAAAAGACCTGCTTGATTTTTCACGAATTGGCCATAACAAAGATCTTGAACAGGTTGATTGCAACAAGATACTTCAGGATGTTACAGCAGATATATATAAAGTGATCACAGAGACCAATGCAATCATCATTGCGGATAACCTGCCTGTCATCAGCGGTTATCCCACGGAGCTTAAACAGCTATTCCAGAACCTTATGCTCAATGCTATCAAATTCAGCAAACCGGATGAAGTTCCACAAATTAAAATTTCGGTAAAAAAAGCGGGCGATCACTGGCATTTTTCATTTGCGGATAATGGCATTGGCATTGATAAGGCATACTATGAAAGGATCTTTATCATTTTTCAGCGGCTACATACCCGCACCGAATACCAGGGTTCGGGGATTGGGTTGTCGCACTGCAAAAAAATAGTTGAATTACATCATGGAAAGATCTGGGTAGAATCAATACCAGGTGATGGAAGTACTTTTAATTTTACCCTGTTAATTCACAATGACCTGCGGTTAGGCCAGTCCAACCCCGGGGAAAAACAAACCAATGAAAAAGAAATTAAACTGTATCCTGCTTATTGATGATGATGAGCCAACAAATTTTATCAGTAATATGCTGCTGGAAGAAGCAAATTGCACACACCTGGTACAAATTGAGGAAAGTGGGAAAAGAGCATTGAACTATCTTTCGAAAGCAGCTGATTGCAGCAGGGAAAATGCTGCCATGGCCTACCCTGAACTCATTTTCCTGGATATCAATATGCCTGCCATGAATGGCTGGGAATTTCTTGATAAATATAAGGAATTGAAAGCCGGGCAGCATCCTGAAACAGTAATCATTTTGCTCACCACATCTATCAACCCCGACGACTCAATAAGAGCAGATAGTATTCCAATGGTTTCTGGATTTGAGAACAAACCTTTAACAGGCAATATGATTCAAACCCTTTTAAAAAAGCATTTTGGTGATGACGAGGATTGAAGAAGACGCAGGAAACAAATACACCAGTAACTAAATTATGCCAATTATAAAAGGAGAATTCAGATGATTCTCAATAAATTATTAACGCAGCAGGTACCAATGCATTTTACAATTCCTGAAAATGATAGCTTGTAATGAACCATCCGGATTATTTCTTTTAAACCCTCTCACCAGAATAAGCAGTATAAGGTTTTTGGAATTCGTAATTGTCCGATACCTTTCTGCGTAATACCTCAGAATATATATAGAACTGTTACTAAAGAATCAGTATTTACGCTACAGGCAAAAAAGAGCAATAATGCTATTGTTTCGCAATCAATACGGTTGCATATTTGTACTGGAAAATGACTGGATAAACAGCCGGTCGGATTCTGCAAATGAAATCCAGAATCCTGGGGAAAAACAAAAAAAAACAATATCCGTGGATTATGCAGTAAAATGCAATAACGGCTCAAAAAACCAGTATTCAAGATCCTAAAAAAAAACTGAAAAATCCAATGACCGGGTCTAAGCTTTCAAAAGCGATGATGACCTAAAAAGCCAAAGTATCCATTATCCGATGCCTATATTGTAAAAAACGAAGATGGCGAAGACCAGAAAATGAAGCCGGAAAAAGTTTATTTAGGTAAATTTTCCGCGGGGTAAGCACCTCAATACCTGGATCAATCCAGTAGGACCTCCCACAAGCCGGTTCTGAAAATGGCACTTCCACAGACTATGAAAAGCCGTTAGCTGTGGAAGTTTTTTTTCTCCTCATTCCCGGTCACTCACTAACCCATTCCATGACTTTTCATTAAATATTCATTATAGTCGCATATTTAAAAACTTTTATTTCAGTCAGATGTAGAAATCTTACTACAGCCCCGGTGGTTATTCTATTACAAAAAAACAGCAAAAGTCCTATTGTTTTACGATCAATACCGTCGCATCTTTGCATCAGAAAATAATTGAAGGTACCGAAAGTAAATTGCTACCGTTGAAATCCAAAATCCTGAAGAAGACCAAAAAACCAATTTCCCGGGACTATGCTGTAAAAAGCGATGATGACCCAAAAGAACCGATTTTAACCAATATCCTGAAGAAGAATTTAGAAACCAATATCCGGATCAATGCCGTAAGAAGCAATGATGGCCCTAAAAAGCGATTTTATCCAATATCCTGAAGAAGAATTTAGAAACCAATATCCGGGCCTATGCCATAAGAAGCGATGATGGCCCAAAAGAACCAACAATATCCAATATCCTAAGCCTATGCCGTAAAAAGCGATAATGGCAAAAGACCAGAATCATTAAAACCAGGAACTAATTAACAAAAATGTTTTTTCTGGAAGGTAAATCATCAAAAAATTGAATGATCCCTTTAAAGAATGCTTCGGTTGTTTTAAATTGTTACTTCCACACGCTATGAAAAACCTATAGCTGTGGAAGTTATTTTTTCAGCCATTCATCCCTCCCGGTAACATTTTATTGCAATAGTCCTCAGTGTTATGTCAAGTATAAAATGACTCAAAATGATTACACGAATTTTATACACGAATTTAGCACTGCAATAATTCGTGTAATTCGTTTTTCATAATTTCTAATAAATAATACGCCAACTTATTGTTGACACGGCATTAGAAACTCCGGCGTGTGCCGCTAAATACATTTTATCGTTCAATTATTGCTTTTCATACAACAAAAAATGCTGTAAAGGAAGAAAGTCACCTTTATAACTCAATTGGAAGCCATTGGCCATCAGCTCCCTGTTGAGTTGCACTACGGTAGTTTTATGCAGCGCTTTAATGCGCACCGCAGGGTCTTCCCCACGATATTCGATCAGTAATAATTTCCCCCTGGCCTTTAACGACATCCTGATAGCCTGCAACATTTCATGTGGAAATTCCAGTTCGTGGTATACATCCACCATTATGGCAAGATCAATACTGCTGACCGGCAGATTGGGTGAAAGTTTATTGCTTTTTACTATTTCCACGATACTATCTTTCAACAAAGACTTCTTGTTCCTGAGTTCATTGATCAATTCATCCTGTATCTCCACGGCGTATACTTTACCCTGGGGCACTTTGGAGGATAACCTAAAACTATAATAACCCGTTCCGGCCCCAATATCGGCCACAATGCTGTTAGGAGTTAAACTTATTTTTTCAATCGCAAGATTCGTATTTTCTTCCTGCGGGCGTGCTTCTCTTTCCAGCCAGTCCCTGCCCCCCGCATCCATGACCTGGGAAATTTCCCTCCCAAGGTAAATCTTTCCTATCCCACCTGAAGAAGCCTCGCGATAGGTATAAACAGGGCCAGTTGGTGGTTTTGGCCGAACAACTTTTTGTTGGGGATTACATTTTGCAAAACAATTGCTAATGACGATGATGACAAAGACAACACTTAATTTCATACCTCTGAAGGTTTAAATAAGTTCAATATTAGCAAAGCATGAACGCATGAGCTACCATGCCCGGGATGCGCAGAGGGTTATTCGGTCACATTTACCCGTTAATAAATAAGCAGTTGACATACCGCTGATGCCCGCTCCAATGATTACAATATTTTTACCCATCAATAAAATTTGTATCAATTAAAATTATGCATTTTATCTGGTACACTCCTGATGAATTAAGTTTGCTTCGGTAAAGGATTCATTCAATTCCCGAAAGATAAGCGAACCGGATTTAAAGGCCTGTGAACGATGAACCATGAACCATCAGCCATACAGCATCGCGATCAATGAAACAGGTATAGTATTGGCATATACAATATCTGAAAGGTTGGAAATTAATACCGTAATCATCAGACCGATGAAAAATAAAACGCCTGTTAAAGATGAAAGCAGAACAAAGGAAAAATATACCAAAGGAACTCTTTGAAATGCTTCCACAGGCAATCGTTTCCCTGAAAAGAAACATTATTGAACCTATTTTTGGCGACAACCTGAATGGAAAATATGCGGGTGAGCGTCCCCCGCTTCGCTCCGAATTATTCACCGGAGAGCAGTTGGAACACCACGCCAGAGGGCTTGCAGGCAAACATATATTAATTTCTGAACATCCGTCGGAGCAGCTATTAAAGCGTTTGGCTGAGAATGAAAAAATATTATTGGACGTTCATGCTTTGCTAACAGAAGTTGCGAAAGAAAATAATCGGATCGCCCCGGCGGGGGAGTGGCTGCTCGATAATTTTTTCCTTATTGAAGAACAAATATATACTGGTAAAAAGCATTTTCCGAAAGGGTATAGCAAAGGATTACCCCAGCTTTCCAAGGGAAAATCAGCCGGGTTACCTCGTGTTTATGATATTGCTGTGGAAATTATTTCCCACAGTGATGGCCACGTTGACCTGAAAAGCCTGGTAAGTTTTGTAAGCGCTTACCAAACGGCAACCTTTTTAAAACTGGGAGAATTATGGGCAATTCCAATCATGCTCCGGCTGGCACTGATTGAAAATTTGAGAAGGCTTTCCATCCAGCTCGCCGTTGATATCAACAATAAATTGCTGGCTGGCCAATGGGCGGATAAAATGCTGGATGCTATTGACAACGACCCTAAAAATTTAGTGCTGGTAATTGCAGATATGGCAAGATCTGACCCCCCGATGGAAAGCACCTTTATTGCGGAATTAACGAGACGGCTGCAGGAAAGGGGAAGTTCGGTTTCCCTGCCCCTTACCTGGGTAGAACAAAGGTTGTCAGAAAATGGAACAACGAGCAGTGAATTAATTCAACAGGACAATCAAAAGCAGGCGGCAGACCAGGTATCAATCAGCAATAGCATCAGCAGCCTTCGGTTTTTAAGTACTACCGATTGGCGCGATTTTGTTGAAAATACCAGCATAGTAGAGCAAACGCTGGGTGCGGATGTGGATGGAATTTATGCCGGCATGGATTTTCTTACACGCGATAATTACCGGCATTCGGTGGAAAAAATCGCTAAGAACAGTGAACTGTCTGAACAAGATGTGGCCGCCCTGGCCGTTCAATTAGCCAGGGAAAATAAAGAAAAGAATGGCGACCACCGTTTATCCCATGTTGGATATTATCTTAACAGCCATGGGCTTTCGCAAATCCAAAAACTCGCAAAAGTAAAGGTGTCCAAATTTGAGTATTGCAGGAATATAGCCAACAAATTTCCCCTGTTTTCTTATTTGGGAGGGATCGCCCTTTTGACAGGCCTGTTTGCATGGGCCCTGGTACTCAAGGCATATGCTGATGGATTGAGTAACACTGCTTTGGCATTACTCAGCCTGGTAATATTGTTTGCAAGCAGCCGGCTGGCGGTATCTATCATAAACTGGGTAAGTACCATTTTAGCAAAACCCAACCTTTTGCCACGAATGGACTATTCAAAAGGTATTCCTCAACAATACCGGACAATGGTAGTAATTCCGACCATCCTTAACAGTTTTACCGTAATTGATGAGTTGATAGAGGGACTCGAAGTAAGGTTCCTGGCTAACCGGGATGTGAACCTGCATTATGCCTTATTAACAGATTTTAAAGATGCGGCTACAGAAACACTTCCTGAAGATGACCTGGTGTTACAAACCGCCAAAAGAAAGATCATTGAACTGAATAAAAAATATGACCGGATCACCAACGACATTTTTTTTCTTTTTCACCGGCCGCGCAAATGGAATATGCATGATAAGATATGGATGGGATATGAAAGAAAAAGGGGCAAGCTGGAACAATTCAATGCGCTGGTACGAGGCTCAGGAAAAGAATACTTTTCGGTGATAGTGGGTATCGAAGAGATATATACCGCGATAAAATATGTAATTACGCTTGACACAGATACCCAGTTACCAAGGGATGCCGCATGGAAAATGGTGGCCACTTTGGCCCATCCGCTCAACCATCCACAATATAATGAAAAGAAAGGCCGCATTACGAAAGGATACACGATCCTTCAGCCAAGAGTGTCTAATAGCCTTCCCGCCAGCAATAGTTCAATATATGCCCGTATTCATGGTAATGAGCCCGGTACCGACCCTTATACAAAAGCTGTTTCAGATGTTTACCAGGATCTGTTTAAAGAAGGGTCATTTATAGGCAAGGGTATTTATAACGTGGATGCATTTGAACTCGCTTTGAAAAATAAATTTCCTCCCAACCGCATATTAAGTCACGATCTTTTAGAGGGTTGTTATGCCCGGTCCGGTTTGATATCGGACGTACAGTTGTACGAAGAATATCCTTCACGGTATTTTACCGATATGAAACGCAGGCACCGGTGGATCCGCGGCGACTGGCAAATAGCTAGTTGGATCCTGCCTTATGTTCCTGCCGTTCCCAAAGGCCTTCGCAAAAATCCATTGTCTTTATTCAGCAGGTGGAAAATATTTGATAATATCCGGCGGAGTCTCGTACCATTGGCTTTATTTTCCTTATTTTTATTTGGTTGGACAATTTCACCCATGCCCTGGTTTTGGACATTGGCGGTTACCCTCATAATTATAATGCCTTCCATCGTAAATCTTATTTGGGAATTATGCTGGAAACCCGAGGATGTTATTTTTGTGCAACACCTGATTTATTCACTGAAAGGATCCAGTAATCATTTTGTTCAACACCTGCTGGACCTTATCTGCCTTCCATATGAAGTGTATTCAAATACCGACGCTATTGTCCGTACCCTTGGAAGAATAGTGATAACAAAAAGAAACCTCCTTCAATGGAGTCCTTTCAGTCGCAGCCTGTATATGAGGGAAAGTATAGACCAGTCTTTCTTTACTATGTGGTTTGCTCCATTTTTTTCCATTGCTGTTTTTGTGTACCTCGTAATCTATCAATCACCATTAACATTACTGATAGCGCTTCCAATATTGATACTTTGGAGCGCAGCGCCATTCATTGCCTGGTGGGCGAGTCATACCTTTAACGTCGGGAAGCCACAATTATCCGTCAGCGAAAATTTATACCTGCGGAAACTGGGGCGTAAGATTTGGGCGTTTTTTGAAGATTTTGTGGGTGAAGCCGATAATTGGCTACCTCCTGATAATTTCCAGCTGGAGCCGGTAGAAAAAATTGCACACCGTACTTCTCCCACCAACATTGGACTCGCATTGTTGTGTAATTTAACTGCGTACGACTTTGGGTATATCGGTCCAAGACAATTAATTGATCGTACCGGCAATACAATCAATACCTTATTAAAAATGGAACGCTATCGGGGTCACCTGTTTAACTGGTATGATACCCGTACATTGGTGCCTATGACACCAAGGTATATTTCTACCGTGGATAGTGGCAATCTTGCAGGCCATCTGATAACATTAAAACAGGGATTGTTAACCATCCCGGACAAAAAAATAATTTCCCTATCTGTATTTGAGGGTTTATCGGATACCGTAGGGTTATTGATCGATACAAATGAAGGTTCTGAGGTATTACTGCAATACCAGGAAGAATTACAGGATATTATTCTATCGGGCATTATGAGCCTGGAAGAAGCCAAAGATTATATTGACGAACTGGAGCTTTCTTTTGCTGCAGTGTATGCACAATTGAAACCAGACCTTCCCGCCGGGAGCGACTGGTGGGCACAAAAAATAATATTGCAGATACAACAGGTAAAATATGAACTGGTAGTGATGGTTCCATGGATATTATTACCAAAGGCTCCGGCAAAATTTGAACACATAATACCCATGTTACCATTGGTTCCTACAACCAGGGAACTGGCTAAAATTGAGGAAAGTCTGCTTCATGGTATTATTAGTTGTTACTCACCGGAAAACAGCTTTGAAGAAAACGAATGGCTCAATAATTTCCGGGTTCATATTACTGAATCGGGCCGGCGGGCAAAGGAAATATTACTTACGGCGGAACAACTGGCAATTAAATGCAACGAACTGGCTGATATGGATTATGATTTCTTATATGACAGGTCGCAACATTTATTGACGATTGGATTTAATGCAGATGAACAAAGACGGGATAACAGTTTTTATGACCTGCTGGCATCTGAAGCAAGGCTTACAACATTTGTGGCTATTGCACAAGGAAAATTACCTCAGGAAAGCTGGTTTGCCTTAGGCAGGCAATTAACCAATATGGGAACTACGCCTATTTTATTATCATGGAGTGGCTCTATGTTTGAATACCTGATGCCTTTATTGGTAATGCCTACCTATGAGAATACCTTGCTGGATCAGACAAACAGGGCGATCATACAAAAGCAGATAGAATATGGCAAAAAAAGAGGAGTTCCATGGGGAATTTCTGAATCCGGTTATAATATGGTAGACACCAGCCTTAATTATCAATACAGGGCTTTCGGAGTACCGGGACTTGGATTAAAAAGAGGATTAAGCGAAGACCTGGTTATATCACCTTACTCAACATTAATGGCACTAATGGTGTCGCCGGAAGCCGCCTATCAGAATCTTCAGTTATTAAAAGAAAGCGGGTTTGAAAGCAAGTACGGATTTTATGAAGCCATTGATTATACGCCATCCCGTTTGTCGAGGAAACAGGCATATACGGTTGTGAAATCTTATATGGCGCATCACCAGGGAATGAGTTTCCTGTCGCTGGCCTATCTGTTGCTGGAAAGGCCAATGCAAAATCGTTTTGAAGCGGATGTTGAGATCAAATCTGCGTTACTCTTATTACAGGAAAAAGTGCCGAGGGTAGCTACCTTCTATTCACCAAGTGTGCATGCTGAGGATATCGGATCCATTCAACTGGAGGATACTTCCATGAGGGTGATCAATACACCAAATACAGCTATACCCGAAGTAGAATTATTATCTAATGGCAGGTATCATGTAATGGTCACCAACTCCGGCGGCGGCTATAGCCGGTGGAAAAATATTGCGGTTACACGCTGGCGGGAAGACAGTACCTGCGATGACTATGGTACGTTTTGTTATATCCGTGACCTGGATACCAATACATTCTGGTCAACCGCCTTCCAGCCAACATTGCAGCAAGGCGAAAATTATGAAGCCGTATTTACACAGGGCCGGGCGGAGTTTCGCCGACGCGATCAGTCATTGGATACCCATACGGAGATCGTGGTGTCTCCGGAAGATGATATTGAATTAAGAAGGATTCATATAACCAACCGTTCAAGAAAAAAGAGGTTTATTGAAATCACCAGCTATTCGGAAGTGGTATTGACATCGGCGATGGCGGATGAAATTCACCCGGCATTCAGTAACCTTTTTGTACAAACGGAAATCAACATCCAACGGCATGCGATCCTGTGTACGCGAAGGTCGCGTTCTGTAGAAGAACGCAATCCGTGGATGTTTCATTTAATGAAAGTGCATGATGCGGAAATAAAAAATATTTCTTATGAAACAAACCGGTCCGCCTTTATCGGCAGGGGCAATTCGATTCATAATCCGGCAGTAATGAACCAGGGAACTCCTTTGTCGGATACTGCAGGCTCAGTGCTGGACCCCGTGGTGGCCATTCAATATCGTATCATTATTGAACCAGGTGAAACAGCAACCATTGATATGATCATTGGTATCGCGGAAACAAAGGAAGTATGCAATAACCTAATCGAAAAATACCAGGATCGCCAACTCACCAAGCGCGTACTGGAACTAGCGTGGACGCACAGTTTGCTGATACTCCGGCAAATCAATGCAACAGAAGCCGATGCCCAGTTATATGCACGTCTTTCCTCTTCGGTTATTTTCGCTAATACATCTTTTCGCGCAGAGCCGGCGGTAATTATTAAAAACCGCAGGGGTCAATCCGGGCTTTGGGGATATTCGATTTCCGGCGATCTGCCGATTGTACTTTTATTAATCGAAGATGCTTCGAATATTAACCTGGTAAAACAAATGGTACAGGCACATTCATATTGGCGTTTAAAAGGAATAATGATCGACCTGGTGATCTGGAACGAAGACCGTGGCGGCTACCGCCAGGATTTGCACAACCAGATTCTTGGATTGATCACTCCCCCTATGTCTGCAGACATGAAAGATCAGCCCGGAGGTATTTTTATCCGGGCCGCCGATCAGATATCCATAGAAGATCGTATCCTGTTTCAAACAGTAGCTCATATTGTACTCTCTGATAAAATGGGCTCACTGGAAGAACAGATCAATCGCCGGATCAAAATAAAATCCGCTATTCCCTATTTTAATCCTACTAAATTTCATACATCCGTGGCTACCGCAGTGGCAGCACGTAATGATCTTTTATTCTTTAACGGGTACGGAGGATTTTCGAAGGATGGTAAGGAGTATGTGATTACCACCGCACCCGGAAAATCCACGCCGGCGCCGTGGATAAATGTAATGGCCAACCCCCATTTCGGATCCATTGTTTCGGAGTGCGGGCAATCATACACCTGGATAGACAATGCGCATGAATTTCGCCTTACTCCATGGAATAATGATCCGATAAATGACCTGAAAGGCGAAGCATTTTATTTAAGAGATGAAGAAAGCGGCCGGTTCTGGTCGCCTGCGCCTTATCCTAGCAGGGGAAAATCGCCCTATATTACCAGGCATGGATTCGGATATAGTATTTTTGAACATAGCGAAGATGGGATTGATTCAGAAATGAGTATCTATACCGATATTTTGGCCCCTGTAAAATTTATTGTACTAAAACTGCGTAATAATTCCAGCCGTTTGCGGCGCATTTCAGCTACCGGGTATGTAGAGTGGGTGTTGGGAGATTTGCGTTCCAAAACACAAATGCATAACATCACGGAAATGAGTGCACCCAGCGGTGCCATCCTCGCAATGAATGCTTACAATACTGAGTTTGCTAACAGGGTTGCCTTTTTTGATGTGGATGATATGAATAAATCATATACCGCCGACAGGTCCGAATTTATTGGCCGCAACGGCACAATGGGTAATCCTGAGGCATTGAACAAGGCAAGGCTTTCAGGCCGGCTGGGTGCTGCTCTCGACCCCTGCGCAGCTTTACAGGTGGTATTTGACCTCGGGGAAGAGGAAGAACATGAAGTGGTTTTCCGCCTTGGAGCCGGTAAAAATTTACAGGATGCACTTGCCATAATACAACAATTTGCAGGAACTGCGGCGGCTATCGCTGCATTGAAAAATGTAAACCGGTTCTGGGAACAGACGTTGAATAAAGTGCAAATTGAAACTCCTGATCCTGCCGTTAATATACTTGCCAACGGCTGGCTGACCTACCAAACGATCGCATGCCGTATATGGGCAAGAAGCGGTTTTTATCAATCAGGGGGTGCTTTCGGATTCCGCGACCAGTTGCAGGATACATTGTCGCTGATGCACGCTCAACCGGCCATGATAAAAGAACAGATTCTTTTATGTGCCTCAAGACAATTTAAGGAAGGTGATGTGCAGCATTGGTGGCATCCTCCCATAGGAAGGGGTGTTCGTACCACCTGCTCTGATGACTATTTATGGCTGCCCTTTGTAACAGGCAGGTATGTCATATCAACCGGCGACCATTCAATATTGGAAGAACAGGTACATTTTATCGAGGGCCGGTTATTGAATGTCGGCGAAGAGTCATTTTATGATCTGCCCATCCGGTCCGGTGAAATGGCAAGCCTCTATGAACACTGCAAAATAGCGATCGGGCATGCATTAAGATTCGGTGTGCATGGATTACCGCTTATCGGGTCGGGCGACTGGAATGATGGTATGGATCGGGTAGGCTTCCAGGGAAAAGGAGAGAGTGTCTGGCTGGCATTTTTCCTCTATGATGTCCTGAAAAGTTTTGCTGCGTTAGCCCGGTTAAAAAATGATAATCAGTTCTTAATCAAATGCAACGAACAGGCCGAACTTTTACAGGCCAATATTGAAAAAAATGCATGGGATGGGGAATGGTACCGCCGTGCATACTTCGATGACGGTACACCGCTTGGTTCGGCTCAAAATCTTGAATGCAGGATAGATTCCATTGCACAAAGCTGGTCGGTATTATCAAAAGCCGGCAACCCTGCGCGAATGGTTACCGCAATGGAATCTGCCGAAAAATTCCTGGTACAAAAGGAGGGGAAAATAATTCAGCTTTTCGATCCACCCTTCGATAAGTCGGATCTAAACCCCGGATATATTAAAGGCTACGTTCCCGGCGTAAGGGAAAATGGGGGGCAATATACGCATGCCGCCATATGGCTGGTGATGGCTTTCGCGGCAATGGGGAATAAGCAAAAAACCTGGGAATTATTACAAATGATCAATCCACTCAATCATGGAAAAACTCCGGAATTGGTGGCTGAATACAAAGTTGAGCCCTATGTCGTTGCTGCAGATGTATATGGGGAGGCATTGAATAAAGGCCGTGGCGGCTGGACCTGGTACACAGGTTCTGCAAGCTGGATGTACCAACTGATCATCGATTCTTTTATTGGATTAAGAAAGGAGGGTGCAAAATTGCATTTCGCACCTTGTATTCCCGCGGGCTGGCCATCCGTTAAGATCCAATACCGTTTCGAATCATCCCTTTATAATATAGAATACCTGCAGTCATCAGCGGAAAATGGGGAAGGAACAAAAGTATTGCTTGACGGAACAGAACAACCGGGTGCAGCCATTTCAATGGTAAATGATGGAATAACCCATGAAGTAAAAGTCTGGCTGGCTGTTTAGTGTAAAGGGAAGCGACAATTTTGCACTCTTTAGGTTGCAGGAACATATTTACCAAAAAAATTCAGCGTACGTTGCCAGGCTAATTTTGCGGCTGCCTCATTATAGCGCGTTGGTGCCGTATCATTATGAAAAGCATGATTTACCCCGTCATACATATACAATTCATATCGGGTGCCGGCTTTTTTTAATGCTGCTTCATAGGCAGGAATGCCGGCATTGATCCGCTCATCCAATCCCCCATAATGCAGTTGAACCGCTGCCTTTATTTTTGGCACGTCGGCTGCATCCGGCTGAGCACCATAAAATGCAACTGCCGCACTCAATGATGAAACATTCACGGCCAGTTTATTTGCCATGCCTCCGCCCCAGCAAAAGCCAACACAACCATACTTTCCATTGCAGTCTTTCCGGCCAGGTAAATAATCAAATACCTTTATAAAATTCTGCAGGCTTTCTTCGGCTTTCAATTGTTGAAACAACTGCCTTGCTTCATCTTCATTGGCCGGGGTGCCCCCTAATGAAGATAGCGCATTGGGTGCGATCGCCAGGTAACCTGCCCCGGCTGCCCGCCGGGCAACATCCTCTATATGCGCATTCAACCCCCGGTTCTCGTGAATTACCACAACCGCCGGGTATCTTGCGTCTTTCTTAGGCCGGGCTATATAAGCCTGCATATTACCGTTAAAGCCGGGATATTCAATGCGCTCTGTAAACAGTTGTTCTTCCGGTATAGTAGCGGCATTTACAGTATTTATTTCCAGCATGGGAAGTAATGCCATAGCCGCAGCAGTACTACCCGCCATTTTTGTAAGCCTGCATAAAAATTCCTGGCGGCTTAAGGGCCGGTGTGTATACTCGTCGTAAAGGTTTATGATCTCCTGCTCCATATGATTGATTGAATGATATACTTAAAGTTACACAATAAATATAAATTGTCTAATTAATTACTCTTGGTGTGATATGTTAGAAACCTGCCATACCGGCAGCTTTCCCGGTTGAGGAACCGGCCAGTCATAAAAATGCCTTCGCGATCCGCAAAGGCTGTCGAAAGGGGTTACAAATTATATTAATTTTAAAAAAGTTACTAATAACGACGAAAACGTTTTCCTTTTTTGTAGTACCTGATCGGGTAAATATCCGGGGTCTGTAAAAACTTATTCACCAGGCTTCTTAGAAATTGGAAAAATGGGTTGCTGTTATTTTTATTGAGTTTCGCGGGCATGAAATCTATCTTTATTGTGGGAGAACGTTTCGTTAAATAATTTATTGTAATAAATGAAAACCATTTCGAACGTTTTCGTCCCCATAGTTAAATAGCATAAAAACCTTGCCTAAGTCTTTACAATGAGGTTAGATTAACAAAATGTTTAAAAATTCCAGGTATTTTTTGTTTCGTTTCTTTCATTAACCTTGCTTAGTCATTCTTTTCCAATACAAAAATTTCTTCCACCGCAGTATTAAAGAACCTGGCTATTTTTAAGGCCAGCACGGTGGAAGGAACATATTTGTTTGCCTCCATTGCATTGATCGTTTGCCGGCTCACCGATACTTTATTTGCAAGCTCCTCCTGTGTAAGGTTTTTTTTGGCACGTTCTACTTTTATACTATTTTTCATCAGGAAAAGTTTTAGAAGTTTTATACAGGATATAATTAAACCTAATGATAAAAATGAGCAATACCGTAAACATATTATATACCATTACGGTAAGGAAAGCAGTTCCATATACAAGAATAAAAGCCAGAAATAATAGAACATAATTTACGAACACCGCCCACAATAGAGAAGAGAGACGGAGGTTTGCAATAAATTCGTCCTCGTTTTTCTCTTTTGAAAATCCCACCAGCAATGCTCCTGCAATGAACAAACTGCCAATAATCGTGTTGGTAAGGTCCACTTCTATCAAACTGAAAAGTTTGTTGGGTCCGAATATTTCACTGGAGAACAACGAAAATACCTTTACATTCAACCACTGTGCGTCAAAGCCCCTGATAGTTAGGTAAACGCCGATTATAAATGACGGAATGAGAATAAACCAGCCGAAGATTTTGAATTTGTTTGGAAACAATAATTTGTATGACATAGTAAATAAGTTTTAACAAATGTAAAGTATATTTTACATTTAGACATATATATTTTACATTTTGTATGAAATATTTAACATTTTGGTGGAAAACAACTGTGCCCGAAGGTTGCAATGAGGAGTAAGGCCGAAAATCTACTGTTTCACGGGATTTTTCAAAGCGCAGATTATTTGCAGTTTTTTCGCGTTATCGCCTTTAACCCTATAATTGTTTCAAAAAGGTGTTGACCGGAATTCAAATAGCCCTATTGTTTATTCTTATTGCTTATTGCTTATTGCCAATTGCCAATTGCCGTCTGCTGATCACTACAACCAACCTGATCTGCGAAACAGGAAAAAAATAATAAGGCACATACAAATAGTTCCAACAACTACTGAAGGATAGCCATAGTGCCATCCAAGTTCGGGCATAAACTTAAAATTCATTCCGTAAAAACCTGCCACCATGGTAGGCACAGCAATGATCGCTGCCCAGCCGGCAAATTTTTTTGATACTTCATTTTGCGCAATGGACAGCAGGGAAAAATTTGCTTCCAGCGCAGTATTCAATAGTTCACGTGTATGATCCACCATTTCATTAATGCGAACCACATGATCATAAATATCGCGGAAATATGGCTGCGTTTCTTCCGAGATGAGTTTGATGTCGAACCGCATCAGCCTGTTACAGATATCTATCAGTGGTGATACAGCGCGTTTTACTTCAAGCAACTGTCTTTTGAGCAAATAAATATCTTCTGTAGTTTGCCTGGAAGGTTTATCCTTGAATACTTTGTCCTCTATGGAAAGCAATCCCTCCTCCAGTGCAACCACTACCGGGAAATACTGGTCAACAATAGAGTCCATCACAGCATACAGAGCAAAGCCCTCCCCGATACGTAACAAATGGGGAGTACTCTCGCAACGGTTACGTACATCTGTATAGGGAATAGATGAACCGTGGCGAACAGTTATTAAAAAACGGCTGCCAACAAAAAAATGGGTTTCTCCAAAATCTATCTTTTGGAGTACGTTGTTCATCTTGGCCGTACGTAACACAATAAAGAGGTTATCACCATATCGTTCAATTTTTGGCCGCTGGTGAGCGTTGTGTGCGTCTTCAATGGCAAGGTCGTGGAGGTTGAATTGCTTTTGAAACATAGCCAGCATTTCCTCGCCGGGCTCATGCAATCCTACCCATACAAACTGTTCCGTGGTTTCAAATATATCCCTGATCTCGTGAATGTCAACATTGGCGACCTTTCGGCCCTCCAGGTAGGCGGCGCAATTAACAACTTCGTTCATGACAAAAATTTCACTGGTGAACAACTAAATTAAAGAAAAAAATGGGCAACTTTTAGTAACCTGGTAATGTTGTAGATTTGTTTTGCAAGTAGCAATTCACGGCAGGAGCAAAAATATGACGATTACATTGGCCGGACAACCTGTTTTAATTCAATTTTTACTTCAAATCAATAAAAGGTCCTTTAATAAGTTACGGAGATGGCAGGTATGACACACAAAACAAAGGGTATCGTATTACGTACTATCAGGTTTGGTGAAACCAGTTTGATAGTTACCATATTTACAGAACTGTTTGGAGTGCAAACCTATATGGTAAATGGTGTGCGAACCACCAAAAAATCCTCTGCCAAAGCCAACCATTTTCAGCCGGCAGCAATCCTTGACCTGGTTGTTTACCACAGCGATCAAAAGCAAATGCAACGTATTAAAGAATTTAAATGGGATTTTTTATTCCAGAAGGTATTGAGTGACGTAATTAAGAATAACATTGCTTTATACATAGTTGAGCTCCTGCAAAAATGTTTAAAGCAACCGGAGCAAAATGCTCCTTTATTCTACTTTTGTGAAGATATATTAATCCGGCTGGATACCGCTGATAAAGGAGTTGCCGCCAATTTCGCCCTTTACTTTTCCCTGCAGCTAACCCATTTCTTTGGATTCAGGATGAACAATGATTTTGATGGGGAACAAAATACGCTGGATCTGGAGGAAGGGAGTTTTGTAGCAAAGCAACCGGTGCATGCTCATTTTATTGACGGTGAATGCGCTCAAATTACTTCCCTTTTATTAAAAGTAATGCAGCCGGAAGAATTGTCGCAATTTAAATTACACCACACCACAAGGAGAAAATTATTACTCCATTACCAGGATTACTATGCGTTGCATATCCCTGATTTTGGCCTGATGAAGACCCTGGCTGTTTTGCAGGAGGTTTTATAGCATTGATTCCAGTTCAAAGAATCCTCCTTGCAAATGATTGTTGTACCGTTTGTAAATTGTTCAACCTTTCAATTAGCACTATCCCTGGTTTTTTCCCTTTTTCAAAACTGCCTGCTAAATGGTCCAGTTGTAATGCTTTGGCGCCATTGATAGTGGCCCACTGCAATAGCTGCTCTAATGGGAAAGCATTATTGGTCTCCTTTTGAATGGTTTTTATCTCTTCGAATATGTTCAACTGCCCGTTGCTGGCATAGCTATCTGTGCCAAGGATAATCGTACAATTACTTTTCGTCAGCAAAGCGATTGGCGGTATTTGTTGTTCGATATATTTATTAGCATTGACACAGAGGCAATAAACGATTCGCCCGTTAATATTTTTCGGCTGGTTGCAGGAGAACGCTAAATCTTCCTCCCCCGTAAATGTATTATGGACCGAAATAATGGACTGTTGCCTGGTAAACCAGGGCAGCCAGCTTTGAAAACTTGATCTTCCCGTAGGTTGAAATGCAGAGATATCTATTCCAAAATTTTTATATAGCGCTAAAAAGCCCCCGTTTTTCCGTTGGTATAAATCGTTCTCGGCTGCACATTCCTGGTTATGGATTGTTATTATCTGGCTGGTGGTTTCATCATTAAGCAATTGAAACAGCCTTTTTGAAACGCTGTATGGAGCGTGTGGCGAATAGGTGGTCCATTGTTCACTATTTTTTTTTTGAAATTGTTCATACACCTTTTTCATTTCATCCATCCTTGTGTTGGCCGACGAATCTGAAAAGCCGCTTACTTCTATAAAATTATGCCATAACAATTTACTCTGTTGTTTCACAGGGATAGAATCAATGGTGTTGCAAATATCACCGATCGCGACTATTCCGCATTTAAACATTTCTTCTTCCGCATTCTTCATTGCATCTAATTTCAGTTCGCCCGGTGCGGCCCTTTTATTCATTACCTGCTGTACAAACATTACCAAACCGGTTTTTTGAGGGATCATTCCCTTTAAGTGGCTTAATTCCAAATGACAGTGCGCATTCGTAAAGCCAGGTGTGAGCAGTCCCTGAAACATTTCTATCTCATCTCCTGCATCTTTATGATCCACTATATCAATAATGGTCCCCGATTTATCAGTTATTAGTACAGCAGGCTCACCTAATATTTCATAGCCGGTAAAAATATGGTCAGCAATAAATTTTCTGTACAAAATGATTGGTTGATATATTGTAAATTTGCCGCCTGCTATAAGACAAATGAGCTTTAATAAGTTTCAAATGTCTTATGCAAAAAGTGATAATACTGCCCCCCATCCCTGCTAACGAATGGGTAGTTTGCAGGCTGGGTAATAACAATATATAATCTCCGCAACACCCTTTGGCGAATGGGATGGGAGCTAAAATTACACTATGTTAGATAAATTGGACGCTATTAAAGGAAGATTTGACAATTTGGGCGTAGCGCTTACTAATCCTGAGATTGTAAGGGACAACAAGAAATTTACTTCCATTAGTAAAGAATATCGCAGTTTGGAAAGAATTGTGCAGGCAAGGGATGCATATGTAAGACTTCTGGATGATATTGAATTTAACAAGGAGGTATTGAACGGCGATGATACTGAAATGAGGGAACTTGCCAAACTGGAATTGCCCCTGCTGGATGAAAAAAAAGATGTGTTGGAGAAAGATCTCCGGAATATGCTGATCCCTAAAGATCCCTATGATGAAAAGAATGCAATCCTTGAAATAAGAGCGGGTACCGGCGGAGACGAAGCATCGCTTTTCGCAGGTGACCTGTTGAGAATGTATTTAAAATATTGCGAAAAAAAGGGCTGGAAAACCGCATTGTTGAGTGAAAGCGGGGGAACAGCGGGAGGTTATAAAGAGGTTCAGGTAGAGGTAGTGGGTGAAGATGTATACGGCACCCTGAAATTTGAAAGTGGCGTACACCGCGTTCAAAGGGTTCCTGATACGGAAGCCAGCGGCCGGGTACATACCAGTGCTGCTACGGTGGCGGTGATGCCCGAAGCCGAGGAAGTTGATTTTGAGCTGAAAGATAGTGATGTGAAAATGGAAACTGCCCGGAGCGGTGGTGCAGGTGGTCAAAACGTAAATAAAGTTGAAACCAAAGTTTTTTTAACACACAAACCAACCGGACTTGTGGTAATGTGCCAGACAGAAAGAAGCCAGTTGGGCAATAAAGAAAAAGCAATGGATATGCTGAGAACCAAACTTTACGATGAAGAAGTGCGCAAAGCAGAGGAAGCCATTGCTCATAAACGGAAGAGCCTGGTAAGCACCGGGGACAGGAGTGCAAAAATCAGAACTTATAATTTCCCGCAGGGACGCGTTACGGATCACCGTATCGGACTAACAGTTTATAACCTTGATAATGTCCTGAATGGAGATGTACAGGAATTCATTGAAGCTCTTCAATTTGCAGAAAATGCAGAAAAAATGGCAATACAGAATTAATTTGCTTTGAATTCTGACTTGTTGGTATTATATTTAATATTGCAAACTGAGGATGGCTTAGAAACATCTTTCAATCCTAGGTAATTAAAGGGCAGTTTGTAATGAAGGTCCGGGCATATTATTGAGAATTTCGTGTAGAATTGGCAGAACCAACACAGTCTTTGGCGGAGAAAGAGCGTTTTGGCAGGTTGTAGTATACAAAACGAATTATCATTGTCAGGATTAGAAAAACAAATGATTTCGGTGGGATTGGTGAAATACCCAAAAATCCCATTTTGTGTAATAATATCGGCAATTCTGCGAATTAGTTTTTTTATATTATTTCGTTACCGTAAAGAATAACAGCAGTAATAGCTTTAGTATAGGTGGCAGTTATCATGAGTAAATATAGATGGAATGCCAGTGATTTTAATATTATAGGCTTTAACTAAAACAATATAAAAGGATTTTTTGCCGGTAATGAAATCTACCGGACCGGTATCAAAAGCGCTTGGATTTGAAGGACAACTACAGTGATATTACCGGGTTCCAATTTAAAGCAAATAATGAGGAGAGTGTTGAATTTAAAGACTTTATGAGTCAACTAACCGGAAGAGATAGCAATAAAATACAAGGGAAAACCGCTGGAAATGGTTTTATAAACAGGTTAACTATTTCCAGTGTTAAGTGCTTTTTAAATAATTGTTAAAGCAACAAAAATTTATGCCTGTTTTCTATTTTCTTTAAACTAATGTTTTAACTTTGTGTAATAATTAAAGTGAAGGGACTGAGAAAGTGGCGGGATATAACTGGAACATATGATTCTATTTTGTTCTTTATTTTGTAACTACGGTGGATTTGGGATTTATTAACAATTGCACTTAAACTGTTGGCATTCCATTTGCACATTAAGAATATAGGACTCAAAAAATTAAAAATTCAAATTTTTCTCATAAGCAGTTAGTTTTGGTAAACGGCCCCTGTTTCTACAGGGGC
>JBDTWP010000016.1:0-38129 GCA_040006615.1 Ferruginibacter sp.
TGTCCCGTAGGGACAGCATGTGGGTAGAAATGGAATGATCATTATCCCGTTTGTCCCGGACAGCATATGGGTAGAAATAAAATGATTATTGCTCGGTTTGTCCTGTATGTCCCGTAGGGACAATATGTGGGTAGAAATAAAATGATCATTGTTCGGTGTGTCCCGTAGGGACAGCATGTGGGTAGAAATGGAATGATCATTATCCCGTTTGTCCCGGACAGCATATGGGTAGAAATAAAATGATTATTGCTCGGTTTGTCCTGTATGTCCCGTAGGGACAATATGTGGGTAGAAATAAAATGATCATTGTTCGGTTTGTCCCGTAGGGACAGCATGTGGGTGGAAATGGAATGATCATTATTCCGTTTGTCCGCTATGGCGGACGGACCGACTCGTCTGCAATTTCTACTAGCCACATATCATCCCTTCTATTATGATATTTCCCTGCATCATTATTTTTTTTTAACCACATATCATTGATTTTTTCCACGATCATCAGACTCCCGCAATGGCATGCGACTACTTGCGCATTTGTGGGATAATTGCTCCATAAGACGGCGAGTCCTGCTGCTGACAGTTTTTTGGATTGAAGAGTTCACAGGCAGGGATAATTGATAATTGATAATTATTTCAAGGGAGAGTTCAATATCAGGAAGTAAAACCTTTTCTCTGTTGTCACTCAGGACTCGCCACTATACGGAGTTATATGAAAACGGATAAAATGTTTAACTGGGCGCCAAATAATATTCCATTTGATTTTTTGTCTTTTCCAGCAGTCTTTCTGCTTTGGATATTCCTATAAGCGCCACCATTGGCAGGAGATCTTTGAATGCATTCCAGATCAGCCGCCTGGTCAGCATATCCTCCCTTTCTTTCGCCAATTTGTCTTTGAGCATATATTGCTTTAACGTACCCTATTTACTTCAATTTATTCCTTTTATCGAAAATCATTTTGATCTGGCATTTAAGACTATTACTTTTATACATTGAAATAAAAAAAATAAATGGTTATGAATAAATCAAATCTTTTTACGGGAATTATACTGCTGGTTTTCATTTTTGCCTTTCGCCTGAAACCAGGTAATAAGGAAATGATATCGCAATTTTCAATAGCCGGTTCAAAGGATTTCCAACGCTTCAACCTGCCGGATTCAACAGGTATAAAAATTTATTATGCAAGCTGCAACGGCTGCCATAAAGATTCAATTGGGTCGTTGGCCCCGGGGCAAACAATTATGTCAGCAATGACGCCACGCGCTATAAATGCTTCATTGACCAATGGAAAGATGCGCGAGCAGGCTGCAAAACTTTCTGAGGCAGAGCGCAAGGCGGTTGCAGAATGGATAACCAAATCAGCGCTTAAGATAACTACTTTCTCAAATGATGCATATACAAGTTTTTCTCTTGCCGGAAATACGCATGCCTTTGATCATTCAGGCTGGGGAAACAATAAGGAAGGCACAGGTTTTCGAACAGCGCAACAGGCGGGTATTTCCCCTGCCAGCGTGGCTTCCCTAAAATTGAAATGGGCTTTTGCATTCCCCGATGCAACCCTTATAAGAAGCAAACCTGCTGCAGTGGGAGATTGGCTAATAGTTGGCGGACAATTTGGCGATGTGTTCGCCCTAAATAAATATACGGGGAAAATTGGATGGAATTTTACTGCCAGTGCTGCTATCCGGGGTGCTATATATGTAACAGGGAAAGGGAACGCTATCACAGCGTTTTTTGCGGATTACAGTACCAATGTTTATGCGTTGGATGTAAAGACGGGTAAGATGATCTGGAACAAAAGAGCAGGTTTTGATCCTCAGTCAGCAAACACTGGCTCAGTTACAGTATATGACGGAAAGGTATTTGTTCCGATTACTTCGGTAGAAGTAGCTTCTGCTTTAATGAACGACTATAATTGCTGTGTGTCTTCCGGCGGTGTAGTGGCACTTGATGCCGGAACGGGAAAATTAATATGGCAGCACCGGATCGTTCCTAATGCTACAGAAACCGGCAAAAAGAAAAATGGCAAACCTTTTTATGGCCCCTCAGGCGCCCCAGTCTGGTGCAGCCCCACTGTGGATGCAAAAAGGGGGTTGCTGTATATCGGGACCGGTCAGAATTATAGCTATCCCGCCACCAATACCAGCGATGCCATCATGGCCCTGGATCTGAAGACGGGTAAACTGGCCTGGAAATTCCAGGCTACCACGGGTGACATGTATAATGTGGCCTGTCCCTTCTTTGACAACTGCCCGGACAAGAACAGTCCTGACTTTGATTTTGGTATGGCACCGATACTTGTAAAAAGAAAAGATGGTAAAGAAGTTTTAGTAGCGGGGCAAAAATCGGGAATGGTATATGCTTTGTCACCTGACAGAGGTAAACTGATCTGGCAATCCAGAATTGGTAAAGGAGGCGCGCTGGGTGGCATTCACTGGGGAATGGCTACTGACGGAGCATACGTATATGCCACAAATTCCGACAATAGCCTCGCTCTTAATAAAAGAGATTCCACAATCAATCCTTCACCGGGCATATATGCACTCGATCTCAATACAGGAAGAATTGCCTGGAAAACACCAACACCTGGTTGCCCTGATAAGAACTATTGCCTGCCCTTCAATTCCGCTGCACCACTGGCCATCCCGGGAATTATATTCGCCGGATCGCTAAATGGGCATATTCGGGCATATGCCGCGGCCGATGGAAAAATCTTATGGGATTTTGATACAGTTAAATCCTTTGAAACCGCGGATGGTTTTAAAGGAAAAGGTGGCGCTATAGATGGTCCGGCCCCGGTTGTATCAGGTGGAATGTTATTTGTAAATTCCGGCTATGGTATGTTTGGTCAAATGCCGGGCAATGTTCTACTGGCTTTTGAAGTTGATCGGTAAGGCACAGCCAACATAAATGCATTCTTTAAATTGGAGTGCCAGGATTTTTTTTGCTCTAAATAAATTGTGACCACCTGTAAATACTATATCAGCCACATCGAATAACTCTTTTTCCTTTAAGATCAGTGAAGGGGGAGCATTCTTAAAGGCAGACATTTCATCCATGTAATCATATACAGTAACGACTGGTGAAAGATGTCGGCTAAAACTGTGTTTCACTCAACAGTCATTGCCCTTACACTTATACTGGAAATTATTTTATGCTATCTTTAAAAGAAAAATCATCATGAAAAATTCAACAAAAATTAAAAATAATTTCTTTGAAGACTTGGCTGCAAAGGTTACATTAGCAACGGGCAGCACAGCGGCAATTGTAATTGCTTTTGCTACAATTATCTTATGGGCGGTCCTGGGACCTGTATTTCATTATTCGGAAAATTGGCAGTTAATAATAAATACAGGCACAACGATCATTACATTCCTTATGGTATTCCTGATACAAAAATCTCAGAACAAGGAATCGTTGGCGGTGCAGCTAAAACTCAATGAACTGGTTGCAGCTCATGAATTTGCCAGTAACCGACTTGTCGATGTGGAAAATATGACCGAAGAAGAACTTAAAGTAATTCAAAAATATTATGTACACCTTAAGTCTGCTGCAAAAAAAGAAGAATCATTACAACAAACTCACTCAATAGAGGAGGCGACGCAAAGGCATGAAATAAAAAAAGGCATCGAAGAAAACATTCGGAAGGGATTGAAAAAATAACAAACGGATATCATTTTAGCTATCGAAAATGTTTATTTCATTTTGTAGAAAATTTTCCTCACCCTTACCCTTTTTTGTCATCATATAACTGAATAAAAAAAGGCATAAATATTTCTGTTGAAAAGAATGACAGGCCAGGTAATACATTCTAACGATGGTGAAATTGTGAATTTTTAAGCACATAAAATGATTGCAGAAGAAATACTAATAAAAATACCAAGGAAAAAAATTGCCAGCATAGTAAACGACCCCGTTAAAACTGCCGCCGCTGTTAACCTGAAATATGTATCGGATACAGAGCCGGGTATTGAACGGGTAAAAAGTGGCAAGGGTTTTAAATACCAGTTTGAAAATACTGTAATAAATGACAAAGACCATCTCCAAAGAATTAAATGTCTGGTGATACCACCCGCCTGGGAACAGGTATGGATATGCAGATCGCCCAATGGCCACTTGCAGGCGACTGGATTAGATGTCAGGAAACGAAAACAATATAAATATCATTCCCTCTGGAACTGTTTTCGTAACCAGACAAAATTTTTCCGGCTTCATGAGTTTGGCAAAGCGTTACCTTCTATCCGGCTTCAGTTGGAAAGAGATTTGGCATACCCGGGGTTACCCTTGCAAAAAGTAATGGCAACGGTGGTAAGCCTTATGGAAAGAACTCACATCCGGATTGGAAATAATTTTTATGAAAAACTATACGGTTCATTTGGGCTTAGTACTTTGAAAGATAAACATGTAGTTATTGGAGGATCAAATTTAAAATTTACTTTTAAAGGAAAGAAAGGCGTCCATCATGATATTAGCATCAAAAGCAAAAAACTGGCGGCGATAGTGAAGCAATGCAGGGATATTCCCGGAAAGGAATTATTTCAGTATTACGATGATAATGGTGAACATAAATCAATTGACTCTGGTATGATAAATGAATATATCAAGGGTATTGCAGGCAATGATTTCACCGCAAAAGATTTCAGGACATGGGCAGGAACCGTGCAGGCCTTGTTAGCTTTTAAGCAATTGGGATTTTATGAAACTACAACCGAATCAAAAAAGAAAATAGTTGAAGCACTGGACATCGTTTCAAAAGAATTGGGCAATACAAGAATTGTCTGTAAAAAATATTATGTGCATCCCGGTATCATTGATATGTACGAAAATAAAAGTCTGGAGAAATACATTCATCAGTTAGATACAATTGAGGTCAATGACAATAAAACAGGTTTAACTGCAGAAGAAAAAATAGTGATGAAAATTTTAGAACTAAATTAAATTACACTGCACAGCTATAAAAATTAATAAAAGCAAAGGCAAAAGGGAAGTAAGAGTGGATAAACAGCAAAGCAATAGATTTAATGGAGCAATTAAAGCGGATGGTTTTAAAGGAAAAGTCGGCGCTATAGATGGTCCTGCCCCGGTAGTATCAGGTGAAATGTTATTTGTAAATTCCGGCTATGATATGTTTGCTCAAATGCCGTGCAAAGTTCTACTGGCTTTTGAAGTTGATCGGTAAGGGACAGCCAACATAAATGCATTCATTTCCAATAATATATATTGGGGAGCGCCAGGATTAATCTTCCGGAAATCCCCACTCATCTTTAAGGGAAGATAATTTTTCACCTTTAAGTTTTGCCTCATTATAATGACCGGCATTATTCTTTTGCCGGAAGGCCTCATAAAGTGCAACCGCACAGGCTACTGAAATGTTCAATGACCTTATAATACCTACCTGGGGTATGATAAAGTTACCATCTGCCATGCCAATAATTTCTTCACTAACACCGCTTTGTTCATTGCCAAAAACCAATGCTACTGGTTCGGTCAAATTCAATTCATACAAGTCAGCCGCATTACCGCTCAAATGAGTGGTATAAATTTTTTTATATAGTTTTCTTAATTCAGCGAAACATGCCGCAGCATCCTCAAACTGGTGAATAGTAAGCCATTTAACTGCACTGGAAGAACTTTTTGCACCCCATTTTCTGTGTGGTGGAATTTTATAATTCAGGATATAAATATCCTGGATGCCTACTGCATCACAGGTACGCATAACGGCTGAAATATTGTGCGGGTCAAATACATTTTCCAATACCACTGTAAGATCAGGTTGTCTCTTATTTAAAACAGCGGTGAGCCGCTCATTTCTTTCCGGGGTCATATTAATAAAAATATAAAGCTGCAAAAATAAGGGAAATTGAAATTTGAGAACTAAACTGGGAGAATCCGGGGGCATTTCAAATTAGGGTATCCGGGCTTTAGAAGGTTCGATACCCCGGCCAACAACGGTTTTCAAAGCCCCGATTTAAAATCAACAACCCCGGCAGCGGCTTTTTAGCCCTGGCGGCGGTTGATATTAGAAAATCTTCGAAACCGCCACCAGGGTTTAAAACCGCCGACGGGTTGGTAATACCCAAACCTCCATTTATCAAAATTCTTATCTATAACCCAAATCATTGCTTACTTTTAAAAATAAATTATTACTAAATGAAATATTTTATTGCATTGGTTATTACAGGAAGTTCTTTCCTTGCATGCAATAATACTGCAACTGTAACAAAAAAAGCCGATCTGCTTGCTGCGCATTTAGATACAACCGTAAAACCGGGTGATGATATTTTTATGTATGCCAATGGCGGATGGATAAAAAAGAATCCTATTCCCCGTGAAGAAAGCCAATGGGGGATTGGCAACCTGGTCATTGAAGAGAATGCAACCCGGTTAAGGGAGATCAGTGAGAGTGCTGCTAAGGAAAATGCCACAAAAGGAACAGCCTCACAAAAAATAGGCGACTTTTGGCAAACGGCGATGGATACCCTCAAGATAGAAAAAGAAGGAATAGAACCCCTTCAACCATTTTTAAATAAGATATCGGCAATTACAGATGTAAAATCACTGCAAACTATTTTAGCTGAGCTTGACCAGTCAGGAGTGAAAGGTCCGATCAACTTTGGAGTTAGCCAGGATGCAAAAAACAGTGATCTGAATGCACTTCAAATGTGGCAAACAGGTATCGGGCTGCCAGAAAAAGAATATTATTTTAAAACTGATTCTACCACGGTAAATATTCGTTCAGCTTATTTAAAAAATATGATCAATACACTGGTGATGACAGGTGATGATAGTGCCAAAGCTAAAACGGCCGCCGGCAATATTTTGGCAGTGGAAACAAGGCTCGCCAGGGTACACCGCAAACTGGAAGACCTCAGAGATCCCTATGCAAATTATAATAAAATGGCCATAAGCGATCTTTACAAACTTTCTCCACTTGTTGACTGGAACAACTATATGCTGGCAAATGGCATCGGCAAAACGGATTCGGTGATTGTAGGCCAGCCGGAATATTATAAGGAGCTGAATAAAGTGATACAAAGCACCACGATCGATACCTGGAAAAGCATGATGCGTTACCGGCTCGTAAGAAGATTTTCGGAAGTATTGCCGGATAGATTTGGAAAAGAAGCTTTTGGGTTCAGTAAATTATTTTCAGGTGCCAAAGAACGAAAGCCACGCTGGAAAAGGGTTATAGTAGCAGAAGAAAATGCAATGGGTGAAGTTCTTGGACAATTGTATGTAAAGGAATTCTTTAATGAAATAGCAAAGAAACGTTATGAGGATTTGGTGGAAGCAGTGAAAAATGCCTATGGGGAAAGGATTAAAAAGCTGGTATGGATGACCGACAGCACGAAACAAAAGGCGTTGGTAAAATTAGCTTCGGTAAAGAAGAAAGTAGGTTATCCGGATAAATGGAAGGATTTTTCCGCTTTGGTAATAGGGAAAGAAAGTTATTTTCAAAATGTAGTAAATGCGGCTAAATGGTGGCACAATTATGAAATGAACAAATTGGGCAAACCTGTAGACAGGGATGACTGGGACATGACCCCGCAAACTTATAATGCCTATTATAGTCCAAACAACAACGAGATCGTGTTACCGGCAGCTATCTTTGCTGTGCCCGGTTATAAAGATGAAGACCTGGATGATGCTACCATATACGGATATGGCGGGGCAAGTACCATTGGCCACGAAATCACACATGGCTTTGATGATGAAGGCCGCCAGTTTGATGAAAAAGGAAACCTGAAAAGCTGGTGGACAAAAAAGGACGAGACGGAATTTAAGAAACGTGCGGAAGTGATGGTGAATCAATTCAACAAATATGAACCATTAACTGGCAGCCATATCAATGGTAAAGCTACCCTTGGTGAAAATATCGCCGACCTTGGTGGGATACTAATTGGCCTGGATGCTTTTAAACAGACAGCACAATATAAAAAGAATGAAGAACTCGCAGGTCTTACACCAGTGAAACGCTATTTCCTAGGGTACGCCCTGGGGTGGATGAGTTATCCTACAGAACAATATTTGAAAAATCAATTAATGACCGATGTTCATTCCCCTGCCAAATACAGGGTAAACGGACCTTTTGCGAATGTGCGGGATTTTTACACGGCTTTTGGTATTTTACCCAGTGATAAGATTTATACCGCCGATAGTCTAAGGGTAAATATCTGGTAAGGATGGTTGAAGGTTAATGGCCCTTTGCCAATTGCCCATTGCCTATTGTCAATTGCCCATTACCCATTACCCATTTTCTCAAATACTGATAATATAAAATACCATGAGAACAACATTAAAAAAGGACGAAATCATTTTACTGATTACAAGGCAACACTGGATCAGGCTGGTACTGCCTGTGTTTGTATGGGTAGTGGCTGCCGTCCTCTTATTATGGCTGGTGGAGCCTAAATCTGCCGGCTTTATCATTACGCTGGTAGTGGCCTTATATCCGCTATACGAATTCCTTAATTATAAAAGTAATTTATGGTGTGTTACAAACATGAGGGTTGTGGATGAAAATGGTTTTTTCAACCGTTATTCCAAGGAGAGCCCGCTCGACAAAATAAACAACGTAGAATACGATCAAAGCATCTGGGGCAGGATATTCGGATTTGGTAATGTAGATATACAAACTGCAGCAGAGATGGGTGAAACAACCTACGAGTTAATTCATCACCCCAAATTATTAAAAGATACTATTGCCCATGCACAGGAAGAATATAAAAAAAACCAGATCAGCAACCAGGCGAAAGAGTTAGCGAAAGCTATCGCCGCAACCCATATATCCCCATCATCAACGCAACAAATGATTGCCGATGAATTGAGTAAGTTATTTGAGTTGTTGCAGAGGGGCGCTATTACACAGGATGAATATATTGCACAGAAAAGGAAGCTGATGGCAGGGTAGGTTTAGTGTTTAAAAAATTTATCACCATTCCAATTTGCGGGATTAATGACAATATGATTGGAAATGATTTGATGGGATGTTCATAACGGATGATTTGTATCTGGTAATTGCGTTTCCACAATTCCCCCCCTATGCCTGCTAACTAAAACATCCTGTATTTCCTTCAATCCATGGCCTTTTGCCTGTAACAGTATTAAATAATGAAATAAAAGATCCGCCGCCTCATTTTTGAAGAGTTCTTCATTATTATCCTTTGCTTCAATCACTAATTCCACTGCTTCTTCACCCAGCTTCTGGGCGATTTTATTGATCCCTTTTTTAAATAAGGAACTGGTGTAGGATCCCTCCGAAGGATTGTTTTTTCTTTCTATAATTATTTCTTCCAGGTGAAACAAAAAATTATCATCAATGTTTCTCTCATCCCAGCAGGTATCCGCACCCGTATGGCAAACCGGGCCAACAGGACTGGCTTTTATAAGCAAGGTATCATTATCACAATCCACCCTGATCTCTTTCAGTAAAAGAAAATTACCACTCTCCTCTCCTTTTGTCCATAACCTGTTCTTACTCCTGCTGAAAAAAGTAACCTTTTGCAGTTCCTGTGTTTTAGCCAACGCTTCCGCATTCATAAAACCAAGCATTAACACTTTACGGGTTCTATCATCCTGTATAACAGCAGGTACAAGGCCATCTGTATATTTGCTAAATTCAACTTTCATCTTCAGTTGTATTTTCTTTTGGTGAATCTTGTGAATTCATGGTTAAAGATCGGTGATTGATCATTGATGGTTTATCGGCAACCATGAACTATGAACCATCTGCTATCAACCATCAACCATTCATAACCTGACCCTTATATGCTGTTCTGATAAATACTTTTTCAACGCTGATATTTCGATTTCCTTATAATGAAAAATACTGGCCGCCAGGGCTGCATCCGCATTTCCTTCTTTAAATACTTCTTTAAAGTGCTCCATATTTCCAGCGCCACCGGACGCAATCACAGGTACGGGTAATGATTCAGAAAGCGCTGAAGTAATATCCAGTGCAAAACCATTTTTGGTCCCGTCGTTGTTCATCGACGTTAGTAATATTTCCCCGGCACCTGATGCTACTGCCTGCTTTGCCCATTCTGTTGTTTTCATTTCAGTTTTTGTCCTTCCGCCATCCAGGTAAACCCACCATTCCCCATCAGCCTCCCTTTTGGTATCAATTGCCAATACAATACATTGACTGCCGAATTCATTGCTCAATCGTTTTACCAGTTCAGGATTTTTAAATGCCGAGGTATTTACCGAAACCTTATCAGCGCCATTTTGAAGCAAAACCGCCACATCTTCAACAGAACTGATCCCGCCTCCCACTGTAAATGGTATATTAATATTGGCGGCAATTCCTTTTACCAGTTCAACCAGGGTTTTTCTTTTTTCAATAGTGGCGGTAATGTCTAAAAAAACCAATTCATCCGCTCCTTTCTTTGAATACAATATGGCCAACTCCACCGGGTCGCCTGCATCACGGATATCTTCAAAATTAATGCCTTTGACGGTTCTGCCATCCTTAATATCCAGGCATGGAATGATCCTTTTGGTAAGGCCGCGTCCTCCCGCTCCTAAAGGGGCGCCTTGCAACGTCTCACTATTTGTCATGTTCTCATTCATCATAAATTTAAACTACTCATAAAATCAATTAAAATAAATATACTCTTCATCGGTTTCTTTCAATGGATTTAATGGTAATTTTCCTTCATAGATTGCCTTACCAATGATGGCACCCTTACATCCCGTCTCTTTCAATACCATTACATCATCGATACTGCTTACTCCCCCACTCGCAATTAAATTGACTTCCGGATGTTCCCCGATTATTTTTTTATACAGGTCAGGAGAAGGTCCCTGCATGGCACCATCCTTTGAAATATCAGTACAGAAAATATTGGTAACACCAAGACTGAGCATTTTACCGATAAATTCAAAAATATCTATGCCACCATCTTCGAGCCAGCCACTGATTTTTATTTTACTGTCCAGAACATCCGCACCGATTAAGAATTTATCCGTCCCAAATTCCATCAGCCATTCTTCCAGTAACTCCGGATGCTTTACGGCCAGGCTGCCAATGGTAACAATTGCCGCGCCTGCCTGGAATATATTGCTCACATCAGTAATGTTTTTAACACCACCTCCAAAATCTATCACCAACCCGGTTGCAGCGGCGATATTTTCCAAAACATTCAAATTTACTATGCTGCCTCCTTTTGCTCCATCCAGGTCAACAATATGCAATCTTTTTATTCCCGCTTCTTCAAATTGCTTTGCAACTTCTACCGGGTTCTCCCTATATATTACCTTCTGGGAATAATCACCCTTTGTAAGGCGAACACATTTACCGTTAATGATGTCGATGGCCGGGATAATAATCATGATATATTGATAAAGTTTTTTAATATTAATTCCCCCACTGTTCCGGATTTTTCCGGGTGAAACTGTACAGCATAGAAATTACCTTTTTCAAGTGCCGCACTGTATGGAATTATATAATCAGTTGTTGCGATTGTCTCATTGCCTGTTGCTGCAAAATAACTGTGAACAGTATAAACAAATGCATTATCGTCCAGGCCATAAAATAATACAGACTTATAGTCGTAAATATTATTCCATCCGATCTGGGGTATTTTATAATTCCCGTTAACCGTTGCCGGAAAAAGTTTAACCTCCTCATCAAATATACCCAGGCAATCAGTATCCCCTTCCTCCGAATGCCTGCACATCAACTGAAGCCCGAGGCAAATACCCAGTACAGGTTGTTTTAAAGTAACAATTACTTTATCCAATGCCCTTTCTCTTAGATACTGCATGGCGGAATTGGCGTGACCAACACCCGGAAAGATAACTTTATCCGCGCTTTGAATTAAATCCTCATCATCTGTAACCACCGATTCCATACCCAGGCGCTGTAAAGTATACTGCACACTTTGTACGTTACCGGCATTATATTTTATTATTGCTATCATAGCTGTTGATAGTTCATGTTCATAATCTACAGCACTCCTTTTGTGCTCGGTAAAGAATTATTGTTGATATCCTTTTTTACAGCCATTTTAATTGCCTTCGCAAAAGCCTTGAAAATGGATTCAATTTTATGATGTTCATTGTCACCTGCTGCTTTTATATTCAAATTACATTTAGCCGCATCACTGAAGGACTTGAAGAAATGAAAAAACATTTCGGTAGGCATTTCTCCTATTTTTTCTCTTTTAAATTCAGCTTCCCATACAAGCCAGTTGCGGCCGCCAAAATCAATAGCTACCTGTGCCAGGCAATCATCCATGGGCAACAAAAAACCATATCGTTCTATGCCTCTTTTATCGCCCAAAGCCTTGGCAATTGCCTCACCTAATGCTATGCCCGTATCCTCTATGCTATGGTGTTCGTCAATATGCAGATCGCCCAGGCATTCAATGGCCAGGTCAATATTTCCATGGCGGGCAATCTGGTCCAGCATGTGGTCAAAGAAAGCTAATCCAGTCTTAATTTTCGCTTTGCCTGTTCCGTCTAAATTAACTTCAACCCTTATTTTTGTTTCATTCGTATTCCGTTCGTGTACAACTATCCGTGGCGGCATTTTCAAATAGTTGTAAAGGTCTTTCCAATTGGAGCATTCCAACACGATCACTTCCTTTCTTAGTTCTTCAATCGTACTGCTAATTTCCATTGCGCCTAAACCAGCGTCATTATTTAACCAGCAACCTTTACAACCCAGGTTCTTTGCTAATTGCATATCAGTAATTCTGTCGCCGATTACAAATGAATTTACCAGGTCATACCGGGGATTATTCAAATATCCTGTCAGCATTCCCGTTCCCGGTTTACGGGTAGGCGCATTGTCTTTTGCAAATGTTCTGTCAATACATACTTCCCTGAAATGAATGCCCTCATTTGCCAGGCTTCCGAGTAAAAAATTGTGAACCGGCCAGAAGGTATTTTCAGGAAATGACGGCGTCCCTAATCCATCCTGGTTAGAAACCATTATCAATTCATAGTCCAACTCTGTAGCTATTTTCCGCAAATATTCAAATACACCCGGGTAGAATTGTAATTTTTCAAAAGAGTCAAGCTGGTAAGTTGGCGGAGCCTCCTTTATCAATACGCCGTCGCGGTCTATGAATAATATTTTAATTTCCGTCAGTCCTGAAACGGAGCCGGCTAATTCAGTTTCTTTTGTTTCCGTTTTATTACTCATATGCTTTGAATAACTTTATTAATTGTGAATTCTCTTCAGGAGTGCCAATGGTTATTCTCAGGCAATTTTCACATAATGTCTCTTTACTTCGGTTTCGAACCACAATCTCATTTTTTGCGAGGTAACTGTATAAGGAATTGGCATCTTTAACCTTTATCAAAATAAAATTGGCATCGCTGGGAAAGATCTTTTCTACGAAGGAGTACTTTGACAATTTGTTGATAAGAAAACTCTTCTGTGAAACAACTTCTCTGATCCAGCCATTTACCTGTTCCGTATGCTGCAATGCTTCCAAAGCCAGTTCCTGGGATGCTTCGTTAATATTATAAGGAGGTTTTACTTTATTGTACAACTCAATGATATCCATCGAAGCGTAACAAAGGCCTAAACGCAATGCAGCAAGGCCCCAGGCTTTGGATAATGTTTGCATTACAACCAGGTTAGGATATTCCGTCAGTTCATTTATAAATGTTTTCTGTTTTGAATAGTTAATATAGGCTTCATCTATCAACATAATTCCCGGAAAATTATTCAACAATATTTCCACGTCATTCCTTTTCATATTATTACCAGTTGGATTGTTGGGGGAACAGATAAATAATAATTTTGTATCGGCATCCACGGCATCCAGTATCCCCTGAACATCCAACTGGAAATCCGGTGTAAGATTTACCTTCTTTATACCCACATTATTGATGTTACCACTTACTTCATACATGCCATAGGTAGGTGGACAAATGATCACGTTATCTTTAACCGGTTCACAAAAAATACGATACGCGATGTCTATTACCTCATCGCTGCCATTTCCAATGAATATATTCTCTGCCGGAACACCCTTGATACCGGCAATCGCAAATTTCAATTGCCATTGCAACGGATCGGGGTAACGATTGAAGTTATCTTCCAAAGGAGATCCATAAGCATTTTCATTTGCATCCATTAAAACTTTGGCCTTGCCGGTAAACTCATGACGGGCGGTGGAATAAGGTGTCAGGTTTTTGATGTTTGCCCGGATTAATTTACTTAAATCCAGCGGACCATTGCCTAAAGGAGCTTTGGAAGAGTCTTTAAAATTTTCGGCATCACTCATGATCAGTTTTTTATCTCTTTTTTAAAAGAAGGTCATAATTTATATCGGTATTCAAAGCCCCTCATTGGTTGCTCCCTTTTTGTGAATGTAGTTCAACCTCACCGTCACTGCATTTTTATGTGCTCCCAGGCCTTCAGCTCCAGCCATGATTTCAACCGCATTTCCAATATTCTGAATACCTTCTTTACTCAGGTATTGAAACGTGATCTTTTTTACAAAGCTATCCAAAGATACGCCACTATAAGCTTTTGCATTTCCATTGGTGGGCAGGGTATGATTGGTACCCGAAGCATAATCGCCTGCACTTTCGGGAGCGTAATGCCCCAAAAATATACTTCCGGCATTTATCACTTTACCGGATAATTCCAGGGCATTATCTGACGCAATGATCAAATGTTCGGCGGCATATTCATTTAATAAACCAAATGCCTCATCCGCATTTTCCATTACTATAAAGCGGCTATTTTGTAAGGCGGCTTCCGCGATCTCATTTCTCGATAGCAACGGTAGCTGGCTGGCGATTTCTTTTTTCACATTGTCAACGATTAATAAGGAACTTGCCACCAAAACCACCTGGCTATCAATACCATGCTCCGCCTGGCTCAACAGATCTGAGGCTACAAAAACCGGGTTACTGCTTTCATCCGCATACACCGCTACTTCGCTTGGGCCTGCAGGCATATCAATTGCCAGCCCTTCTTTATTCACTAATTTTTTTGCACAGGTAACGTACTGGTTGCCCGGGCCGAATATTTTATATACCTGGTCGATGGTGCCAGTACCATATGCCATTGCGGCAATAGCCTGCACCCCACCGACCTTATAAATATTTTTAAGCCCTATTAAGTGAGCAACATAAAGAATTACGGGATCTGTTTTTCCATTCTTACCGCACGGCGTACATACAATAATTTCTTTACAACCCGCCAACACCGCGGGTATTCCCAGCATCAGCAAAGTAGAGAACAATGGTGCGGTCCCTCCCGGAATATATAAGCCCACCTTCTGGATGGCAATTGATTTTCTCCAGCAGTATACACCCGTGGTGGTTTCAATTTGCACTGGCAGTTGTACCTGGGCAATATGAAATTTCTCTATATTATTTTTTGCTGTCAATATGGATGCTTTCAATTCATCACCCACGATTGATACCGCTTCCATTATTTCGGCCTCATTAACCCGGAGATCACCCGGTTCAACACCATCAAACTTTCTTGCATATTTTTTTACGGCTTCGTCACCATTCAATTTTACATCCGCTAAAATAGCAGACACCGATTCTTCCAAAGCTTTGTTATCGAATGCAGGCCGTTGGATTATATTACTCCAATCCTTTTGTTCCGGGTTCATAAATATTTTTTCCATAATTACCTGGTTTTACAGATAAAAAACACTTATCAAAAAACTGACAGGACTCACCATCCAAAATACCGTCCTGGTATCCCCCGATAACAGGCGGGAGCCCTACACAATCATTTTCTCTATCGGTATTACGATAATACCTTCAGCTTCATATTGTTTTAATTTTTCAATAACTTCCCAAAAATCATTTTCATTCACTACGCTTTGTACACTACTCCAACCCTCTTCAGCGAGGGGTACCACAGTTGGGCTCTTCATACCTGGTAAAAGTGAAAAAATATTTTTTAACTGGTGATTTGGTGCATTCAATAAGATATATTTATTATTTTTCGCTGTTTTAACTGCGTTGATACGGAGCAGCAATTTTTTCAATACAAGCTTCTTTTCATCAGATAAATTTCTATTTGCCGCCAATACCGCTTCTGAGTGCAGAATTACCTCCACTTCTTTCAGCCCGTTTGTAAAGAGGGTGCTGCCACTGCTTACAAGGTCGCAAATTGCCTGTGCCAGCCCAATACCCGGAGCAATTTCTACCGAACCACTGATCTCATGGATTTCCGCATCAATTTGTCTCCCTGTTAAGTATTTCTGAAGGATAGTTGAATAAGTTGTGGCAATTTTTAAACCTTTCAGATCATCAGGAGAATTATACTGCATGCTTCTCGGAACAGCAATACTCAGCCGGCATCTTCCAAAACCCAGGCGGTAAATAAGATCGATCTGCTTGCCTTTTTCCAGGAATACATTCTCGCCAACAATACCTATATCAGCAACTCCATCAAATACATATTGTGGTATATCATCATCCCGTAAAAAATATACTTCCAGGGGAAAATTAAATGCAACCGCTTTTAATTGCTTGTTACCATTGTTTAATTCTATCCCGCACTCTTTTAATAACCTGATAGAGTCGTCGTATAGTCTCCCGGATTTTTGAATTGCAATTTTCAGCATAATTATGATTTATTCATGTTTATACAATGGCAATAAGCAATAAGCAATTGGCAATTGGCAATTGGCAAAGATCAATGAACCTCCAACCTTTAACTTTAACCTCAACTTTCAACCTTCAAATTCAACCTTCAACCTTTTTTTGTCAGACGTACGCCTTCACACAAAAAAAGGGCTTACCTTTTGAGTAAGCCCTTTTTTGAAAATATGATTTAATACATATACATCAGCATAGCTTACCCTTCGGCAAAATAATGATGATGATGATTATGACTGATTTGTATCATTTGCAATGCAAAGTAAAGACTGATAAATTATTTTACCAAATAAAATTCAAAAAGGTTCAATCACCACCCCTAATCCTGGAGTATCCGTATAAATAATCCTGCCAAAATCAAAACTTACTCCCTTGGCGGTGTCTTCCGCCAATAAGAGCGGCCCGTCCATATCAACATAATCCGCCAATGGCGCCAATTGGGCTATTGCGGCGGTTCCTACAGAGCTCTCATTCATGCATCCGAGCATGATCTTCAAATCCAGGCCCCTGGCTTTTGTGATCATCCTGCGTGCCGGTGTTATACCGCTGCACTTGGTTAATTTGATATTAATGCCATGAAAATATTGATGGCATTTTTCCACGTCGCCTTCCGCAACACAGCTTTCATCAGCAATGAGTGGTATCCCGGATTCCCTATACAGTGTTTTCATGCCCTCCCAGTTATCCTTGGCCAGGGGCTGTTCCACCAACTCTACACCAAGCTCTTTTAACAGTGGAATTTTTTGCAGAGCCTGTTCCAAAGTCCAGCCTGCATTCGCATCCACTCTGAAAACCGCATCAGTATGTTTTCGCAGCGCCGCTACCATTTCCATATCATCCTCCACTCCTACCTTTATTTTATAAATTGGCCAGGGCAATGATTTCATTTTTGTTACCATATTTTCGATGGTATCTATACCGATGGTGTAGTCAGTAACTGCCCTTTTTGTAATATCCAATCCCCATAATTCATGTAATTGTTTTCTTTTTAATTTACCATACAGATCCCATCCCGCCATATCCAATGCACAAACCAGGAAAGAATTACCGGGAAACAGGTGATGCAGGTAATGCCAATACCTTTCCGGATCGGAGAAAGCAAATTTCTGAAGGAAGACCCTCTTTTTTTCCAGGTCTTCCCGCATTTTTTCAACCGGTATATCATAGTAACTGATAGCAGGAGCTTCGCCGTAACCCTTAATCCCAAAATGGTCAAGTTCTACTAAGAATGTTCGCTGGTGAGTCTTTGTTCCTTTAGATATTGTAAAAGGTTTGTTAAACAATAAATTAAAATCCTTAACTTTGACATTCATGATTTCATAAAGTTACTCCGTATTTTAAGATAAGTGACTTCATAAAATTACACCTTCCACATTTTTTAAAAATTTAAATCCAATTGTCATGAAGAAATGTATACTTACATTCTTATCGGGTATTTGTTTTATATCCGTATTTGCACAGTCCACCCATGATGGAGCATTAAGTATTACGGATGCTACATTTAACAGGCCGGCGGCAGGAATTCCTCCTACTGAATTATCCATTACCGGTACAGCCGTTTTTTATGATATAATTACCTTCGAGGTTCCTATAGCCGGACTTATTACCTTTAGAAGTACCAGTATTTGGGATAATTTTGCAATATTATATGGGACCGGCGGATTTAACCCTGCACTACCTCTTGACAATGCGCTCGAGGCAAATGATGATTTTGCCGGGCCTAATTCCCAGTTTACCTATAATATTACTACTACAGGGACATACACTTTAGTTATTTGCTCATTTAAGAATGATGTAACGGGCCCTTATAACGTTTCAATTTCAGCCGCTACACCTTTACCACTAAAGCTTCTCTCTTTTACAGCCGGAAAGTCGGATGGCAAAAGCAATATTATAAAATGGGCTAGTGCGAACGAGAGTAATCTGAATACCTACCAGGTTCAACGAAGTAGCGATAATAGCAACTTCCTTGATTTGATAAATGGCACCATTACGGCAAAAAATAATTCTTCCACCACTACTTATAGTTTCCTCGATAATTATCCTGCCATAGGATATAATTATTACCGGCTTAAAATTGCTGAAAGGTCAGGTCGCATTTCCTATAGCCCCGTCGCCGTTGTAAAAAATACAGCGATAGGAACAGCCAGTCTGAAAGTATTTCCAAATCCAACATCAGACAACCTGCAAATTGAGGTAAAATCAATGCTAAATAAAAAAGCATTCGTTTCTGTAATAAATTCAGCCGGGATGATAATGCAAAGTGGCCAGTACAGTTTCAATAACCAGGCAGTTTTATCAATTGATATAAAGAAATTACCCGCAGGTAAATATTACATAAGAACAACTATTGATAACGAAGAAACTACGATTGCATTTGTTAAGGAATAGATATCTGGGTATTAAGAAATTGGGATATTGAGATATTGGGATATTAATTGGTGGTGAAAATTAATATCCCAATATCGGATATATCTCTACCTGCCGCTTGCTATGATATAAGTTTGCAATTCTTTATTAAACTCATTTTTGTTTATTAAATCTTCAAGATTAATGTGCATCCTGTATTTCCAGTAATGTTTTGGATCTGCCGGGATATTGATCCGTTCATCATTCGGATCTGATCTTCTGAGGTTTTCATCGATTCCCATTATATCCTGTAATTGAAAGATACTCCACATAGCCGGAGAATACAGATGCTGGATTACAATTTCTTTATTGATCTTTGCCTCGCAATAGAACGGGGAAGCTCCGTAATGGCCCAACATGATATTATAAAATCGCTGCGTTTTTGCAGGATCTTCCTCCCACCAACCCCGGATTGTACTCATGTCATGCGTTGAGGGTGTTACTACTGATAAATAGGGAGCATCTGCAGGATGAAAAAATTCTTTTTTGGGATCCTTTGGCATACGTTGTATCTCTAAACTCAGTATTCCCAATTCTCTCATTACATCGGGCACACAGGCCGGAACCATACCCAAATCTTCGCCACAAACCAGCATGTTGGTGCTTCTCTTCAGATCCGGCAATTTATGCATTGCTTCCTTCTTCCAAAAATCATCCTGGCGGTGAAAGAAATAATTTATATACAGTTGTTTTAGCTTTTGCTTTGAATGAGCATCGAGCTCCCTGAAGGAGGAGGTTTGATCCATATTGATCCGGAAATGAAACTGCTGCATTTTTGAGCCCTCTTCCTCAAAAAATATCACATTACTGAGCATATCAAACAAGCCATGTTTAATCAACTGGTTCCTTGCCGAATGCGGTTGCTGGTCAAAGAAATGCTCTAATTTTCTTTGCGTATCAAAATCAGGTTTTAATTGGAAACTGTCATCATTCCAGAGGAGAAAATGATCTTTTACATACTCCGCTTCCCCGCCGAATCTTTCACTTACAATATGATCAGGAATATAGGGCTTGCAGTAACGGTGATGTTTAAACGAAATAGCCTGCTGTATCAACTCATTTACATGAATGGGGATAGCAGGTACAAATTTTCCCATTATTCCTTCTACCGAATTCAGGGGAATACTCCAGATGCGGAAAAATCCAAGAATATGATCAATCCGAAAGGCATCAAAGTATTCACTCATCTGTTCAAAACGCTTACGCCACCACGCAAAACCGTCTTCCTGCATATTTCTCCAGTTATAGGTTGGAAACCCCCAGTTTTGACCTTTAATGGCAAAATCATCCGGCGGTGCCCCGGCCTGCGCATTCATATTGTACAATTCCGGAGCCATCCAGGCATCACAGCCATAGCGGTAAATCCCGATGGGAAGATCCCCTTTTACAATGATCCCATTGCTGTGAGCATAGGCCGTAGCTTCTTTTAATTGCAAATGCAGGTGGTACTGAATAAAATAATGGAGCGCAATGCTATCATAATGCTTTTGAGTTGGTGAGGCCAATCGCTGTATGGCAGTTTCATTAAAAATACTTTGTGACTTCCACCGGCTATAATCTGCCGTTTTGTATTTCTCTCTTAAATAACAAAATGCAGCATAGGGTACCAGCCAATGACGGTTTAATTCGAAAAATTCAAAATATTTTGCGTCATTTAGAAATTGATCCTTTTGCAATGTATATAGATCCCGGGCAACGGAGAATTTTAAACTCATCACCTGCTCATAATCAACGTCGGATAAATTATTCAGTTCAGTTTGCTTTTTCTTTAGTGGTTTGATGACTGCAGTATTTTTGTTGCCTGCAACTTTTTCAAGGTTCAGGTACAAGGGATGTAATGCAAAGGCAGAGATAGCTGCATAAGGATAAGAATCGAGGGAAGTATGAGTCGCCGTTGTATCATTGATGGGCAATAACTGAATTAATTTTAAACCGCTGATTTTTGCCCAATCCACCAATAATTTTATATCCGCAAATTCTCCTGTACCAAAACTATTCCCGCTGCGCAAACTAAAAACAGGGATAGCTACACCTGCTCCCTTCCAATTGGGAAAAGAAATTTGTGCAATTCCATCATGAATAATAGTAAACGCCGGTTTGCCACTTTCGCTGTTCAATATTCTGTTATTTCCTGATTCAAAGCCTCTGAAGTTCTTATCCCTGGTATTATACGCCCCGTATTTATAAGCTACCGGAAAAATTTCACCGGCGAGATTTAACCTGATTGTCCACCAATTCCCTTCTTTCGAAAGTAGCAACGGACCCGCGGTTTTCCATTCCCCTAATTGAAGGCCACTGCCTCCAATACAAATTACTTCATCCTTTTTTAACAACGGAGCCTTTACCTTAAACTCATGGGTATAGGACTTGATCCGCTTCGGCTTTGCCAAAGGAACCTTTGATTTTAATAAAACATCTCTGAAGGCTTTTGTATAAAATGCATTTGCAATTTCGCTTGCATCATTCCAGGTATCAATTAAAACGATTTCGGAGGCGTTGTTCTTATTAACGGCGATCAACCTGTCATCCCCCCATTCAATTACCTGGGTGCCATCGGCTTCTTTAAGCATGTACCGGTATTCTATGTCTGGTGTATCAAGGTCGGCTGGAGGGATTTCCACCCTTCCGTGCCAGAATTCCCCATTAAAATATTGCAGTGAAACGGCCTGGTTAAAATCATCCTTTCCTAATGTATTGTTGTTTCCCGAAACAAATAGGGTTTGTCCGAATTTTGTTGAAAACCGGATGTAAAAGTTAAGTATCATCTATTGGCAAGGTTAAGAAGCAGCAATATAAAACAAAATGTAAAAAATACACAATAAATTAATTGATAATTTTTTAAAATTGAACATCCTTTCGTAAATGGAGATAGCTTTAATACGGAGACTATCCTTTATCACAATTATCAATTATCAATTATCAATTATCAAACTATCAACTATTTCATATCAACTATTTCCCTATTTTTGTCAAAATTATTTTAACAATGGAAACTACAAAAACAGCTACCGGGTTATATTGGATATTATTTTTTGTATCAATAGGGGCTTCCGTTATCGTTTATAAAGTTGGCGGTGGATATTGTTCGATGGTATTGCCTTTCAATCTTACTTTTTTAGTTAAGGCGCTGAATTTAATGTAATCCGCTTCTACAAATATTTATTACTTCAGGCTGTTAATAATAGTTGAAAATTCTGTCGCCACCAGTGAGGATCCGCCTACCAATCCTCCGTCTACATCGGGTTGACCAAAAATCTCTTTTGCGTTCGAAGCTTTTACGCTTCCGCCATATAAAATGGAGACGCTGTCTGCAAGTTCATTACTATATTGGGAAGCTAAAACACTTCGTATATATGCGTGCATTTCCTGCGCCTGTCCGCTGGTAGCGGTTTTACCGGTACCGATTGCCCAGATTGGTTCATACGCTATCACAAACCCTTTTAAGTGCTCCTCACTCAAATGAAATAAGCTTTCCTTCAATTGATTTGCTACATAACTGTTTTGCGTACCCGCGTCCCTGATGGCTAAAGCTTCACCACAACAAAAGATAGGTTTTAATCCAAAATCAAGACAAATACTTACTTTTTCAGAAAGCATCATATTCGTTTCTTTAAAATATTCCCGGCGTTCGCTATGGCCAATTATTACATAGGGTACACCAATGCTTTTCAGCATTTCTACACTTACCTCACCTGTATAGGCACCGGATACTTTTCCATAGCAATTTTGAGCCGCTACTAATACATTTTGCCTGCCGGCAATTATATTTTGCATATGAACCAAATAGGGAAAAGGAACACCAAATACCAATTCCCTGTTCTCGTTTAATTCAAACGGACTTGTGAGTATATTACCAATTAAAACTTCTGCCTGTTGAAATGTGAGGTTCATTTTCCAGTTAGCCGCTGCTATTTGCTTTCTCATGTTGATTTTTTATTATGGGTATAAAGTTGCTTTAATACTTCCTTTTCCTGTTCAGTTAAGATTCTTCCTTTCAATTCTTTCCAGTTACCAATATCCTGTAATACTTTCTCAAAGATATACCTTTCTGTTCCCCAGGTAAAATCGCCAACCAATTTTGGAGGAAAATACTCTCCGAAAATATTACAACAAACACCTATTACCGTGCCAGTATTGAATGAAGTGTTGATTGCAGACCTGCTGTAATCGCCCATTAACAAACCGCACTTTAATCCTACAGGTAAATAATCATTAACCGCATTACTCCATACTTTCACTTTGCCCGCGGTGTTTTTTACATTCGAGTTGGTAGTGCCCGCACCCAAATTGCACCACTCTCCTATCACACTGTCACCCAGGTAACCATCATGCGACTTATTGCTGTAGCCAAACATGACGGAATTTTTTATTTCGCCTGCCGCGATGCAATACGGCCCGATAGTAGTGGCGCCATATATTTTACTTCCCATTTTCAAAATAGCCCCCTCACACAAAGCAAAAGCGCCACGGATCATGCAGCCTTCCATTACCAGGGCATTCTTACCAATATAAATAGGACCGGAGGATGCATTCAGAATGCTGTGCTCGACAACAGCGCCCTCTTCCAAAAAAATATTTTCAATGCATATCACTTTGTTGGTGGATGAAAGAGGCTGCGAAACTCTTCCCTGTGTGATCATATCAAAATCCTTCCTGAGCGCCCAGTCATTATATTGAAAAATCTGCCACGGATAATAAAGCATTTTCATCAGGTCACTATCAACCACGGCAATTTCCCCCTGCCTTGGTTTTTCAACAGAATTTACCAGGTCTTCGAGCCATTCTTTGGTTGGAATCATATTCGCATCCAGCGGGGAACCTAATCCAAATTCCGGATCCGGATTGTCCATAAAAAAGTCATTCAAATCTGTATATACCTGAAAGCGGGGAAAATATGCCCATTTCTCCCTGATGGTCAATATCCCAATCCTTATATCGGCTGCATGCCTCGTAGCTGTAAAAGGATACAGGTTTTGCTTTATTTTAGAATCATCAAGAATTATTTTCACCGCCTAAAAATAATCTAAAAAAATGATTGTTCAACCTTATAGCCATCCACACCACCATCCACATCCCTGTCTGCAACATCATCCACAACACCATACACAACCTATCCACGGATTTCACCTGAGGCTATTTAAGTTCAACCGGGAGCTTGCGGGCGTTTTTGACAGGCTTTGCTTTCTATTTTAATGCAACCCTCCGGGTTTCGCATTCGTTATTGATAGCTTTTTTCCATATTAGTTTAACCCCACCGGGGTTCACATGCCTCATTCACAGGCTTTGTATTCTATGTTAACGGTATAACTTCGGTTTCGAAGTTTTATTTTTATCCTGTTATAGAAGTGGATCCTAATAAAAATCCCCCCGGAAAACCGGAGGGACTTAAAGTATAGCCATGAAAAACAAACTTTAGTAATTCACTAATTCGCTTTCTTTTCGTAACGTTTTTTAAACTTATCAATACGTCCTGCAGTATCTACCAATACATTTTTACCGGTATAAAACGGATGAGATGTATTTGAAATCTCCAATTTAATTACAGGGTAATCCTTTCCATCTTCATGTTTGATGGTTTCATTAGAATGGGCAGTTGAACGACTTAAGAAAGTAGTGCCATTACTCATATCTTTAAAAACTACAAACCGGTAGTTTTTGGGATGCAAATCTTTTTTCATAATAAATAAAAGTTTTGTGCATGGATTTTGCCATGCGATTTTTTGAGAGTGCAAATGTAGGGTAATTTGCTTAAAAAACAAAACCAAAGGATACATTCGAAATTGTAGCTTCTCTTTCAAAATTGTGGTCAGTGGCACATGTTTAATCACTAATTCGTGTAATTCGTGCATAGGGTTGTTAACTCTTCATATTCGTTTGCTGCAAGGCAATTCCAAGGTTCCAACTCTTCGACGCCTGTATTACATCCTGCAGATCGTCAATCTTTTTTCCCGTTACCCTGATAATATCATCCATAATAGCTACCTGAACTTTTAAACCACTATCCTTAATCAACTTAACGATCTTTTTTGCATCTTCCTGCTTAATACCGTTTCTAACCGGGACTTCCTTTTTTACCACCTTACCGCTTTGATGAGCTTCTTTGCCCAAATCATAAATCTCCGCTGCCAGCCCCTGTTTCATGCTCCTGCTGATCAACACATCGATTATTTGATTCAGTTTCATTTCACTATCAGCTTCCAGGGTTAGTTTGAACTCCTTTTTATTTAATTCTATTATTACATGCGAACCCTTAAAATCGAAACGGTTGGTTATTTCCTTAGTTACAGTGTTGACTGCATTATCAAGTGTCTGCAAATCCACTTTACTGGCAAAATCGAATGATGGCATAAAACAGATATTATTTATTAAAAATATGCAAAAATAAAAACACAGCCCAATATTGAGCTGTGTTTATTTTATATATCCTTAGGGCCCGGGTTTTAAATGTGCAGCAGGCAATGGGCAATAAGCAGCGCCCTTATTCGCAATCAACTTTTATCTTTTTGCAGTATCTTTTGCCATCAACCTTCAACCGTCAACCTTCACCTCACCCTGATTAGTTTCCTCCCTTAACCCTGTTTTGCTCCGTTCCTGCCCCACCAGTTTTTCTTTTTTGTACCCCGGTGATAGGCTTACCAAAACGATATCCAAAGCTGACGGTGACAACCCTTGAATCTCTTTCCTGGTGGAAGTATGCTTCTGTGCGTTGAAAATTAATTTCGCCGGTTGCCGACATTGTGTACAAAATATCGCGGATATTTAATTTCAAAGTTCCCTTATTTTTTAATACCTGTTTTTGTACCCCGGCATTTAACTGGCCAAGTGGCTTAATGATGATCTGGCCTTCAATGCCGCTGGTTCTGTAAAATCCTGATAATTCGGCGCTCCAGCCTTTTTTAAACTTAAACTGGTTATTGATATTAACCAGGAAATTACCTGCCTTAATATTAACATTATCTCCGTTCAGAATCCCTTTAAAATCATTATAGTTATATTCTGTATAAACAATCGCCGTCCACCATTTTTCAACTGGTATTTGTGCACTTTCCGAAATGCTCGCACTATTCACCGACCCAAAATTACCTTGCTTTACTATAGTTGCATAGCCCTTTTGTTCAAATGTTTCGCTAAAGAGATCCTTCGTGTTTGCGTAGTTGATCGTGGTGGTTAAAAACTGGTTATAGGTATGCGTCAATTCAAATTGGTGCGCGTACGACGGTCTTAAAAACGGATTGCCCGATCCATAGGTATATTTGTCAAGGAAAAATAAAAAGGGATTCAGATCTTCATAATCCGGACGGTTGATACGGCGGCCAAATGAAAATCCAAACTGATTTTTTTCATTGGCATTATAGCTGACAAACATTGTTGGAAACAGGCCGGTGTAGCTTTTCTTAAAGGAACTATCCTGCCGAAGGGGGTTTCCGAACTGGCGGCCATTGTAATTAGTGTTTTCAGCCCGCAAGCCTGCCTGCAAACCCCATTTCTTTACCTGTTTGTTCAAATTCAGGTAAGCAGCATTTATATTTTCTTTATATACAAATTGATTTGTTTTATCATAATCCGGCGTCTTGATATCTCCAATAATGTTAAAATAGCCTGCTGTGTTATCTGTTTCAACAAAACTGGTCTTCAGGCCGGCTTCAATTTTAAGGCCACTTTTTAACGGATGTGTATAATCAATCTTGCCAGAATATATATTAATTACAGTTGGTAATTCACCCTTTAATTTATCATAACCTTTTAATTCCCACTCAGGAGTATAGGCAGTGTTGGTAAAATTCTGGTCTTTATGTGCATTGTAGGTTAGGTAATCTACATCAGCAGTGAGTTCCCTGCCAGTGCTATCATACTGGTGACGAAAATTGAGATTTACTGCCCCATTCTTCCAGGTTGATTTTTCGGAACTGGCAGCAGTTACGATAGAATCTAAAACCCCCGCATTGCTTTTCAGGTAACTTGTATTTTTGGCAACCTGGTTAGATGGGGTGGTAAAGCCTGTTAATACAATACCAACGGTAGTTTTTTTACTGGCGTAAAAATCAGCCCCCAGTTTTGCATTATAATTATTATTAAATCTCATTTCATTGGAAGTTTGTTCAAAGATCGCATTCAGGGACTTATCCTCATTCTTGTACCTGCGCCTGATATCGAGGGTGTTAAAATTTTCCCTGTAATTACCACCCAGATTTCCAAATACATTGAATTTTCCATTACGGTAATTCAGATTAAGGCTATTGTTAGTCTTTTCATATACCCCCTGGCCATATGCAAGATTTACACTCCCATTGAAACCCTTTTGCTTATTTTTCTTTGTTTTAATGTTGATAATTCCCGAATTGCCTGATGCATCATATTTCGAGGAAGGGTTTGTCATTATCTCGATCTGATCGATCGTATTGGACGGCATCGATCTCAGGAGGTTGGCAAGTTCCGGCCCATTAAGATAGGAAGGCTTACCATCGAGCATGACCATTACTCCCTGCTTACCCTTCAGACTTATATTGCCGTCTTTATCGATTGTAACACCGGGGCTTTTTTCCAACACTTCCAATGCAGTGGAGCCTTCATTGCTGATTGCTGCGTCTACATTAATAACTGTTTTGTCAATTTTGCGTTCTATCAACTGCCTTTTTGAATTTACAATTACCTCCTTTAAATTCTTATCAACCGGAACAAGTTGTAAAACTCCAACGTTAATAGCATTTTGACCAGGAGAAATTGAGAAAGATTTACTGTAAATTTTACTATGACCGAGTGATGAAGCCAAAACCAGGTAGGCACCCGGTTTTACATTTTCAAAATTGAAATTACCTTCCTTGTCAGTAACAGCAACCTTGGCAATGCTGCTGTCCTTAGTTCTCAACAGGCTAATAGTAGCGGCATCTATGATTTTTTGGTTGCCCCCGTCTTTGATTGAACCGGAAACTTTACCGGCATTTTGAGCAAGGCTGGCTAAACTCATGCCTAAAGCAGTCAGCAGGTTAAATATTTGTTTCATGGCTATACTTTATACTTTGTTTTGGATTGTACATAACAAAGGTAGGTACTTTGCAATGCAAGGAACATTAGTTTACACAGACGGTTGTTAATAAAGGATGATTGGTAAGGCCTTTGTGAGCCAATACGACCTTGTTAAAAGAAAGTTACTTTTCTAATAAAAATTTTAAAAGCGGTAAATAGGCAGGTGAGTTCAGCCCTTCCGGGAAGGCTTTAGGTGTACAATAACAATGATTGTTATACCGGTTAATATAAGTAAAAATGCAATAATCTCGGCCTGGGTGGGATGGATGCCTAGTATATGATATTGATTATTTACGCGTATTCTTTCTATTAAGTACCGCTCCAGCCCATTTAAAATAAAGTAAATACCTGAAATGGTACCCGCAACCTTTATTCGTTTTCGAAAGGCCCACAATATTAGAAACAATAACGTACAAACAACCGTTTCATAAAAGGGAGTGGGAAAAACCGGTGACGGAAGAACCCGGTTATGATCGTCATAATTACCTGGAATAATAATTCCGTCATTATTCACGTTTTGAGGATAGTTATAAGCGACCATCCAGTTGGGCATATAAGAAAGCGCCCTGACAGATTTATTTGGTACAGTCTCCAGGCTCGTACTTTTTCTATCTGTCACAATTACCGGAGCCATTTTACCAGAATCAATTACCGCCCCTTCCAAAAAATAGGTCCTGTTTCTCTCAAGTCCGGCCCGGAAATCACCGGCTTTAGCCTCCGCCACTTTGCCATTCGCATCCGTTATGTAAGCGCTGTTATATACTCCCCAATCGCCATCACCCGAAACCTGGCAACCAATGCGGCCAACAGCGTAAGCTATTAACATTGCCGGAGTAATCGCATCGATCAGATGGATCAATTTGATGCCCTTTTTTGCGGCATAAACACAAATGGCAATTCCGGCTGCTATTAATCCTCCATAAAAAGTCAATCCGCCTGCAGAAAATATCCTTTCTATCGGATGTTGTATAAAATCATCCCAATTTTCCAGGTTATCAAAAAGCTTCGCTCCGAGAATACCAAATACCAATGAAATGATAACGATATCACCTACCCTGTCATGAGGCCAGATACGAACGCTTCTTTGTTCAGGTTCTTTTAATTTTTGTTTGTTCTTCTCCCACCATTTCAATCCCGCTAAAACAATTGCCAGCAGCAGCCCGCCGCCAACACTACCTTCTGCTGAAAAAATATAGTTTTGCGGGCTTATTCCGGCGGGCTTATCAAAAATAAACCCGAATAATTTAAAGCCAAATAAAAATCCGACCAGGAAATTGACCAGTAAATCTATGAGTGTGGCAGGTTTGCCAACAGTAATAAATTCTTCCCTGGGAAATAGCAGGCCCTCCTTCTCTTTACGCTTGAGCTCACTTGCTATAACAATTGCTGCAACTACAAAGCCCATGGCAACCATCAAACCAAATGTGTTCAGGATTTTAAGCATTTCCCACTCAACGCCAAACCAGTCTTTAAAAACGTAATATAAATTGGGATACATTCTTATTAAAATTAAGATTTGTGTGCTGCAAGATAAATGATAATTGATAATTGATAATTGTTAATTGATAATACACGACCGGACCCATATAAAAAAATCCTGCAGTTATTCACCACAGGATTTGCTTCCGAACCCTAAGAAAAGAATTTTTGATCTTAATTGCAATATTCCTCAAATGCACCGATCAGGTTTTCTGCGATCATTTGAGCACTCCTTCCTTCAATATTATGTCTTTCGATAAAATGTACGAGTTGACCATTCTTAAAAAGTGCGATGGAAGGTGAAGAAGGCGGATATGGCAAAAGATGCTCTCTTATCTTCTTTACAGCGTCTACATCAAATCCTGCAAAACTGGTTGCAAGATGATCGGGCTTTTTTACACTGTTATGCACAGCCATTATTACACCCGGCCTGGCAGTACCTGCGCTGCAGCCACATACCGAATTAATAACAACCAGGGTTGTCCCCCCGTCCGTTATTTTTTCTTCTACATCTGTGGCAGTCAACATTTCGGCAAAGCCGTTTTCTGTTAACTCTTCTTTCATTGGGATTACAATTTCTGCTGGATACATATTTTTATATTTTTATTTGGAAATACAAATTTACATACTTGGAACGAATTAAACATCGAAGTATTTCGATGTGTTGAAAAAACGCCCTTATTCAAAAGTTTAATGTCAATACGGCGTTAAGAATGAACATGTTACGTCATTTTGTCCACTAATTTTGTGAAATTTGCCAACAATGCATAATAAAGGGCATTGGAATAGAATTTGAAAATGATAAGGTGAAACAAATAATTTTAAAACAAAAAAAATAATCACTATGACACTCGTAAAAGTTAACAACCCCGCCACAAAAGCATTTGATGGTTTAATGAATGACATTTTTAATGATTTACCTGCAACCTTTGGTAAAACTTTCAGGGAAGATGTGTTTAGTTTTCCACCAGTAAATATTTTGGAAAACACAAACGCTTACCAATTGGAAGTAGCTATACCAGGCCTTGAGAAGGCTGATTTTAATATTACCTTAGATGGTAATATATTAACGATCAGCGCCGATAAAAAGGACGCTGTTGTAAATGAAAATGAAAAAGTTATCAGGAAAGAATTCAGCAGTAAAGCATTTAAACGCAGTTTTACCCTGGATGAAAAAATTGAAGTTACAGCCATTGGAGCAAAATATGAAAACGGAATTTTAAAATTAACCCTGCCTAAAAAGGAAGTGGTTAAGATTATCCCCAAGGAAATAACTATTCAGTAATACAATCCGCAGGTATTTCTTCCTAAAATACCTGCGAGTATATGGTTGATTTTGGTTAAAAAAGCCATCCTGATTTATCAGGATGGCTTTTTTTACTTTTAAAAATTGTAATTTTATCGTTTAAGCTTTAATTCCTATCATGGTTATAAGAAATGTGACAGTTGCAGGTTTGTTTTTTCTTTTTTGTTTTGCAGGCCAGGCCCAAATTTTCCCGGACAGCACTTATAAAATAATTAATTATGCAGATTCCGCTTTGAGAATCAGAAATATTAATCCCTATTTTACCCTGCATGTTGATTCAACTCTAAAGTATGCCTTTGAAATCAATAAGGACCAATCCCAGTACTATTGGTATTTGAAAAATTCACCGGTTGGGTTAAAGATCAATAAAGACAATGGGGTGTTAACTTTTAAGGCTGAAAAATCATATTTTCTTTCCGGAAAGTTAAAATATGATTACGAGTACAAGGTTAATATTGGCATCCAAAATTTAAATATTCCGGAAGAAAGAATTGACACGTCTTTTATCCTGTTGTTTTACAACACAGAAATAATTCCATCAAAAATTAAACCTACAGTAACCAATACCCTGTATATTGATGAAGGAGATACCATCAGTTTTAAGCTACAATGTGACAATGGCAGTTTTCCAATAGAAGAAATCACTTATTTCAGCAACTACCAGGCGAAATCGCTTACACCTGTAAATAAATGTAATGACGACTACACCTGGTATGCACCTTTTGATTTCGTAAAAGATAGTGACAAGGACATGGTAAAGTTACTTGAGATCTATTTTGTAGGAACGAATAAATTCAGTACCAGGGATACCGCAATCATCCATGTTTATGTGAGGGAAAATATTAACTACCCTCAACGGGTAATGGAATTTGAAAATCTTAGAAAAGATGTGATGAACTATATTGTCCAGTTAAAAAGCAGTTTCAGAATAGTAGACAGGAAATTAAAAAAGACAAAGAAAACAAGGACAGGATTTGATTTAGGCTCAGCTTTTTCTGGCCTGGGAGGAACAGTATTTTCATCCATGCCTAATGATGATCAAAAGACCGCGGGTAAAATATTACCCAGTGTAGGTGTTGCGCTGGTGCCGGTAAAGGAGGCTACCGCGCCAAATATCAGTTCTGATCAAAATACGGCATCATTAATAAGAAACAGCATTAAAAGGCTGGAATACCTGATAGCGGATAATACGGTTGTTGGTGAAAAAGATCCGGAAATATTAAACAAAACCAAGAGGCTGAAGGATGAATTAAAACAAATGCAAATTCAACTAATTGATGTCCCTATAGCGGAGGAGAATTTAAACAGCAAGGAATTAGATGAATATTTCAATAACCCTAAAGTAAATAAAAAATATAAGGTTAAGAAGAAATGAGTATCAGCACTTTCCTTCTTCCGGTATCAATTGAATAATGAATTTCTCATTCAGATACCGACCGGGGCTTTGTCGTGGCTTGTGTTCTCATAAACCATCTGTTGCCGCGACAATATAACTCTCCTGGAGTATAATCAAGCACCTCAGTAATTTCATCTCCTATTTTTTTAAGGCCACTTATTCCTGCCTCAGGTTACAGAATAAAGATGTCACGGAGAAGATGCTCAGGCAGTTTCATATGGCCCGGATGCGCTTTTAGAGGGTTGGGTATTTCATACCAGGCTTCAATGCTTCATATGCTTCACTGTAATCTATGATTTGTGTCGCTTGCATTATTGGATCAAAGGTACACTGAATAAGGATTTTAGCCAATCTTATAACAACTGTAGTTAAACAGGGAACATGAAAATGCAATAGCTAAAATGCTGAACATGTTTGGGCCATAGAAAAAGGAAATGGCCGGGCAAAATAAAGTATTGCTTTTTTAAGAGTACTACAAATTGATTATTGTTTTTTTTAGTAATAAAATAAATATTACATTGTAGTGGGACAACTATTTTTTTATAATCAATAAATATCCGGGTCATGCAAGTGAAATTTTACATTCAATTACCTGCTCTCTTTATTTCGCTTTTTTTATCCGCAACTGTTTTACAGGCGCAGGTGGTAGAAACTGAGCCAGATAATACCCCAGCCCAGGCAAATACATTTGCAATAAATGGTAATGCCAGCGGGGCACTCAATGTTGCAGGAGATGTGGATTGGTACAAGATAACCACCACCGCAGACGGGCAAATCAATATTACATTTGATAATACAGGCAACCAGGACATTAAATCAGTTGCCCTCTATGACAATGACGGCATTACCTCAATAAATAGTGGAGGGGTAGGAAACGGCATTGGCGGAATTAATACGGACGGGCTTGCCGCAGGCACTTATTATATAAAAATCTATGGCAACTCCGGAAGTGAAACCGGCGCATATATTCTTTCAGCTAACCTTGCAGTTCCACCACTGGCAAATGACAAAGAACCCAACAACAACTTTTCAGAAGCCGATACATTAAGCCTGAACGACAGTATCACGGGCCATATCGGTTATTATTACAATAATAAAAGAGACAGCACAGACTGGTATGTTGTAACAACGAATGCTGATGGTCTGCTCAATATTACCTTTGACAATACGGGCCACCAGGATTTAAAAGTAGTTTCATTATATGATTCTTCCGGGACTTTATCGCTAACTGCTGTCAGTGTTGGAAATGGTATCGGGGGATTACAAAAAGACGGACTTTCCGCGGGCACCTACTATATAAAAATCAATGGAACAAGCGGTAGTGAATTCGGTGCTTATCAATTGTCAGATACTTTAATAACGCCGGTGCAGGCCGTTGATATAGAACCGAATAATATTTTTTCACAGGCTGACATATTGGGGTTAAATGATTCCGTGACAGGGCATATCGGTTATTACCATAATGGCGCAATTGATACAACCGACTGGTATAAGGTAACAACGACTTTAGACGGGCTGCTCAAACTCAGTTTTGATAATACCGGGCACCAGGACTTAAAAATTGTTTCCTTATATGACAGCAATGGCGTTACGCTAATAAATACGGTGGCAATAGGAAACGGTGCCGGAGGGTTAAACATGGATGGCCTTGCAGCAGGTACTTATTACATAAAAATCAATGGTGCATCCGGTAATGAATTTGGTGGATATACACTTTCCGACACGTTGATAACACCCAAACCCACCAATGACAATGAACCGAACAATAATTTTTCGCAGGCGACTTCTTTATCTCTGAATGATTCAACAACTGGTCATGTTGGTTACTATTACAATAACAGGAGAGATACAACAGACTGGTATAAAATCAATATTACTCACAATGGCAGCCTAACGATATCGTTAGATAACTCCGGTAATCCAAACCTGCTCAGTGTAATTTTATATGATGCCTCGGGCAGCGGCCTGGTAACGAGTTTCAATGTGGGAAATGGCACAGGAAATATCCATACAGATACATTGGTTGCAGGTATTTATTATATTCAAGTGATCCCGGCAGATGCTAACCAATTTGGCGCCTACATACTTGTTGACAGTTTTATAAACTCACTTCCTGTAACGCTAATAAATTTTGATGGCAAATTAAATAACGGCGAAGCCATTCTAAGCTGGAGAACCGCTTCTGAAATAAACAACAAAGGCTTTACTGTTCAAAAAAGTATAGATGCCGGGGCCTTCTCAGATATTGGATTCGTTGCTGGCAAAGGAAATTCGTCTGTTGTAAATAGCTATAGTTTCTTTGATGTTAAAGTAGTAAGCGGATCAAATTATTATCGCTTAAAACAAACGGATATTGATAACAGGCTTACCTTCTCGCCGATCATAAAAATCGATTATTCAAAATTTGATTGGGTGATTTCCGGTAACCCTGTTTCTGCCAATAGTTCCCTGCAATTACAGTTGGATAAAAAATCAATTGTTACCATTCAGATTGTTTCTGCAGATGGAAAAATTATACAATCCATCGACAAGGGAAATCTTTTAGCAGGCACTTATTCAATTCCTTTAAACTTCAGCAAAACAGGTTCAGGAATGTATTTTATAAAGTTAACAGCCATTGACCAGTCAGGCACAAAGAGAGGCTCGAAACAGATCTTTGTTCCATAGATTTAAGAGGATCAAATTGATTTTATGGGGAGAAATCAACCTTAATTTTTCATGACTCCATACTTTGAAGGTTTACCCTGCAGATAAAATATATTTTGTTGTATAAATCCAATTATGCCAAAGGCATAGCCTGTTTGTGAATTGACAAAAAATGGATACACTGCAATAACTATTGGCACCCTTCTTTTCTTCTTGTATCAATTAAATATTGAATTTCCCATACTTCATTCAGCCTCACGAGCTGGAAAGAGTTAACACCGCAATGGCTGAATTTTCCTTTATAATAAAATTTATAGGGGGTCCATACCGTTGCCATGGGGCCGTCTATTTTTATTGCTTCCACTACAATTTGCTCATCCGCAGCCCCCACAGTTTCTTTACCAACAAACCCGACAAACTCAGCAACCTTCTCTTCAATTACTTTAATAATGCCTTTTTCATCTTTAATAGTCTGTAATATTGCATTCTCAGCAAAGCACTTTTTAAGTAAAACAGTATCCCCTTTTTTCATGGCCTCAAATAAATTATTTACGGTGGCGATCACACTATCCCGTGCAGATTGAGCATTTACAGCAAATGCTGAACTGATGAATAAAAACAGGTAAAGCAACCGTTTCATGATCTTACATTTGAGGAATGATAATTATTTAATTCCGTTCAACAATTTACCCAAATAATATGGAAAGGCGTATTAAATTAAACATCTGTTAAGAGATAGTTACCTGATTAATACAACTGTACCCTTTAAAATCTTAACTGGTTCAGCAGAAGTTTTTTTGTAATTACAAAACCAAATATAAACGCCGGGTTGCACTACGTTCCCATTAAAATTCCCATCCCATCCGGTTGAAGGTTTTTTTGTTTCAAAAATCTTCTGTCCATACCGGTTATACACAGCCAGATAATACTCAAACAAATTACTAAGTGTTGAAATTTTAAAGGTTTCGTTTAATCCGTCTTTATTTGGTGAAAAAGCAGATGGAAAATAAAGTTTGCAATTTGCTTCACTGATTTGAATTGCGGCATTAGCCGTTCCGCATTTGTTGGCCACCGTAACTGAATATGCACCCGCATTTTTTACAGTATATATATTTTGTGTTGAGCCATCCTGCCACAAATAACTGTCATAATTACCCGGAGATAAGACTATTGATTCGCCGGAACATAAATTATTGATGCTGCCTAAATTGGGATTAAGTGCAGGGGATACCGTCAATTTGATGGTCCTGGTGCTATCGCAACCGGAAGCAGTCTTGAAATATTGAACGTAGGTACCCGACGCAGCATATCCTTCGTAAGTTGAGCCGAAACAAATGGTAGTGTCTGCTTCTGATTTAACCGTGTCAACTAACGAGATTTGCTTGATATTTGTAATTGTATTTAAACATGCCCCGCCGGTAATATTTAATGTTATATTTTTACTTCCCGCCGCATTCCAGCTAATGGTAAATGGGCCGCGTCCACCGCCCGAAATAACATTTCCTCCGTCCCAGTTCCAGGTAAAGGCATAACTGGTGTCATTTGAAGGGATATTTCCATTATAATTTACCAGGATGTTTTGCCCTATGCAGGTGGTTACGGGGGTAAATGAAAAATCGGCCGTATTGGCACTTGCATTGATGTTATTGTACACCAATGAAACATCTGACTGGGTGGAATAGAAGTTTGTAAACGACAGGTATGCAAAATTCGCTTCCCCGTCTTCACAGGCGAACCCAACCGGATCATCCCGGAATATATGAACCGGCTTCCCTTTTGTACCTACATAAAAATCGGCTGAATCGTTATATGAGGTAAATAGCTGGTCGTTTACATATATATCAATTTTTTTTGTTAAATCATTTCGGGTAAAAGTCAGGAGATACCAGGTGTTACTATCAAAAAAAGGACAAACTCCAAAATTGCCATTGGGATAAAAATTAAGACAACGGTTAGTGGCGGGTGGCGGCGTATTATAATTTGTGAAGTATATCCCATCGTCGGCTACACCATTTGAAAAATCAATGATCCTTGTATAATAGCTGTTGAAATTTGTAACTCTCAGGTAAAGCTGAACGGTGTATGTCTTTTCGATCACCCCCTCCGTATTTGCATATCTTAATCCCCAGTTCAGGTTGTTATGATATACCGTTCTATTGATCCCTGCCAGGGGAAGGTTATCTGAAATAAAACTCCCCGAAGTAGCGGCGGTAGAAGGCTGACACTCCAAATTGAGTCCTTTGACCGGGGTTAAATCAGGTCCGCAATCCAGTTCTGTGGTAGATAAAGTATTGTAAAACCTATAGGTATGGCGGATCGGTGTTTGAGCCATCACCCAATTAAATGGTACTATAAGAAAGAATAATAATATTGTGTTAAATATATACTTATTCAAGTTGTAATCGTTTAAAATGCAGCGGAAATTAATGCATTTAATTAAATGTCGAAAGGATAACGCTTTTGAACGCAATTTTATTTTTTTTTGTTTATTAATTTTGGGGGAATGGCCTGCATGGCGGTTGCAAACTTACCTCTCCTGTGCTACACTTTAAAGATGCAAATGTAGTAACAACATGGCAAAGGAAGGCTTTGATGCAATGCCCGCGCCTAATTCCTGCGCCTGGGGGAACACACACACCCTGGGTAGAAGGGCGTTGCTGCAATATTTACACCTTAATCCTGTGCCAGGGGGGCATTCTAACAAAGTCAGGTGAAAATCATGGCGTCGGTTTCATAATGAATGCCATAAATCGTTGCCACCCGTCAGAGCCTGGAACAATAAAAAAAAGCATCTCTCCTACCAGGTAAATGAGCAAACAGTTCCTCAAGGTTTGTGTAGTTCGTTTATTTATATAATCTTTCCATAATAGCAGCACTATCACGGCATCTGCAGATAAAAAAGCAACTGTCTCAATGGGTACGGAAGCTGGTAACTTCTCAAGCTTAAAAACAAAGACCAATATCCTGTCAACAGTGGGACCAAGCAGGGTTAATGCAGTTGCCAGTATATACCTTGCGTGAACTGAAGATTTGCTCCTGTTTTTCACCAACAACCGAAGCGAAGCCGTTGTTGGGTGTTTTCACCAACAACCGAAACGAAGCCATTGTTTGGTGTTTTCACCAACAACCCAAGCGACCCTACCTTGGTCTTCCATCCCTCAACTATTATAATTCAACTATCTCAGTGAGCCGTTGTCGGGTGTTTTCACCATCAACCGAAGCTAAGCCGTTGTTTGGTGTTTTCACCAACAACCCAAGCTACCCTACCTTGGTCTTCCA
>JBDTWP010000017.1:0-37912 GCA_040006615.1 Ferruginibacter sp.
GACCGGAACATATTAATAGGATGTGATCTTAGAATGGTTCCGGTCTGTACGTCTCACCTTACTTGAAAATATTAATATGATGTCATCTTAGAATGGTTCCGCTCTTTTCGACTCGTCTGACCGGAACATATTAATAGGATGTGATCTTAGAATGGTTCCGGTCTGTACGTCTCGTCTTACTTGAACATATTAATATTATCGCATCTTAAAATGGTTTCTATCTGTACGTCTCGTCTTACCAGAACATATTAATGTGATAGCATCTTAGAATGCTTCCGGTCACACCCGCCCCTGTATATTAACATAAAAAAACCCTCCCGATACGTCGGGAGGGTTATCTCTATGATGAAGAAATCAGAATTTATTTAATATCAATTACATTGGCATCTCCTTCACCAATCCTTTTATCTGTAGCGATCCTGTCTGCGCTAATGCCTAAAGTTTCTGTGAGATAGGCCTGTACTGCAGCAAGTTTTCTGTCTGCCATGGATTGCTGTTGTTTGCTGGCACCCGGATAAGCGGTGAGTGTAATTGTACATGTTGGATTATCCTGCAGTTTTGAGGCTACGGAAGCCAGCATGGCTTTCACGTCTTTACTCAAACTGGCACCCTTCATTGAAAGGCTTGGGTAATCAACCGGGCATACAGCAGCAACTTTCATATTCCTAAGTGAGTCCATCATCGCTGCGCAACATGCTGGTTCAGGGCATTTACCAACACCATCTGCGTCAACAGGCTGACATTCTGTAGGAGTGATCAGTTGTTTGTCTTTCCAGTCTGGTACGCCATCACCATCCGTATCTTTAGTTACACCATGGCTGTCAACAGGTGAACCTGCCGGTGTGTTGGGTTCTTTATCAAACAGATCAGCAACGCCATCACCATCTGTATCATTCTTCAGCGCATCGATTGCGATCTTAACGGTATCGATCTGGCTTTGCAGGTTGCTATTTGTTCTTGCAGCAGGGTTGTCAAATAATAACTGACGTTTGGATTTATTGCCAAGAGCAAATTCGAGACCTACGAAACCATAGGAGAATTTGTCCTTTTTAACAGTACTGCTTTGACCAGGGCCTGTTGTCCAATATGAAGCGCCATCAAAATTATCTCCATCTACAAACTGCATACGATAACCGAGATCAAGATTTATCAGTTTGGAAACATTTACTTTTAATCCCACACCCACTGGTATAAATAATTCACTCTTTGGAGATACTTCATCATAGGGTCCCAGGTCAGAACCTGTTGAACCCACTGTTCTGCTGATTTTGGCTTCATAGCTCACCATACCTGCTCCAACGGAAAGATAAGGAACAACGGTATTTTTTTCCCTGAGCCAGTTTACATTTCCAAATGTTAACTGGCCATTAAGACTAGCTGCCCATTTAATGTCAGTCTCAAAAGCCTGAACTTTTCTTTGAGAGGCAGGTTGTCCATTTCCTAATTTGTTACTATTGTCACCTTTTACTTTACCTTTCAGGAAATCTGCCTGCAAGGCGAAATAATGGTTAAACTGGTATCTTAAATTGGCTCCGTACCCCAACGAGATTTTAGATTTGGTGAAGTCGTTGGAGCCACCAATTATAACTGAAGGCGCTAAAGCACCCACATTAACACCAACGGAAAATTTTCTGAATTCTTTACTACCTGTAAAAGGTTTAACACTGTAGTAAGAGGTGTCTTTATTTTGAGCAAATACCGAAGCGGCAAAGACAAAAAATAAGACAATTAAAGCTGTTTGTTTTGAATGAAAACGGTGCATAAGGCATTAAATTTATTACTTGAGAATTTAGGTGATATAAGTTTAGTGCTGCAAATATACTAACTAAAATAAATCAAATAACTAATTTCTATACAAAAAACTGGCAATGCAGGTTTATTTAAGAATGAAGGAATGAAGCATTTTTTTATTCTTTTGCGCCCAAACCCTTATGGATAAAGGGTTTTGGCTGTCCGTCAAATGATTGGAAATCTATAAACTAAGATCATGAATATGCATTTATTAATAAATTATTTTTAGATTTTATATAAAAAAACCATCCGAATTGATCAGTTTTAAGTGAAAAGAATGATCCCGGGCCGGGAATTTTGAGCAAATATGTCAATGGTAAATTCAAAAATTGTCATATGATTTCGGGGTCTGTACATAGTGTTTTTTGATATGCGCAATGCCCCTCATCCCTCCGCGGGGGGCGTAAGAACCACGGAGTTTTTAATCCCCATTCAGTCTCTGCAGTTGAAAGGTTATCAAATAAGTAAGTGTACCTGCAGTACCCGCCACCCTTTGGAACTATATGACGACGAATAAATTGTTTTCGCTTCATAGGACAGCGGGTACTGCTGTGTACAGACTTTAATTAGAAGAGTTCACGGGCAGAGATTACTCACCAGGGAAATCAAAAAAAGGAGCGATATGAAAAAGCCCAAATGTTTTCGCTTCCTAAGACGGCGAGATCCTGCCGCGTACAGCTTTTTAGCTTGAAGAGTTCACGGGCAGAGACATCGCCTGGGAAATCGAAAATCAATAGACTCGCCTGGGAAATCGAAATAAGGAGTGATAAGAAAAGCCAAAATGTTTTCGCTTCCTAAGACGGCGAGTCCTGCTGCGGACAGCTTTTTGGGCTACAAGAGTTCACGGGCAGAGACATCGCCTGGGAATTCGAAAATATAGAGACTCGCCTGGGAAATCAAAAATCAATAGACTCGCCTGGGAAATCGAAAATAAAGAGACTCGCCTGGGAAATCAAGGTTGTCAAATAAGTAAGTGTACCTGCAGTACCCGCCGCATTTTGGAACGATAAGACGACGGATAAATTGTTTTCGCTTCATAGGACGGCGGGTACTGCTGTGTACAGACTTTAATTAGAAGAGTTCACTAACTAATACTCTTCGCCAGGCGCAGGAATAAGGCATGGGCATTCCGGCGGAGCCTTCCTGTGCCAGGATATTACTACTATTCCATTTCTAAATTGTATTGCAGAAAAAGCGAAAGCCGAAATTGTCAATATATCAATAACCCTCCATCCATCAGACTCCGGGAACCCCCTCGGGGGCGGTGGGCTTTATTCCCTGTTTATATGGGTGTAATGAGGGGGAAGCCGTATTAGACCAGGGCCAGGTATGGATTAGCCCAGGAGTTCCCCAGTGGGATCCTCTCATAAAGGTCTCATAAAGGTCTCATAAAGGTCTCGTAATCGTAGGAGAATAAAATGCAGCTTTTTGATAAAAAAATCATACTGGTTCCTTAATGCACCAAAGATTTCTCATCTTACAATTTAATAAAAAAGCCACAAAAGACCAAGAATATTTCCTTCAATATTGAAAATAAATGAAAGAATAATTTCTCAATGACTCAATTGCTCAATTGTTCGGTGAAACCTAATTCCGGATTAAATTCTTAATTAATCAGTTGACTCATTTTCACATTTTCAAATTAGCACATTAGCGTATAAGCACGTTATCACATTAGCCGATTTTCACATTTAACTACTTCCTTAAAAAATAATCTAGTACTTTTGCGCAAAAATAGCTCTTAAAAAGTTGTTTACCTGGTGCTCAACCCGCATGATTAATTAAATAGGTACGAATGCTTCCCGACTGCTAAGCAGATTTTTTGGTAGGGGAATTGCAGTAAATTTTAATAATGATTTTATTTTATCCATTCAACTTTTTAAAGATCGCCGCTATTGATATAACGTCCTCAATTGTGATTGAGAGGGGCGAAGCCGTGAAAATATTTGATTGCGATTACTTATAAACACGCCTTTTTAATTATAACCAAATCGTGATGTTTTGCCTATGGTACAGAAATTTAAATACCACCTGCTTTTTGCTGCAATAATCATCGCCGCATTTAATATGCAGTCCTGCGTTACTACGAAACAAGTCGTTTACATGAATGATTTAAATGACACTACTGCGGGAAGTTTAAATAATGCACAACGGGTTTTTGAAAATCCAATTCAAAAAAATGACCAGCTATGGATTACGGTGGGAGGTAGCAACCCGCTGGATTTAATTGCCCTTAACTCGGCTAATGGGACAATACCGGCTACAAGCGGTTCATCTTCCAATGTAAGCGGGGCGGCACTCGGGTTCTTGGTAGAAGCGGATGGTAAGATTCAAATACCCTATATAGGCAAAGTACAGGCGGAAGGATTAACCCGTTTACAATTGCAAAATGCGCTTACAGAATTATTTAAAGACTATACTAAAAACCCCGTTGTAAACGTGCGGTATTTAAATTATAATTTTTCTGTAATGGGAGAAGTTTACAATCGTGGAAGATTTAATATGCCGAATGAACGCACTACTATTTTAGAAGCCCTTAGCATGGCTGGCGATATAACCGACCTGGGTAAGCGAGATAATGTATTAGTAGTGCGGGAAGTAAACGGAGAAAGAAATTTTGCAAGGATTAACCTGTTATCAAAAGACCTCTTTAAGTCTCCCTATTATTATCTTAAAACAAATGATGTGGTTTATGTAGAGCCCGTGAGGGCGAAATTTATCAACCGTACCGGTGTACCGCAATACCTGGGTATCGTGGCGGTTGGTTTATCTTTACTTATCACTATCATTAACCTTAGTAAATAATAAAGTCCTGTCAACATAATGTCCAGCAGCACCCCTGATTTCATTGTTCAAGACGATACGCAGCAACAAAAGCAGCAAACAAGGCGGATGTTTCTTCGTATTATCCCTTATTCACCAATAATAGTTATAGCGTTATTAATTGGTATAGCCTGTTCCTGGCTATACCTGAGGTATGCCACCCGTACCTATGCGGCCAAGGCAAGGTTAGTGGTAAATGACGATACCCAGCAGAAAAGTACTAATTTATTAGATATCATGCAACTGGATACAAGAAACTTATCTGCTGAAACTGAGCGTGAAATGGAAATACTGCGTTCAAGAGATTTGCTGCGTAACCTAGTTTATAAATTACAATTGAATGTTCAGTACAGTCAGAAGGGCTATGTAAAGTCCGGGGAATCCTATAAAAATATACCCTTTAAGCTTGAATTGCAGCAGCCTGATTCCGTAAAATCAACCATTAGCGGTGAAGTGGTGATCGATAAAAATAACATCCGCTATAATGGAGTTATATACCCCGTTGATAGCCTGGTGGCGAGTGATGCAGGTAATATACGCTGGCATATCCATAGAGAAAACCTGCCTTATTCGGAGCTCAATAAATGGTTTGTTACCATTCAACCCGTTCCTCCCACGGTAGAATTAGTACAAAGATTGCTGACCATTAAACCGATTTCCAAACAATCTTCTATTTTGGAAATGACTTATATTGATGTAATACCCGAGCGGGGTGTAAATATTCTGAATAACCTAATCTCTTTATATGGCAGCACTTTAGTGGATTATAAAAGCAGGATATCGGCCAATACATTGAGTTTTTTAGATGAAAGATTGCGAATGGTTTCACAGGAATTAAGTGGAGTGGAGAAAGATATACAGAAGTTCAAATCAAGCCAGGGAATTATTGACCTGAGCGCCGAAGGCACCTTGTTTTTAGGGCAGTTAAAGGAAACTGACTCAAAAATGGGAGAAACGGAAGTACAGATGGATGTATTAAAGCAAATAGAACAATATGTAACCAGGCGGAATAACACGAATAGCCCGATACCAGCGACCATCGGTACTGCAGATCCGGTATTGATCGGCTTACTCAATCAATTATACCAGACCGAATTTGATTTGGAAAAAACAAAACAAACTTCCGGTAGTAAAAATCCACAGATCGCGGTTTACGAAGAGGCCATTGCAAAATTAAAACCAAGTATCCTGACCAGCATCAATAATTTAAAAATGAGCTTACAGGCTACCCGTCAACAACTGCAGTCCGAAAACAATAAATTAACATCCACTTTAGGTAAGATACCCCAAAAGGAAAGATTGTTATTGGATATCAGCAGGCAACAAAGTATTAAGAATGAAATTTATACTTTTCTTTTACAAAAAAGAGAAGAATCAGCCATTAACGCTGCGGCGATTTTACCCAATTTCAGAGTAATTGAAAAACCTGAATTTGCAGGAATGGTTGCACCTATTGCAATCCAGTATTACGCAATGGGAATATTGCTCGTTCTCATTTTAGTCGTTATTTATATCTATTTCAAAGAGTTCTTAAATAACCGTTTGTTATTCAGGTCTCAAATTGAAAACAGGCTGACAATTCCTATCATAGCAGAACTGTCTTTTCAACCCAATGAAACCGGGAATCCGGTGGTGGTAGGCTTAGGTAACCGGACCCTGATAGGTGAACAGTTTAGGGAGCTAAGAACAAATCTTAATTATCTTACTGCGGTTACAAAGGAAAAATGTAAAATAATCCTGGTTACTTCATCCATACCGGGAGAGGGAAAAAGTTTTGTGGCAATCAATACAGCCGTAAGCTTGTGTTTAACCGGCTCCAGGGTAGTATTAATGGAGTTTGATCTGCGCAAACCAAAAATAAGTAAAGAATTAGGGATACTTCGCGATCCCGGATTGAGTAATTACCTGATCAACATGGCTTCCGAGGATAATATTATAAAACCTCACCCAACTATCGCAAATTTTAATATTATTCCCTCAGGCCCTATACCGCCTAACCCTGCTGAATTGATTAGTGGTCCCAGGCTGATGGAACTGATGGACTATTTAAAACAAAATTTCGATTATATCATTATTGACTCACCTCCGGTTGGTGCTGTTACAGATGCTAAGATACTGGCGAGCATTGCCCATTCTACCCTATATATTATGAGGCATAATTATACCGATAGTGCACTCCTTGATCTGATCAGTGATGTCCAGCGAAAGAATATCCTGCCTAATCTGAATATTGTATTTAATGGGATCACCACCAGGAAAATATTAGGATATGGAGGGAAGGGATATGGATATGGGTATGGGTATGGATATGGGTATGGATATGGCGCCGGTTATGGATACACTGAACACATAGAGAACAAAAGCTGGTGGAAAAAGCTTTTTAAAAAATTCCGGAAACACAAAAAAAAGTGAGTTTATGAATCCTATCGGGGCACGTTTATTTAGTTGAAGTTTTTTTACGAAAATTAAAATGATGAAGGCAGGTATAATACAATTACCCCGTATAGACGATCCGAGAGGAAATCTTTCATTTCTTGAAACAGAGAAACATATTCCGTTTAAGATCGCAAGAACTTACTGGATCTATGATGTGCCGGGTGGAGAAATACGAGGGGGGCATGCATTTAAGCAGCAGCAGGAATTTATCGTTGCGCTTTCGGGAAGTTTTGAGGTGGTATTGCACGATGGGAAAGAAGAAAAGCGGTTTCATTTGAACCGTTCTTATTATGGGTTGTATGTACCAGGTATGATCTGGCGCAGCCTGGAAAATTTTTCGACCAATTCACTGGCCCTGATTGTAAGTGATTACAGTTACGATGAAAGAGATTATATCCGTGATTTTGAATCCTTTAAAAAAATGAAAAATGGGTAACCCTTCTGTATTTGAGTGTTCCGTTGTCGAGATCGGAAAAATACAAAACCGTGCGGGTAATATTTCTGTAATTGAAAATAATCAACATCTTCCGTTTGAAATAAAACGTATTTTCTATTTATACGATATCCCGGGAGGTGAATCCAGGGGAGCACATGCCCATAAAGAATGTCACCAATTCCTTTTGGCAGCCAGCGGCGCCTTTGAAGTATTGCTGGATGATGGAAAAACCAAACGGCTGGTACAACTGAACCGGCCATATCTGGGTTTGCATATTCCTCCGCGTATCTGGGCATCAGAAATAAATTTCTCTTCGGGATCAATTTGTATGGTTTTAGCTTCGCATATTTATAATGAAAAAGATTATTTAAGAGATTATGAAGAATTTAATGTATTCAGAAATCAAAATAAAGGGTAAAATGACCCAGTTGGAGGAAGTCACGATTGATGATGCAAAAGTTATATGTGACTTGCGGAATAATGAGCGGAATAATAAGTATCTCTCAAGTTCCGCACCTGTTAGTATCGGTGACCAGCAATCCTGGATCATTAATAACAAAGCGAAGCAGGATGGTTACTATTTGAAAATTATCGATTTGAGCAACGATGAATGCTGCGGTACAATTTCATTATATAATATAAGCGAAAATAAAGCGGAGTTTGGAAGGTATATCGCGACAAGGTCATTACAGGCAATTGAAGCCGAATACCTGCTTATAAAATTGGGCTTTGAGGCATTGAATCTGAAAGAAATTTATTGCCGCACAGCAATTGAAAATACAAAGGTTTGGCAGCAACATTATAAATTTGGATTTAGAGACATTGAAGAAATAATGCTAAAAGAAAAAGCGCTATTATTAAAAGTACAGGAAATAAGCGCTGATACTTATAATTCTATGGATTATTCCTTTATTAATAAAATTATAGAAAGGTTTAACGATGTTTAAATTCCACCATGCAGGTTTTATTGTTAAAGACATAACGTCATGGGAAAAGAATTTATTTATTGAAAAGAAAATGGCAGATATAATTGACCCTGTCCAGGAAGCGAGGTTAAGCCTTTATAAGCAATTTGGAGAAGATCATTTTATTGAACTTATTCAACCTTTAAATGAAAAGGCATTTACCTGGAATGCACTAAAAAAAAAGGGGAATCACTTTCATCATTTCTGTTATTCCATTGGATCCATTAATGAATTAAATGAGATCACCCTATCGTATAAAATGATACCCGTTCTTGGCCCTGTGAAAGCTGTTTTGTTTCACGAAAGGAATGTGGTTTTCTATTACAACAGGAACAAGGAAATTATTGAATTTTTAATTGAAAAGGATGAAACTTAGGATTCTATCAGACGTTGTATTCGATCCTGTTATCAAAGAGCTTCAAAAGAATGTGCCTGGCCTGGTAATTAACTATTCTTACGAAGAAGATATCATTACGCCTTTATTGGGCAGTACAGAAAACATTGATGAAAAAACAGTTGTTTTTATCCATTCTGATCAACATTTCCATAAGAAGCCGGTTGAATGGCAAAAGGCTTATTTGTCAGCCATTCTATCTTTTCGATCAAAATCTTTGAATCATCTTATCTTCTCTAATAGCTTAAACCAGGGTTTTGCCACAAAAGCGTTAGCTGGGTCACCTGGCATACTAGCCGACCGGGATCAATTTTTTAGCTCTTATTTCTCCGCTATATTAGAGCGGTCTAATACCTGGGTATTTGATTTTAATTTCCTGTATAACCAGCTCGGGTCATTAAATGTGTATCAATATGCGTTGGGGCATTTATATCAAATGCCTTACACAAAGCAGTTTATTAAACTTCTCGCGGCTACTTTGTCTGAGCAGTTAAGTTGGTTGCAACAGGAAGAAAAAAAAGCCATCATTATTGATTGTGATAATACTCTATGGAAGGGTGTAATAGGTGAAGATGGCCTGGATGAGATTAAATGTGATAACAATGCGGAAGGAATAATATTTTACCATTTCCAACTCTTCCTGAAGTCAAAAAAAGAAGAGGGGTTTCTGTTGTGTATATGTTCTAAAAATAATGAAAGGGAAGTTAAGGAAGCATTTGATCAAAAAAATATGCCTCTGAAATGGGACGATTTTATTGTTAGGAAAATAAATTGGGACGATAAATGGGATAATATAAAAAAAATAGCCGCCGAATTGAATATTGGAGGTGATTCACTTATCTATATTGATGATAATCCTTTTGAACTTAGTTCTGTATCGGCTTTAGCTACCGGAATAAGTTGCGTTGAATTCAAAGAAGATTATGTTTCGTTTTTAAAAATGACTGATAGTTTCCTTTTCAAAAGAAGCCGGATCCTTGATGATGATGTAGCAAAAAATAAGCAATATGTTACAAAGGTTCAGCGGGAAAAAGAAGCGGAAAACTATCAGAACATCGATGAATTTATTCAGAGCCTGGAAATTAAGCTGGATGTGCGGTTTAATGATTTGGAGGACCTTGAGCGTTTATCGCAAATGACTGGTAAAACAAACCAGTTTAATTTTAATAAGAAGCTTTATTCCAAAGATGAGCTTACCAAATTGATAAGCGGGAATACGAGAATTTATTCGCTTAAAGCATCGGATAAGTTTGGAAGTTATGGAACTGTAGGTTTAATGTTGCTAAAGGTCGATGGCGATGAAGCAGTCATAGAAAATTTTCTAATGAGTTGCAGGGCTTTAGGCAAGAGGATTGAAAAGGATTTTTATAATCATGTTGTACAATTAACTAAGCAGGATAATATTCATTTAGTTGGGATAAAATTTACACCTACTTTAAAAAACCTGCCGGCCCAACAATTTATTAAAGAGCATTCATTGAAAATAATCACATATGCAGATTGATATAAAACAACTGGAAAAAATTTTCCAGGAAGCGTTTGGTGTGCCGGTTGTATTAACGCCTTCCACAGGCAAGGATGATCTGGAGGCATGGGATTCTATAAATCATCTTAATCTTATTGTAGAATTAGAGGATCATTACAAAGTAAAATTCAATATAAAAGAAATTGAATCGCTGAATTCCGTATCCGATATCCTCAGCTTACTTAATCAAAAACTTAATAACACAAATTTTTAAAAAAAATCTCAAACATGGATATTAAAAGTGAATCAAAATATTCCGGCTTTCTTAATAAGGAGGATATTAAAGTTAAGAACAGCCTCTCTGAACTGATCAGCAATGCCCCTATTCCACCCGAAGAGTTATTATATAATATTCCATTATTTTGCGACCGGCGTATAATATCGAGGATTCTTTTTATAAATGAAATATACCAGCACATAGTAAAACTGCACGGTAATATTTTTGAATTTGGTGTACGGTACGGACAGAACCTGGCACTATTTACAAGTTTGCGGGGTATCTATGAACCTTTTAATCACAACCGGCGCATTGTAGGCTTTGATACTTTTTCCGGGTTTACTGAAATAAATACTGATAAAGACGGAAAATTATTCAAATCCGGCGATTACTCCGTACCTCTCGGTTATGAAGTTTTCCTGGAATCCGTTTTACAAACCCACGAAAAGATGGCTCCCGTGGAATCTATTAAAAAATTCCAACTTGTAAAAGGGGATGTTTCAATCACATTGCCTTTATATTTAGAAGAGCACCCGGAAACAATTATATCACTTGCTTATTTTGACATGGATGTTTATAAACCTACCAGGGATTGTCTCGAATTAATAAAACCCTACATTACCAAAGGAACCTGTATAGCATTTGACGAACTGAATGATTTCAATTGGCCGGGTGAAACAATAGCTTTGCGTGAAGTTTTCGGCACGCATAATTTCCGCTTACAGCATTCGGCTTTCCGATCTACTGCTGCGTATCTTATTTTTGAATAGTTCCAGGTAAAGTATTCATATATTATGGCAAACGGATTTTCTTCTTTAATGTCGGGAAAGGCTCCTGTTCCGTAACCGCTGCCGGCAAAGATTTCCAACCAATGGCCAGACCATTACCAAATCAACACAATTAAAACTCAGATAATGGATAGTATTCTCAAAAAAGTTGTGGCGTCCGCATCTTTTTACAAGACTGAAATGCTGAACATTGATTACAAGCAGGCAGAATTCTGTTATCGTTCACTTAAGAAACATTTCAAGGGAGATATTGCCTGTGAACTTGGCCCTTCAACAGGCTACATGACAAAACTGTTATTAAATGATTTCAAAGAATTGGATATCGTGGAGGGAGCGGCAGATTTGCTGGAGCTAATCCCCGATAATCCAAAGCTTACCAAGTATCATTCCCTGTTTGAGGACTTTGTTCCTGCAAGAAAATATGACACTTTAATAATGAATCATATACTGGAGCATATAGCAAACCCCGTTGAAGTTTTGCTGAAGGTATCACAGTGGATGCATGCCGACAGTGTTTTTTTGATTGGTGTTCCAAATGCTAAATCTTTCCACAGGTTAGCAGCCGTGAAGATGGGATTATTATCATCTGAATATGATTTGAACGATAGGGATATAGCATTAGGACACTATAGAGTGTACGATTTGAATAGTTTGATGGCCGACGCTACCAGGGCAGGTTTGAAAATCATTGACAAAGGGGGTGTTTTCTTAAAATTTCTTTCAAATGCCCAGATTGATAAAGTTTTTGATGAAAAGATGATAACTGCATTTTATGAATTAAGCGAAAATTTTCCTGAAAATGCTGCGGAAGTATATATTGTTTGTCAAAAAGAATGACCGGGCTAAACTTATTTATTTTTATTGTTGCCCGGATAAATATTAAAATGCGGGCGTTTTTTCTAATAAAAAAAAATTTTGTTATAATGGTTATTCCCTTTCTTTCTTTTGATTACATGCATAAGCCTATCAAAGCAGAAATAATGCAGGCTTTTGAAGAGTTTTATGACGGCAACTGGTTTGTTTTAGGTAGCCGAATAAAAAACTTTGAGCAGGAATATGCTTTATTTAATAAAGTACAAAACGCCGTAGGCATAAGCAACGGTTTGGATGCATTGCATATAGCTTTAAAAACTTTGAATATAGGAGCCGGCGATGAAGTAATTGTTCCATCCAATACGTATATCGCCAGTTGGCTTGCAGTATCTTATGTAGGGGCTGTGCCAGTGCCCGTGGAACCGGATATATATACATACAACATTGATGTGTCTAAAATAGAAGCAGCCATTACAAATAACACAAAAGCTATTATGCCTGTGCACCTGTATGGCCAGGCTTGCGAAATGGAAGAGGTGATGGCCATCGCTGAAAAACATAATCTTTTTGTAGTGGAAGATAATGCCCAGTCGCAAGGTGCCTGCTATAAAGAAAAGCTTACCGGAAGCTGGGGAAACATTAATGGCACTAGCTTCTACCCGGGCAAGAATTTAGGGGCGCTGGGAGATGCAGGTGCAATAACAACTAATGACCCGGAACTTGCAAGGCGGGCTTCTGTACTTAGAAACTATGGTTCCGAGAAAAAATATTATAACGAGGAAATTGGTTATAATATGCGGCTGGATGAATGCCAAGCTGGCTTTCTTTCTGTGAAACTGAAATGCTTAGCGGGGTGGACGCAAGAGCGACAACAAATTGCCAGTTGGTACCATGAAGCGTTAAAAGATGTTAATGACTTGATTTTACCAGGTGTTGCAGAAAATGCTTCCCATGTATATCACTTGTATGTTGTTCGTACAAACAGGCGGGACACTTTGCGGGCATATTTAACAGAACAGGGTATTGGCACCATGATCCATTACCCGATTCCACCGCATTTACAGGAAGCATACGGTTACCTGGGTTATAGCACCGGAGATTTCCCCCTGGCGGAGAAAATAGCCAATACCTGTTTGAGTTTGCCCATGTGGCCGGGTATTAAACAAGAACAGGTGGAACAGGTAGCCTGTTCTGTTAAGGCTTTTTATCATCCATAGTGGTTCAGTGTCAAATTCATATAATTCTTGCTATCAAATATACAAAAGCTACATCCTTATTTGCAGATTACTCTTGTTTAAGATTTCGATGAATATAATCCGTTTCAAATTTGTAACCTTGTTCCGCAAATGGGTGTCTAAAACAAAGGTCAGCGCAAATGGGTTTAAAGCTTTTAAAATTGATTTATAAATTGATAAATACTCCTTTTTTATTTTTAAAAGTGTGTTACAGGTATTTATTTCATTACCTGGGTCCGAATGCAAAGAAGCTTTTACTTAAGGAAGTTATAATTAATGGGAATGCTCCCAGGTGTAATCAAAAAACTTTTTTTTCCGGATTAGGAAAAATAGAAATAGGAAGTAACTGCAAATTTGGATTTAAACCCGGTGGTTTTTTCCGGGGAGGGAGTATAGAATTTCAAGCCCGTTCCAAAAATGCACGCATTTTTATTGGTGAAAATATATCTACAAATAATAATATTTTTATATGCGCGGTGAATTTTGTACGAATTGGAAGTAAGACGCTGATTGGTCAATATGTTACTATTATAGATCATGAAGCACATGGCATCGACCCGGATAAAAGAAATCAGATAGGGGAAATTGGTAGGGTTGAGATTGGCAATAATGTTTGGATTGGTAATAATGTAACAATACTCAAAAATTCTGAAATCGGAGATAATACAATTGTTGCTACCGGTGCAATTGTTACTGGTAAATTTCCGGCCAATGTAATTATTGGTGGTGTCCCTGCAAAAATTATAAGAGAATTGTGAAGCTGGAGCGCCATTCATCTTATCGCCAGATTTTTAAAGCAACTTCCATATTTGGAGGGGTGCAAGTTTTTAATATCTTGATCAATATAATCAGGGCCAAATTTATCGCAGTTTTCCTGGGCCCTGCGGGAATGGGTATCGCGGGCTTACTGAATGAAACACTTAACCTAATCCAGGGCCTTACAGGCTTCGGTTTGGGATCCAGCGCAATAAAAAATGTTGCTGTAGCAAACGCAAATGGGGATCAACAGCGAATAGGTGAGGTAGTGACTGTACTCCGGAAATTGGTATGGGGTACAGGTTTGCTTGGATTTATCGTTGCTCTTTTTTTGTCACCCTTCCTCAGCCAGTTAGCTTTTGGCAACAGGAGTTATACCGTCGCGTTTGCAATCATATCAATTACACTCTTAATAAATCAGATCAGCGTCGGGCAAAGAGTTATTTTGCAAGGGATGCGAAGGATAAGTTACCTGGCAAAGTCGGGAATACTGGGTGCGATTTTGGGCCTGCTCACCTCTATTCCATTATATTATTTTTTTGGAAAAAAGGGAATTGTTCCGGCGATTATGTTTACATCGGTTACCAGCCTTCTGCTTACCTGGTATTTCGCTGGAAAGGTGGACTTGAAAAAGGTAATTGTAAGCTGGGAGAAGACCGTAACAGAAGGCAAAAGTATGCTGACGCTTGGTATTGGACTGAGCATTAGTGGGATGATAACGTTGGGAGCATCTTACCTGGTTCGGATCTTTATAAGTAAAACAGGAGGATTAACCGATGTGGGGCTTTACAATGCGGGGTTTGCCATTATTAACTCCTATGTAGGCCTCGTATTTACAGCGATGTCCACAGATTATTACCCGCGTTTATCGGGAGTGGCTCATGATAAAACCAAAGCAAACAAAGAGGTAATCCAACAGGCAGAGATTGCCTTATTGATCATCGCGCCTATTCTTTGTTTTTTTTTGGTGTATATTAACTGGGCAATAATTTTGTTGTATTCCAACAAATTTATCGCTGTTAACGCCATGATTCATTGGGCTGCACTTGGAATTTATTTCAAAGCAGTGAGTTGGTCCCTGGGATTTTTATTAGTGGCCAAAGGGGCCACCAAAGTGTTATTTTTAAATGAGTTAATCTCAAATATTTATTTATTGAGTTTTAATATGCTTGGTTATCATTATTGGGGGCTATCCGGACTGGGGATCTCCTTCCTGGCGGGCTATATTATTCATTTGATACAAATGACCTGTGTTACCGGGCAGCTTTATGGTTTCAGATTTAATAAAAGTATTTTAATCCTATTTGGCATCCAATTTTTACTTGGGTTTTCATGTTTTGTTACTATTAAGTTAACAAGCGGGATACCCGCTTATCTATTTGGCTCTTTTTTTATAATTGCTTCGGCAATCTATTCTTTATACGAAATGAATAAACGTGTGGGATTGATTGATATTTTTAATAATTTACAAAATCGATTTCGCAAATAATATGGAAATAATGCCGGGCAAACAAAGCCCATTGGTTTCAATCGTTGTGATTACCTATAATTCGGCAAAATATGTATTGGAAACTCTGGAAAGTGCCAGGGCCCAAACATATAAATATATAGAGTTGGTTATAAGCGACGATTGTTCTTTGGATGACACGGTTTCTTTATGTGAGGAATGGCTTAAAAACAACAGAGAGCGGTTTGTAACGGCAAAAATAGTTAAAACAAAAAAAAATAGCGGAATAGCAATAAATTGCAATAATGGAGTCAGGAATGCTAATGGCGAGTGGATAAAACTGGTTGCGGGAGATGACCTGGTGACAGAGTCTTGTATCTCGGATAACATTGACTTTGTGGGTCTAAATACAAATTGTTCTGTAATAGCTTCTAACAGGTATTTATATTACGAAAAGGAACAAAAAAAAGTCAAAGATCATTGTAAATATATTAAATTGTTTTCTAATCCTAATATAACGGCTAAAGACCAGTATCAGCTAGCCTTACGCAGAATTTCTTTACCTTTTAATACTTTTTTTATTAAAAAAAATGTTTTTGAAATAATCCACTACCTGGACGAACGTTTTCCTATGCTTGAAGACTGGCCCTTACGGTTAAGGGTTCTTAGAAATGACATTAAGATATTTTACTTAAATAAATTCACCGCGATATATAGGGTGCATGGCGGATCTATTACCAAGAGTTTGAAACTGCGTTATTCTTCCTGGTTTATGAATACCTATAAAAATGTACGTTGCGAGTATTTTTTGCCCAATGTAACATTTATAGAAAGGCTGATGTTCAGGTATGAATTTATAGTGCATTCCTTCATTTATAACACGTCGTTGAATAAGACCAATAGATTTTCCAGCGGAATTAATTATCTTTTATTATCCCCCGTCCGTATTGTTAGAACTGTTATAAAAAAGTGTTTAATTAGTAAATTCGAATAAAATCGTTGAAATTATTTATGGGTCATAATATGAATGAATAGCTTATGATAATGCAAAAAGCGTTTTTTACTTTTACTTTTTAAATATTTAATATTTTGCTTAGACTACCTGTCGATACGACAAAGTCGTTAAAAATTTTGTATAAGAAGACATGGAGTTAGTATTTTTTTTTACAAGGGGCGTTTCACTTAAAACATGGGTAGATAAAGGGCTTTTTAGCAGGGAAAAGGAAATTTTTGAAAAATATTTGGAACAGGGTTTATTTTCTTCGATAACATGGGTAACGTTTGGAGGCAAGGATCACGAGGTATATAAAAATCTATTAAAAAACAGCCAGCTCGATAAGCGAATTAGTATATCAGCACCCAAAGGATTTTTTGGTTCCAAAGCAGGAAGAATTTTATTTTTTTTGTTCTTTCCAATTTTAAATAAAAGCATCCTGCGGAAAGCTACCTTTTTTAGAACAAACCAGTTGGATGGGGTACTATTACCATTGTATTGTAAGATTTTCTTTCCCGCAAAATTGTACCTGAGATCAGGATGGCTGCATTCAAGAAATGCAAAGGGTTGGCGCAGATTTTATTTTAATTTTATTGAAAACCTGGGATATAAAAATGCCTGTTTTGCCTCAGTAAGTAATGAAAGTGATTTCATTTACCTGCAAAAAAAGTATGCCAATACAAAAATCATGTTGCTGGGAAATTATATTAATACTTCGCGGTTTAATATTTTGGTACCATCTGAAAACAGGGAAAGCACATTTTTATTTGTAGGAAATATTTCTAACGAAAAAAATATAAAGTTGTTAGTCGAATTGTTCTCAGGTAATGAAATGGGTTGTTATCATATTTATATTTACGGCAGGGGGCCATTATTAAAATTTATTGAAGATTTTATTATCAGCAGGAATCTTGAAAATATCCATTTGATGGGTGAGATTTCAAATGATCAACTTCCCAAAGTATATAACCGCCATAAATTTTATATCCAGATTTCACCAAGGGAAGGAATGCCAAAAACCGTATTGGAAGCAATGGCATGTGGTTGTGTTTGCTTTTGTAGCAATATTGATGGCTTCTCCCAAATAATAGACCATAATCAAACGGGACTTATATTGCAGGATTTAAATCGCAAAACTTTACTCGCTTTGACAAAAAAAACACAGAAGGAATTACAAACAATTTCAGAAAATGCGGCAAAAAAAATTGAAGATAATTATTCGATAGTGAATTATATACAAAAAGAAAAAAGGATATATGAAGCTGCAGACAATTAATTTGGTGCGCAGCACATATTTCAAGGTGCTTTGTACCATATTTGTATTAGCTGCCCTTATATTTTATTCTTTTAAGGTTGGGCTTTTTACAGTTAAGCATTTATTTGCCGTAGTATTGTTTGCAACTATACTGCTTAATATTGGAAAATTTATTTTCAGGTTTGAGCTTGGATTCAAATTATATGGTTGCCTGATAATTTACCATCTGCTGGTTATAAACTTTAACGGAGATGTATCCCAGATTGAAGTATTTGATTTAATTTTCGGCAAATACCTCATTTGGTTGGTGACTTATATTTTTTTCTTCAATTTTTTCAGTGCTTATAGTAATCAAATATTCTTTATAAAAATTTTATTATTTTTTGCATTTATTAATTCACTGGTCACCATACTTCAATTTTTTAAAGTCCCCTATGTTTGGAATTTTACGAATTTACTTTTTTCTAGTATCACATATTTAGACGAAGGGTTAGTGGAGGTCGGTGATACGGTTTTTAATGGGTCATTATTTGGCATCGTTGGGAATGTAGTGTACAATGGGTATCTTTTAAGCGCCATACTTCCTTTCTGCATATACTTTATTAAGAACTACAGTGGTAGAAACAAGATTTTTTATCTGGTGCTGTCATTGCTGGTTTTTGCCACCTCGGTTATAGCGCTGGTCATGCTTCAACAAAGAACCGCGTTAATGATCGGGTTAGCCTTTCTTTTTTTATTATTTGTAAAAAAAATATCCATTTCAACCCTGGCCTTTTGCGCGCTTTCGGTTTTGGTACTTTATTTTTCCTATGATGCGGTTTTGGATGGTGTAAAAAGCCTGCTCAATGTCGAATACTTACGCATAGAAGACCTGAAAGATATGGATAGGGCATCTGTTTATACTTTGATTCCGGGATACCTGGCAAAGTATTATTTTTTTGGGGGTATCAGCAATTACTATGTCTTTATCCATCCGATTGCAATCCTTCCTCATAACATTTTTTTAAATTCCTTTATCTACTTTGGTTTAATAGGCTTCTGCATATTTTTTTATTTAACAGTTATTATGATGAAAACCGTATTGAATGGTATTAAATCGGATGGTTTAGCTTATTTCTCCGCGCTGGCTTTCTTTGGTTATTGGTTAAATGGCTTGACTCATAACTTAAGTATTGTTACAGGAGACATTTTTATTTGGGTATTGTATTTACTTTTATTTCAAACCAAAAGATTAAGCAAGAACAGGTATGCATGATATATTAGTGTCAGTAATTATGGCTGTGCACAATGGGGAAGTGTTTTTGACAGAAAGCATTGAAAGCGTACTTAATCAAAGTCATAAAAATTTGGAATTAATTATAATTGATGATGCATCTACGGATAACACACATCATATACTGAATGATTATAAAAAGAGAAGCAACATTAAAATATTTTACAATCTTAATAATATAGGTTTAACAAAATCATTAAATAAAGGAATAGAGTCCAGTGCCGGTAAATACATAGCAAGGATAGATGCTGACGATGTCTGGTTGCCGCAAAAACTGGAGCTTCAGCTAAAATATCTGGTTTCGCGACCTGGTATTTTTTTATCTGGCACAAATTTTTTATTTATTGACGAAGTGGGGGAAATTATTCAAAGAACTGGTACGAGCGAACTTTCGGAATTAATTACTCCTGACCTTATTAAACGGCTTTTGACACGGTACAATCCATTTTGCCATTCCAGTATAGTTTTTGACAGGGCAATTTTAAGCTTAATTGGCAGATACAATGAAAGATATAAATATGGCCAGGATTATGAATTTTGGGTAAGAATTAATTTGAAGTTTGATTCTGTTATTATTGGCGGCGAGCCATTGGTGTATAAAAGAATTACTGAAAATATCATCGGGATAAAAAGAAGAAGGATTCAGTCATGGTATGGATTTAAAGCAGCGTGTAAAGCAATATTAAAATATGAGAAAAAATATGTTACTGCAGGTTCTTATCTAAGTTGTTTAAAAAAACTTTTTCGTGCATTTACTCCTAACTTCCTGGCAAATGCTTTTAAATGAGTGGCCTCAAAAAAGGAACAATTTATTAGTCCCTGGTTTGGTAAGTAAGTGTTTCATAAGATTAAAAAAAATTGGATTAGGTAGAAAGAGTGCATAGGACTTTCTGCATTCGTTAGTTCTTTGAATTCTATGTCTTTGCCTCCTCAGCCGGCGAGCTGCGTAACCGGCACGCCGCTGCTTTTGCTTCTTTCAAAAAATATGCTTCGCATTTTTTGAATTCCAACCTCGTCGGGACCGAATCTAAAGAGGCGGCTTATCCGGTTTCTGATTTAAATGCGTAACGGCAATCAGAGAACATTTGATATTGGCAGGGCCTTTACGTCTTATAAGGACAATCCTAAAAGAAAAATCAGCCGGGCAAAATGTTTTTTTATAATTTAATTTCTCATCTCCTTTAGTTTGCCTACATGGAAATATAAATTGATAGCGGAGATTTATAACCAATGAATAAATCTTCGACTGCGATTGCTTAAACTTCGATTCTGAGCAAAAATTTAATATGGCAGCATCATATGTTGCCTGTACTGTTTAAACAATTTACTTAACCCTTTTAGTGTGTGTTTTCCAGAAAAAATAATTTTGACATAATCAGGTTGCTGGCTGCAACGCAGGTGCTGGTATTTCACTCTCTGGAGCATTTAAATGTCAAGGAGTACTTACCATCTTTTACTAATAAACTGCTTCAAATTTTAAGATATTTCCCGGGTGTTCCCGTTTTCTTCTCCATTTCGGGCTTTTTAATATTTGCATCTTTTGCAGGCAAGCCTGTTAGTATCAGGCAGTATTGCAAAAACAGGGTGCTTAGAATTTATCCTGCTTTATGGGTGGCACTTATTTTTACGATATGCTTAATTTTATTTACGGGAGGCATCCGGTTTGATCGTTCCTTTTTAGCCTGGGTTTTTGGTCAGCTATCATTGTTCCAGTTTTATAATATTCAACAGTTTCGGGATTGGGGGGTTGGCGTGCCAAATGGAAGTTTATGGACGATAACTATTGAATTGCAATTTTATTTTTTGGTGCCTTTTATTTTCGTGGCTTTTAAAAGATTTAATAAAACCGTCGTGGCGATATCGTTAATTATCCTTTCAATTCTTTGTTATATTTTGCTAAAAGCATTTGATAACGAATCATTCGTTATGAAACTGGGCAAAGTATTTATTCTTCCTTATTTGTTTAATTTTTTATTCGGGGTGCTCATTTTTATATATTGGGATAATTTAAAAAACATTATTGAAAATAAAGCGTGGCTTTGGATGACGATATATTTAAGTTATGTATGTCTTTTTGGAATTTATTTAAATTATTATAATCCGGATTACTGGCCCGCGAATATATTCGGTATGGTAGGATATGCTTTACTTACACTTGTTGTTTTTTCATGTGCTTTCTCCGCTAAGTCGCTTACAAAAATAGTTCTCAACGGCAATGACCTGTCATATGGAATATATATCTATCATATGCTGTGGATTAATTTTTTGGTAGCTATCGGTTACTCCGGCCATATCTGGTCATTTTTTTTAGCTGCTTCCTTAACCGTGGCAAGCGCTTTTTTGTCGTGGAAGCTTATTGAAAAACCCGCCTTAAAATTAAAATAGTTTATGAAACAAATCATCCAAAACCTTAAGAATGGCGCCACTATACTGGAAGAAGTTCCTGCGCCTTTGGTTCGCAAAGGTTTTCTTTTAATAAAAACGCATCGGAGTCTTGTTAGTCTTGGTACGGAAAAAATGCTAGTAGAATTTGGTAAGGCAAACCTGCTGTCTAAAGCGCGTCAGCAACCCGAAAAGGTAAAGCAGGTATTGGATAAAATAAAGATCGAGGGCTTAATGCCCACCCTGGAAGCGGTGTTCAATAAACTGGACGAACCGCTTCCTCTGGGATATTGCAATGCAGGCGAGGTGATTTTGGTAGGTGACGGCATTACTGAGTTTAAAATAGGGGATCGTGTTGTTTCCAACGGGGCACACGCAGAATATGTATGTGTACCCAAAAACCTTTGTGCACGCATACCTGGTAATGTTAGCTATGAAGAGGCTGCGTTCACAGTGATAGGTTCCATCGGTTTGCAGGGGCTACGGTTGGTTCAGCCTACCCTGGGCGAAACGGTGGTAGTGGTTGGCCTTGGACTGATTGGATTGATAACCGCAGAACTTTTATTGGCGAATGGGTGTAAAGTGATAGGTTTCGATTTTGATGATAAAAAAATAGGGTTGGCCGCGCGAAAGGGAATACTTGCATATAATTCCGCTTCAATAAGTCCGGTGCAGGCTGTAGAAGAACTAACGAATGGCATTGGTGCCGATGCAGTTATTATCACCGCCTCCACGAAGCGCAATGATGTTATAAGCCAGGCCGCACAAATGAGCCGTAAAAGAGGAAGGATAGTATTGGTGGGCGTAATTGGGTTAGACATTAACCGGGCTGATTTCTATAAAAAAGAGCTGAGTTTCCAGGTATCTTGCTCTTACGGTCCGGGCCGGTATGATGAAGAATATGAAATCAGGGGAGTGGATTACCCTTTGCCCTATGTGCGATGGACACAGCAACGAAATTTTGAAACGGTGCTTCATGCTATTTCAATGAACAAGCTTCAGGTAAAACCCTTGATTACTGAAAGAGTAAAGCTGGAAAATTACCTGGACATCTATGGTAATATGGGCAAGGGGTCGATCGCGTCAATATTGGAATATGATGTTGAAGTTGCAGAAAACGCCAGCCTTCCAACTCCGAACTATCTACCTTCTACGGTTGTTAAACTAAAAGATATTAACTTTTCCGGTTCTAAAGGCATAGTAGGTATAATAGGGGCAGGCAACTTTACGAAGATGACCATGCTGCCTGCATTGAAGGGCACAGGTGCGGGACTGAAATATATCGCGAGTGCAGGCGGCGTTTCAGCAAATGCATTGGCCAAAAAATATGGATGCAGTCATAGTACTACCGACTACAAACAAATCCTGGCTGATAATGAAGTGGACCTGGTAATAATAACTACGAGGCACAATCAACATGCAAGCATGACCATTGAAGCGCTGAAAGCGGGCAAACATGTATTTGTTGAAAAACCCCTGGCAATAAACCGTGATGAATTAAAAGCATTAACTACTGCCTTTATTGAAAACGCGGGCAACGGCGTATCGGTATCTGTCGGGTTTAACCGCCGCTTTTCGCCTTTTATTCAAAAGGCAAAGCAACTACTAGGGGATGGAACTGCCATCAATATGATCGCGACTATGAATGCGGGAAATATACCCGCGGACATATGGGTACATGATATGAAAATAGGCGGTGGAAGGATTATTGGAGAGGCCTGTCATTTTATAGATCTGATGGTCTTTTTAAACGGGTCTAAAGTAACCGGTGTTTCTATGTCCGCATTGGGTAATCATCCTGTCGAAAACACGGATAATGCTATCATTACTTTGCGGTTTGAAAATGGCTCACAGGGGGTGATCAATTATTTCTCAAATGGCAGTAAGGCATATAGTAAGGAAAGACTGGAAGTATATGGCCAGGGAAAGACATTAATACTGGACAATTTCAGGAAACTGGAAGGTTTTGGATTTCATGGCTTTTCAAGGATGAGTGGACAGTTAGATAAAGGCCATAGGGCGCAGTTCGCCGCATTGGTAAAAACTGTAAAAGAAGGCGGAAAGGCTTTGATTCCTTTTGATGATCTGGTAAATGTTACCAGCGCATCCCTTGGGGCAATTGAAAGTTGGAAGGAAGGATCCTGGAAAACAGAACTTTAAACAATAACAATTCAATAAGGAATGATCAATCGTATGTCATCCTGTTTACTCATAACTTTATAAATATATATTTTTGAAAATAACCATTGTAGCAGGGGCCAGGCCCAACTTTATGAAGATAGCGCCTATCATAAGCAGTGTTGAAGCGGCGAAAAAAAGTGGTGAAGATATTTCCTACAGGTTAGTACATACCGGTCAGCACTTTGACCGCAATATGAGTGAAAGTTTCTTTGAACAGTTAGGTATTCCGGAACCGGACGTGAACCTGGAATGTGGTGGCGGTACACAGGCTGAGCAAACAGCAAATATTATGGTGAAGTTTGAAAAAGACCTGATGAATCATCCAGCCGACTTAGTCCTGGTAGTTGGGGATGTTACCTCTACTATGGCCTGCAGTATTGTGGCCAAGAAATTATATACAAAAGTAGCCCATGTTGAGGCAGGAATACGCTCCGGCGATCTTAGAATGCCTGAGGAAATTAACCGGATGGTTACCGATTCCATTACTGATTATTTTTTTACCACTTCAGAAAATGCCGACAATCATTTACGCAAAGCTGGCATTGCTGAAGAAAGGATATTTTTTGTGGGTAATACCATGATTGATACCCTGTTAAAACAAATGCCTCGCTTTGAGCCACCTGCAGTATGGAAACAGTATCAATTACAGGATAAGCAATATTTTGTAATAACACTTCACCGGCCCGGGAATGTAGACCAGGAACAGCAGTTGAAGTCATTGATGGATGCATTTGTTGCATCGTCAAAGGGCCTTCCCCTCGTATTTCCTGTTCACCCGCGAACGGCTAAAATGCTTGTGAACATTGGTATTCAGGCACCCAATTTGCATATGATTGATCCGTTAAGTTATCTCGAGTTTAATTATCTTGTTCAACATGCGAAAGCAGTTATCACAGATTCAGGTGGTATTACAGAGGAAACTACTGTAATGAGCATACCGTGTATAACGTTGAGAGATAGTACGGAACGTCCTGAAACTATTTCAATTGGAACAAATGAGTTAATTGGAACGGACCCAAAAAATATTGCGCCTACCTTTGAAAAATTATTCAAAGGAAACTGGAAGAAGGGAGGTATCCCTCAGAAATGGGATGGGAAGGCAGCGGAGCGAATAGTTCAAATTCTCATTAATATTTCATTTTAATGTATTGGAAAATGAATAAGTTTATTTCCGTAAAGCTGATTTTATTGCTATTTATTACCTGTTGTAGAAGTAACACGAATGCACAAAATGCGGCCTTAGGAAAGCCCTATACGCTATCTCTACCGCCTAATTATAATACTACATCAAAAGATGCGGATAGAAAGGTGTTAACAGACGGCATTTACGCGAACACAGCTTTTTGGAATACTGATACAACGGCAGGGTGGAATGGCGCGAAAAAATTAGGTGTTGATATAGACCTGCTTAATCCCACTTTTATTAGTGCGGTAACGCTTAATACCGCAAGAAAAGATAAAGCAGGCGTGTTTTATCCCTCCAACATTTTTGTATTTACATCATTAGATAAGAAGAGGTATTCATATGCCGGTGATCTTAGTGATGACATTGATAATAAGCCCGGCGGCTATACGGTCAAAAAATTTATTCTTTCCAATATTGATCAATCCGGCCGTTATGTAAAATTTGTTATCATCCCTAAAGGAACTTTTATATTCTCTGATGAAATTGAAGTACTAGAAGGGAAAACTCAGGCTCTAAAATCAATAAAAACTATTCCGCAAGAAGATATTAATGCGATTGTGGATTCTCTTCTGAAAATTACTAGTCAAATTGAACGGATTGATCAAACTGCGAACCGGGAAGGAAAGACAACTATTACCAAAAAGGGGAATCTAAATAATAAATTGAACCAGGTCAGGGTTAACCGGTTAAATGATCTGAAACTTAAATTTGCAAATAATGTGATCATTGATAGTGTAAATCCATGGAGTAAATTGACTTACCCGTACCAACCGGTTGGTACAAAAATAAATTCTTATAGAATTACTACCATGACAAACGGGGTTCAATACGGAGCCTTTGTCATTACTAATTTAGTTACTGCGGAACGTGTATTTAATTGTTCCGTTCAGAGCAAATCAAAAGATATAGCGTCAACTGAATTATTCCAGGTTCCATTTATTGTTTCAGGAAATAATTATGAGGAAATTGCCGATCCCCTGGTTGGAAATACCAAAAAGATACGGATCCCTCCCGGCGAATCCTGTGTCTTGATGTTTAAGGTTACCGGGAAAAGCAGTGGAATCAGCAAGGCAAAGATCATAATAAAATCAGGGACATATTCTTCCGGGTTATTGCTGGATATCAGCATTAGTAAGCAGAAATTTTCTGTGGATTCGCTTTCTTTAAATGCTGTTAATTGGGCATATTTTAATTATCCGTTAATTAGCGACAGAAACACCGAGGCCCTGAGCGATTTATATCGTCATCACATAAATACAATGGTTGTACCACCCTATAAATTGCCATTTTTTAATAAGCCGGATGAAAAGGAATTTGGGAATTACATAGCCGGGTTTAAATCTGCCAGAAATATATTATTGTTTATGGACTTTAAAAGTAAATTATGTCAACAGGCTTTTGAAAATGCTGAGTTTTTGTCGGAAGAATGGAAGGCGAATTTTGTTAAATGGTATAAAGCCGTTGTTGAAAGCTCCGGTTTTTACGGGATTGAAGAATCGCAACTGTACATTTATCCCTTTGATGAAATCAAGGACAGCGATGTAAATTCTTTTGCCACATTCTTAAAGTGGTTGAATAAAAATTATCCGAATATTAAGACATATGCAACCCTTACTTCCGTTAATGCCGTGAAGACATTACAGCCCTTACTTACTATCTCGCAAATTTTGGATGAAAAGCCGTTACTGGACGCTGCCGACGACAATATTAAAAATATATGGACCTATACTACCACTCCCCGCGCAGAGTCATTATCACCTTATTCCTTTTATCGCTTGAAAGCATGGAGGGCATTCTTTAATAACTATAACGGAATTGGTTTTTGGAACTATGCCGATTATAGAAATGGCAGTACAAACAAAACTCAACTGACTGGTTTCGATGGTGTAAACGCCAACAATTATTCGGTTATATATAACGGACCTGGCAAAGCCATTATATCCAGTAGGCGATGGGAGGCATTTATGTTGGGTATTGAAGATTATGAACTGCTAATGCAATATTCCAGGAAAAATGGCTTCTTAAAAGCCCGGCAACTGGCAGGCAAAATAATCCAGGAGCCGGAAAATATTAAATTAGCCGACCTTATTCGGGATCAGTTGCTTGAATCTTTATAAGATACTTCCCGCCTTTTTTCTCATAATATGATAAAGTCAAAAAAACGGGGCATTCCAAATTGTCGTACCAGGAAATGGTCGGTGGAATATCAACCACGGCCCAGCCTCGATGGGTGTCCCCACCAACCGAAATCAGGAGGGACAATTTGGAATACAGGCCCGAAAAACTTATTTGTATTGAATGGTAAATAATATCCTAAGGAGGCTTCCGTTAATTTATAGAACTTTATCTTATTTAAAGTATTCACAGCTTTTTTATCAAATTAAATACCGCGTCTTATCCAAAAAGCGGCTTTCCTCTTATCTAAAAAATTCAGACAGGCCTGTTAGTTTACATGGGATCTCCTTCACATTGCCGCCCGGCAAAACACAGTTAGTACATCTGCACAACACTTTTAACTTTCTACATTTAAATGTTGAATTTGAGGAAGCTATCAACTGGAACTTCCAGGATAATGGCAAATTATGGAATTATAATTTACAGTATTTTAATTACCTTGGCCAGAACGACATAGCAAATACCGTCAAAGAAAACTGGCTGATTGATATCGGGAACTGGTTGAATGATGGCCGGTTAAAATTAGAACCATACCCTGTTTCTTTGCGGGTAATGAATACTATAAGGTTCCTGTCTGTTGATAGCATCAATAACACAACAATCATAGAAAATGTCTTCGCCCAGCTACAATATTTAAATAAACATTTGGAGTATCATATTTTAGGAAACCACTTGCTGGAAAATGCATTTGCATTATTAATGGGAGGGCATGCTTTCCGTAAAGAAGAGTGGGACAAAAAAGCAAAAGATATACTTTACCTTGAATTAAAAGAGCAGGTTCTTAATGACGGCGCTCATTTTGAATTGAGCCCTATGTACCACCAGGTTATTTTATTTCGCGTATTGGAATTAGCAGACTGGTACAGCAGACTGCAGCATCCCGATAAAGCCTTTTTGAATTTTGTAAAAGATAAAGCACGGCAGATGCTTGGCTGGCTGCAGGCCATAACTTTTAAAAATGGTGATATTCCCCATTTTAATGATAGCGCCATCGAAATAGCTCTTACATCAAATGAATTATTTCGAATGGGGGCACTGCTCAAACTGGAGCCATTGGAAAATTGTAGCTTAAGTAAGTCGGGGTACCGTAAATATATGTTGGGTGATTATGAATGTGTTGTTGATGTCGCTGAACCGGGACCTTCTTACCAACCCGGGCATAGTCATGCTGATGCATTGTCTTTTGTTTTATATAAATCAGCAAAACCCTTTATAGTTGATATTGGAACTTCAACTTATCAGCCAGGACAAAGAAGAAACTATGAGCGTTCTACATCGGCGCATAATACTGTTGTAGTGAATGACCAAAATCAGTCTGAGGTTTGGGGAGGTTTCCGATTGGGGTGGCGCGCCTCAGTAAAAATAATTAATGAAGACGCAGTTCAATTGGAAGCTGAGCACAATGGATATTACAAAGCTTTTGGGGTTTATCATAAAAGGAAATTTCATTTTTCTGATAATTCAATTGAAATCGCGGATCATATTGGTAATGCCAGCGGGAAGTTATTGTTTCATTTTCACCCGGATTGTGAGGTATTGCTAACGGAGGATGCTTATGTGGTTCTTATAAAAGAGAAGGGATTTATTAAATTTGAAAATGCAAGCCGGCTTTCCCTGAAAGAATATGAATTTGCAGAAGGGTTTAATAAATACAGGGAAGCATTTAAAGTGGAAGTAGATTTTAAAAGTGAATTGAAAGCAACCATTAATTTCTTATAGGTCAAAAAAAATGAAAATAGTTTATTTCTATCAATACTTTTCCACTCCTAAAGGATCCTGGGGAACAAGGGTATATGAATTTGCAAAGGAATGGGTTAAAAAGGGGCATGAGGTTACGGTAGTATCCAGTATTTATGTTAAATCAGATTTAAAATCTGAAAAATTTATTGATGACCAGTATTTTGATGGTATTCATGTTAAAGTGTTAAATGTGCGTATAGACAATAAACAGTCTTTTATGAAACGGGTATGGGCCTTTATTATGTATAGTGCCTTATCAAGTTATTATGCGTTAACGCTTAATGCGGATATAATTATTGCGTCATCCGGCCCCATAACTGTTGGTTTGCCCGGCCTCTTTGCAAGATACATCAGGGGGAGGAAATTAGTTTTTGAAATAAGGGATCTTTGGCCTGAAGGAGCAATAGAGTTAGGGATAATAAAAAAATCATGGATGAAAACCCTGGCTTACTGGTTTGAAAGAAAATGCTATAATGCTTCTTCTTTTATAATAACGCTTTCCCCGGGGATGACTCAAAACATAAAAAGGCGGTTTGGATTGTCAAATGTGGATGACGTTACAAACGCAGCCAATATTGAATTATTTTCCACGCCGGTTCCTTTTTCTTCGTCCGTGTTACAGCCTAAATCCTACGCAATTTATACAGGCAATATAGGGTTGGTGAATAATTCTTATTGGCTTTATGCAGCAGCTAAAGCTTTAAAAGCCAGGGGTAGGGACGATATTATTATTTTACTTATCGGGGAGGGGCAGCAAAGAGAGGAATTGGTTGATTTGTCGCTAAAGGAAAATGTAAAAAATTTTATGCGACTTGGTTTAATGCCAAAGCGCGAATTGATAGCCTATATTCAACAGGCCTTTGTTTCATTAGTTCCGTTAAAAGGAACACCTGTTCTCGATACATCGTCACCTAATAAATTTTTTGAGTCTTTAGCCGCCGGAATCCCCGTAATACAAAATACACAAGGATGGATGAAAGATTTTTTAATTGAGCATGAAGTAGGTTTTACGCTAGATCCAAATGATCCGGAACAATTAGCGGATAAATTAATATGGATGAAAGACAATCCGGTCGCAACAACCGGGATAGGTATTAAGGGGTTTTCGATTGCGAAACGTTTCTTTGACACAGATCATCTTGCAAATAAAATGCTCAATATTTTAAAACAGGTTAATGAATAAAGGTGACCATTATCTTCTTAACCGGGGCAAACAGTTTCCTGGGGCGTATTATTAATATCCTGTTAGTTACAAAAGGTTTTAAGGTTACCGGCCTTGATTTATATGATCAATCTGTAACTGTTGATATTACCAAGCCATTCAGCCTGAACGAAGATTTGAACCCGGATGTGGTGGTGCATGCTGCCGGTAAGGCTCATTCTGTTCCCAGAATTTCTGCGGAAAAAAAGGTTTTCTATGACGTAAACTTTGAAGACACAAATAACTTATGCACGGCCCTGGAAAAGTTGACTGTTAAGCCAAGGTCTTTCATCTTTATAAGTACGGTTCCTGTGTATGGTTTGGACGCTGGTTATATGATTTCAGAAAACCATCCGTTGAAAGGAGAAACTGCTTATGCAAAATCTAGGATCCCTGCTGAAAGCTGGTTAACAGGCTGGGCAGATAAAAACGGCATCAGGTCCATGATCAATGGTATTTGTTCGGGACGTTATTTTATTATAGGAAAAGCAGATTCAAGGAAAAGTATTGTGTGGCAGGAAGACATTCCTTCCATTATAACCGGTTGTGTCTGAAACAGGAGGAACTTTCAACCTTACAGATGGGCATCATCCCAGCTTTAAGCAATTGGAGTTTGTGATATCTAAACAGTTCAGTAAAAGAAAACCTGTAACTATGCCTGTTTATGTAGCAAAAATATTGGCAATTGCGGGCAATTTATTAGGAAACCGTTTTTCGATCAAAAGCGATAAATTAAAAAAAATAACTTCTGCATTAACATTTGATGATATAAAAGCCTGTAATTTATTAGGCTGGAAACCATCTTTGATCCTTGATAAATTGAGTGAACCATTATGACATTGCAGGAGAATGTGGTTATGGCCAATAAAGTGGGTAGCTTTTCAAATTATTAATTGCTTACGATGGATCAGGGCCATTGATTTAACTTTTTTCTCTTAAAAAATTAATCTGTCTTATTTTTGATCATTTCTATAAAATCAAAATATAACTTCTGCCGGTTTCAAATTTTTAGTTCATGAGATTTCCGATAAAATTTAATAGTAAAAGGGTAAATTCAAAATTTAAAGGAATATTACCTTTATCACCGGATGTCCATGACCTGTTTGATCCGGCTATAGACCCAAAAGAATTTGGAAGGTTGATGTCTGTTTTTAAGTTTGGAAATACATTTAAATCAACTTCCTTTAATCGATATCCTAAAACTCAGGAGATGTTATCAAATTATCATTTCTCAAATAAGCCGATAATTTTGGATATAGGATCCTCTGATGGCTTAGCTTCTTTGGGGTTGATCGAAAACATGAGTTTTAAATGCTATTATTTAACTGATTTAAATCCCTATGTTTACTTTAAAAAGAATGGTAATACTATTTATTTTTATGATGAAAAGGGACTACTTATTCTATTCGCCTCCCCATTATTTAACATTTATCCTCAGGAATTGAATTTCTTATTTTCCAGGACTTTCTTCAATAAAACGAATAGAATTGATAAAAAGTTATTATCGGATTTGAATCTATTAAGATTGGTAAACCCATTGATAAAAATATCAGATTCAAAGTTGGAATTTCATAAGTATGATATGTTTGAGGCATGGCCAAAGGAAAGGGCGGATTTAATTATCCTTGGCAACATTTTGAACAGAACTTATTTCAATGATGATGAAATAACAAGGGCTATAAATAATTTAAGAATATATTGCAATGAGGGGGCATTATTTGCTATAATTGACAATCGGCCAAATGTAGAGGAGAAATCTTCAATTTTTAAATTGTCGCATGGTAAATTGTCATTAGAACATAGAATTAATGGTGGAACGGAAATTGAAAATTTAGTAATGCAAATAAAAACGGGAAATCCTGTTGCTGCCAAAAACTAAAGTAATCTAAGAAATTTGATTATGGAAATTAATGAATCTGGGTAATATGCCAGAAAATAATATAATTTGTCCCCAATAATGCCGGTACGTAAAAATAAAGTTTTATTCGTAGGTTCGTTTAAGGAGTTTGCAAAAGATGGGAGTGTTGGTGGTCAAATGTTTGCCAGTCGTACTTTGATAAACTCTGATTTGAAAAATGAGTTTGAGTTTTTATTGATTGATTCGACTTCGGATTCTGTGCCTGCTCCTCCTGTATATAAACGATTTGGAAAAGTTATTGGCCGTTTTTTAAAGCTAATTAGGCATCTTGTCATAGACAGACCGGATAGTGTATTGATATTTTCAAGTGCAAGGTTAAGCCTTTTAGAAAAAGGCCTGATGGCGTTAGTTTCTAAGATTTTTTTTAGCAAAGTTATTTTTGCACCACGATCAGGATTGATAAAGAACGATGTACAATCGTCCGGATTTTATAAATTTATCATGAAAACCATATTATCTATAAGCGATGTGGTTATTTGCCAGGGAACTAACTGGGAAAATTTTTATAATTCACTTGGAAATTATAATATAGAAAAATTTATCGTAATTCCCAATTGGATTGATACTTCAATTTATTTCAGCAATCGGCCTGAATATAGAAATCAACCTTTATTTGCCCGGCAATTAATTTATATTGGATGGATTGTAGACTATAAAGGAATTTTTGATCTTCTAAATGCCATCGGACTTATTAAGAGTGAAATCTGTGAGTTAACAGTTTCTATATATGGCTCAGGCAAAATGATAAATGAGGCAAAGGAATTATGTCTGCAACTTGGACTTGAAGACAAGGTCTTTTTCAGAGGTTGGGCAAATATGTCAATGAAATTGAGTGCATTATCAGAGGCAGATATATATATATTGCCATCACATGCTGAAGGTTTTCCCAATGCCTTAATCGAAGCGATGGCGTCAGGCATTCCTTCAATAGCGACAGATGTTGGAGGGGTTTCGGAGGTTATTATTCATAATGAAACGGGGTTATTGGTTGAGCCCGGCAAACCTGATCAATTAGCCCAAGCCATACTTGTTCTTTACAAAAATCCCGCATTAAGATATAAATTCAGTAAAAATGGAAAGTTACGGGTAGAAAATTTTCATTCTTTAGAAACCATGTATAAAAAAATGAAACTCGCTTTGCAACGTTGAAATAATTTTATGAAACAAATTATTCAAGACCTGAAAAATGGTAATACAATCCTCGAAGAGGTTCCCGCTCCCCTGGTGAAAACAGGTCAGGTGTTGATTCAAACCGCCAGGTCTTTAGTTTCCCTGGGCACGGAGCGGTTGTAGGTAAAGTTTGGCAAAGCAAATTTTCTTCAAAAAGCTCGGTAGCAACCAGATAAGGTGAAAATGGTCTTAAATAAAGTAAAAACGGATGGGTTAAAGCCAACGGTGGAGGCTGTATTTAATAAATTGAGTCAGTCATCCGGGCCAATAACAGTTGGCTTGCCTGGCCTATTCGCAAGATACATCAGGGGGAGAAAATTGGTTTTTGAAACAAGGGATCTTTGGCCTGAAGGGGCAATTGAGTCAGGCATCATAAAAAAATCCTGGATTAAGAAATTAGCTTATTGGTTTGAAAAGAAATGTTATTTGGCTTCTTCATTTATAATAACCTTGTCGCCGGGGATGACACAAAACATAAAGAGGAGGTTTGGCATATCCAATGTTGATGATGTTACCAATGCGGCAAATATCAATTTATTTTCTACACCCGCAGTTTTTTCTTCATCAGTATTAGCGCCTAAATCATATGCAATATATACTGGGAATATCGGCATGGTGAATAACTCTTATTGGCTTTACCAGGCAGCAAAAGTTTTAAAAGTCAAAGGAAGAGAAGATATTGTTATTTTGCTGATAGGTGAGGGCCAGCAAAGAGAGGAACTGGTGGCATTGGCGGTTAAGGAAAACATTAAGAATTTTATACGCATCGGGTTAATGCCAAAAAGCGAATTGATAGCTTATATTCAGCAGGCATTTGTTTCACTAGTTCCTTTAAAAGGAACGCCTGTTCTTGATACATCCTCGCCCAATAAGTTTTTTGAGTCATTAGCCGCCGGAATCCCGGTAATACAAAATACACATGGATGGATGAAAGATTTTTTGATTGAGCATGAAGTAGGATTTACACTTGACCCAAATGATCCGGAGCAATTAGCAGACAAATTAATATGGATGAAGGATAATCCAGCCGCAACAGCCAGGATGGGTATTAACGGATTGTTAGTCGCGAAACGTTTCTTTGATAAGGATCATCTTGCGGGAAAGATGCTCGCTATTTTAAAACACGTTCATGGATCAAAGTAATCACTATCTTCTTACAGGAGCAAGCGGTTTCCTGGGTCGTATAATTAATGATCAGTTAGTTGCAAGGGGGTGTAAGGTTACCGGGCTTGACTTATTTGGCCAGTCTCTCAATGTTGATATTACAAGGCCATTCATTTTAGATAAAGAGTTGAATCCGGATATAGTTGTACATGCTGCAGGTAAGGCTCATTCTGTTCCAGGAAGCCCTGAAGAAGAAAAGGTTTTCTTTGATGTAAATTTTGAGGGGACGAAGAACCTTTGCATAGCTTTGGAAAAATTAACGCTTAGGCCGATGTCTTTTATTTTTATTAGTACTGTTGCCGTTTATGGTTTGGACTCAGGTAAAATGATTTCGGAAAATCACCCTTTGAATGGGGAGACTCCTTATGCTAAATCAAAAATCTTTGCTGAAAACTGGTTAAGGGATTGGGCAGGTAAAAACAGCATCAAATTAGGAATTATACGATTACCATTGGTTGCTGGCCCCAATCCACCCGGTAACTTAGGCGCTATGATTAACGGTATTCGTTCAGGCCATTACCTAAGTATAGGGAAAGCAGATGCCCAGAAAAGTATCGTATGGCAGGAGGATATTGCTAATGTAATTCCGGTTCTATCTGAGAAAGGAGGAACATATAATCTGACAGACGGACGCCATCCCAGTTTTAAGCAATTGGAAATAGTAATATCCAGGAATCTCAGAAAAAGAGTACCTGTCACTATCCCCATTTATGTTGCAAAAATATTAGCGTATGCCGGGAATTTGATGGGGCGCAGTTTTCCGATCAATAGCGATAAACTAAAAAAAATTACATCAACCTTAACTTTTGATGATAGTAAAGCAATCAATATTTTAGACTGGAAGCCATCATCCGTTATTGAGAAATTGAGTGAGGCATTATACTGATTTATTTATACAATTGGTTTTAGTCGGAGAGACGACAAAAATAGTTTTAGATTTTACCCAAAACTTCCCGCTACATAACAATCATTTTTTAGAGATCAGATTGCAGGAGTATACAATCTTAATTATCTGAAACAGAATAACAACGTTCATAAAATAGGCCGGCTTGCTTTAATTGGTAACCAGGGAATATGGAACGATGGAAGTATGTATTACGGCAATGATATTGTGAAACTAATTAATAAAGATATAACAGTCAATGATTTTAAATATAGAAAAAAATATGATAGAATTAAACAGGGTAATAAGCGATTTGAATACGAAGTGTTCGATTTTCAATCTTAAATCAGGTAACTAATGTTGATAGGCTACGTATGTACCTATCAATGAATAAAAATAATTATATTATTTACGATATTGGCCAATGAGCTCGCAAAACTCATTACAACTATACAGGGACCACCAGGCATATACAATCTGACCGATGGCTACCATCCCTGATTCCGGGAACTGGAAAATACCATTTCAACGTTTTATAAGAAGAAAATGCGGATTTCTTTACCCATATTAGCGGCGAAACTGCCTGGAATAGCCGGTGATATATTTGGCACAATATTTCCTATAAATTCTGATAAACTAAAAAAGATAACCAGCACACTCACTTTTGATGATACCAGGGCGAGAACCAAATTGGAATGGAGCGTCCGTGAAGTATTAAAAGCCTGAGAAATTGAATAATACCATGTTGACAATATTCTTGGAATATGTAATACTGTTTGTAATTATGATGAACTCCGCGATTTTATATTTTAAGATCGCCGGACATTACAATATTATCGATAAGCCAAATAAACGAAGTTCACATAGCGTACCTACCATCAGGGGAGGCGGGATTATATTCTTATTTTTGGTTATTTTATTTTTTTTCTGGAATGGATTCGCTTATCCTTACCTTTTAGCGGCAGTGCTGTTATCGGGTATCGTCAGTTTTATAGATGATATACACAGTTTGAAAAACCGCCTTAAGATTAGTGTACATATTTTGTCGGTACTATTGATATTCATGGAATGTGGCATATTAACCGCTTTATCTCCTTTTTATTTAATTGCCATTGGCGTATTGGTTATTGGAGTTATCAACGCTTATAATTTTATGGATGGCATTAATGGCATTACAGGTTTATATTCCCTCGCAGTGATTGTACCGCTATTTTTAACCGAAGGAAATGGAAGATTACAATCGCTGGAACTTTTTTCAATTATTGGGTTACTGGTATTTAATTTTTACAATACGCGTAAAAAAGCCAGATGTTTTGCAGGGGATGTAGGCAGTATCAGTCTGGCAATGCTGGTCGTGTTTTTGTTGATCATGCGTATACTGGAAACTAATCAGTTTGCCTATATCGGGTTGTTGCTGGTTTATGGGATAGACGCCGTATATACCATTGTGCAGCGATTATATCAAAGAGAAAACATCTTTAAGGCCCATAGGAAGCACCTCTATCAATACTTTAGCAATGAATTAAAGGTACCACATATTTGGGTAAGTATTATATATGCTTGTATACAATTTGTAATTAGCCTTGCTATCGTATATGGCTTCCTGAATTATATGGGGCTATTACTATTATTGATTTTCCTGAGCATTGGTTATTGGGTCTTAAAAGTACCACTCATCAGGATCGCTACCCGACGCGATCATATTGCCATTCAGTTTGAAATTTAACCGGAATCGTTGGACTTCTGTCCTCATTTGGCAATTTTGATCAAAATGAAAGTGCCAAATTCCGGAAAAGTATTTGGCCCCATTTCCTCCTTGTATCCCAGTGGTTTGGCTACTGTATGTTCTCTCATGGGAAAAACCAGCCCACCTCTTTTGAATTTCCCCATAGTAATATCTCCGAAATCATCTTCAACATTGTGTAGTTCATAATAATCCCCCGCAGACAGGATTCCTTTTACATTCACAGATACTGTATTAGCCTGGTCCCAGTTATATACTATGATCGTCGCCCGGTTTGAATCGTACTTGTTTTTTCGTATAAATATTTTGTTTCCACTAATTGCTAAAGTAGTAGCATTTTTCATTTGAAAGTATTCCAGCTTCGCATGCAAATCCTGTCCCTTCTGCCGCCAGTCCGGTAAATTAATCAGGCCGCTCCTGTTAATCCTGTTTGTATCATTTTTTGCGAGGGAAGTATTTGTCCAGGCAAACTCTAACTGCTTTGCGGAAAGAGAAGAATCGGCCCGGTAATAAGTGTTTGAATCAAAATGGAATGTGCTTAAATCAGGCGTTCCCGCAAACATCATGTTTATCGGAGAACTCAGCGAACCACCCGCAAAAATCGTGTTGCGCGTAGCAGTCACATTATTCCACCAAAACAATGATATTCCACTGGGAAAATAATTATCGTGCAGCACCAACCCGTCATTTTGTTGTGAACTATAACCAAACTGCGGCATGTCTTTATAAGAAAAATTGGTATTTAATGTGATGTTTTGCAGGGGTGAACCTCCCCCGATCAGCCAACGGTCATTAAACATTACATTGCCTTCCAGGTAAAAGTTTTTGAGTTTCGATTTGTCGGAACCATAAATCTGCCATCCATTTCCGAAGTTATTAAGGATAATGTTATCAATGTATGACTTAGTCCCGGTATCATTTTGTGTATACACCCCATGCCCATGCCCTCTATCCGGGGCGTACCAGCCATTATTAAAAATAATATTTCCATAATATTCCGAATTAACAGCCGGGCTCCAT
>JBDTWP010000018.1:0-37475 GCA_040006615.1 Ferruginibacter sp.
AGTATCTGCAGCGGCAACAGCACCAGCCTAACCGGTATTTACAATACTGCGGGGCTTACCGCCGGCTGGACGGCCGGATCTGTAACGGTTGCCGATCCTTCGGCCGTAAGTGCACAGGGCGCTTACCTTTTGATTGCCTCCAACGCAGCCGGCTGTACCGATTCAGCCATTGTGACTTTAACTGTTAGCAATAAGCCCGCTTTGGGCAGGGATACTGCCATCAGTATCTGCCTGGGGGCCTCCGCCGATCTCACTGCTGTTTTTAACACCACAGGTGCAACCCCCGACTGGACGATCAATGGCAATGCAGTAAGTGATCCAACTGCTGTGAATGTTGCCGGAATATACCAGTTGATCGCAACAAATAATTTCTCCTGTGCCGATACGGCAATACTAACCCTTACGGTCAGCCCAAAACCGGTCATTGGCAATGATACCACTATCAATATCTGCCAGGGCGATGCTGCTGACTTAACGACCGTTTTCAACACAACCGGTGTTACCACCAACTGGACAATCAATGGCAATGCGGTAAGCAATCCCGCCGCTGTGCAGGCTTCCGGGGTGTACTCATTAATTGTAACCAGCCCGGCAGGTTGCAAAGACACCATCCTTGTTACCATTACATTTAACCCCAAACCGGCTTTGGGCAACGATACCGCCACCAGCATTTGCCAGGGTAATAGCTTTGACTTAAACAATGTATATAACATCCCGGGCCTGAGCACCGACTGGAGCATTAATGGCACTGCGGTAAGTAATCCTTCCGCCTTAAATACAGCCGGGCAATACCAGCTGATAGCTGGCAATGGCTTTGGCTGTACAGATACCGCTTTGGTAACACTCACCGTAAATGCCAGGCCGCGGCTGGGCAATGATCTGTCCACCAGTATTTGTGCGGGCAATACTTTGAACCTGGTAACTCTTTACAACACCGGCAACAATAGCAATAACTGGACAAGGGATGGAGCGGTAGTCAGTAACCCCGCATCCGTTAATACAGCCGGGGTTTATCAATTGATAACAATCACCAGCGCAGGTTGTGCAGACACGGTGCTGCTTACCCTTACTATAAATGATAACCCTACGGTAGTGATCACTAACCCTGCACCGGTATGTGCCCCACAAACCGTAAACCTCACTGATGCAGCGCTAACCGCCGGTTCTACCGCCGGCCTTGGCTTCACTTACTGGACAGATGCTGCCGCTACCAATGCATATAGCAATGCCGGCGCAGCCACCGGTGGTACCTGGTATATCAAAGGCACCAATGCCACCGGCTGCTTTGATACCAGGCCGGTAACGGTAACCTACTATCCATTACCGGTAGTAAGTGCAGGTGATGATCTTGCAATTTGTGACAAAGATTCCGCTACCCTGAATGCCACCGTTACCAATATTACCGCACCCGTTACCTACCAGTGGGAGCCTGTTGCTGCAGGGGGCATAGTAAATCCAACCGCCGCAGGCACCGTAGTAAAACCTGCCGCCACACAACAATACATACTAACGGTAAAGGATAGCTATGGATGCGACTTTACTGTGCGTGATACGATCGTTGTAACCGTGCAGCCACCGGTGAAGGCCTTTGCCGGCAATGATACCCTTGCATCCGCCGGGATTCCACACCAGTTGAATGCAACAGGTGGTGTTAATTACAACTGGTCGCCGGGATCGCTATTGAATAATCCGTTTATCGCAAATCCAATGGCAACCATTAACCAGGATAGTGTTATGTTTATTGTAACCGTGAGGGATATAGCAGGCTGCGTGGGTTATGATACGGTATGGGTGAAAGTGTTCGACGCAATTACCTATTATGTGCCCAATGCGTTTTCACCCAATGGCGATGGAAGGAATGACTTTTTCAAACCCATCGCTGCAGGTATTTTATCAACAGAGTCGTTCAGGATATTTAACCGCTATGGGGAAATAGTTTTTGATACCAACCAATGGAACAAGGGATGGGATGGAACATACAAAGGGAAGCCGCAGGGCGTGGGTAATTATGTATGGTTTATAAAAGGAAAAGGCAAGGATGGCAAACTGATAGAAATGAGGGGGAATGTCGTGTTGGTTAGGTAAGGTGCTAATTCGCTAATTTGATAATGTGTGAATGTGTGAATGAGAAAATGGGAAAATGATGCTAACTATCATATTAGTATGAATGAATGATTTTGATGATATTCAATTGACAAAAAATGAATATTAACATGAATGGAAAGATTAGAGCCATTATTACCGGCACCACCGGAATGGTGGGGGAAGGTGTGTTGCACGAATGTTTAGAGCACCCGCAGGTAGAGGCTGTCCTGGTCATTAACAGGAAGCCCTGCGGTATTATTCATGCAAAGCTGAAAGAAATTATCCACACCGATTTCTTTGACCTCCTTTCTATTGAAAATTATTTGAGTGGTTATAATGCCTGCTTCTTTTGTTTGGGCATTTCGTCGGTGGGGGTAAAGCAGGATGTTTATTATGAAATGACTTATACCCTAACCTTACACGTAGCCGAAACTTTATGTAAACTTAATACCGGCATGACCTTCTGTTACGTTTCGGGTGCGGGTACAGATAGCAGTGAAAAAGGCCGTACTAATTGGGCCAGGGTAAAAGGCAAAACTGAGAATGATCTGTTGAAGCTACCATTTAAACAGGTATTTAATTTTCGCCCTGGCTTTATTAGTCCTACGAAAGGATTAAAAAATACGCTAAATTTTTACCGGTATATCGGCTGGCTCTATCCTATCGGCCGTGCATTATATCCCAATGGCTTTTGCACATTAAAAGAATTAGGCATGGCCATGATCAATGTAGCGGGCAACGGGTACGAAAAGAAAATTATAGAGGGAAAGGATATAATAACATTAGCAAAAGTAAGCTAGTGTTATGTCAAACATACAATGACTCATGATCCGCAAATTTTCACGGTGATGCGCCATTGGTGGTGACCAGCCACGAAATTCATAGCCGGCAATTCGAATTTGACATCACGCTGGTGTATGATTGAACAGTAGTAGCCTTTGTTTTACTTCCCGGCACATTCCTGTGTAGCCCCTCAATGTCCCAAATTGCCTGAATGACGGGGACCGGGCAGAGGAGAAAACGCTTAGGCTGTGCAGGAAATTTCAACTCAAATACTATGGGTTAGAAACCCATAGGTTGAAAGCAGTGACTAAAGTCATTTGAGTGTAGGCTAAAGCCTATTAAAATCTTAAACTAAAGTTCATTGAAACTACTCCAGAATAAAATTCTGATCATTATTTGGGCCTTCCTTGTGATGATTCAAGTATTCCTGTATCATCTCGTCGGTTATATTCCCTGTACTCCAGGCTCCATACCCAATTCCCCATAAATGACCGCCCCAATAACGCTTCTTTAATTCCGTATATTCCATCAGCAAAATCTTTGCGCTTCGTCCTTTTAGGCGCTTTAAAATTTCACTGATACTCAACTTAGGAGGATAGCTTAAATGCAGATGCACATGATCTTTACTTACAACTCCTTTTAATATCTGAATATCCAAACTATCACAAGTCTGACGTATCAGATCTCTACATCTGATTTGGATATCGCCTCGTAATACTTCGTAACGATATTTTGTACTCCATACCAAGTGCACATGCAATTGATGGACGCTATGGCTACCTTTTCTAACATTTTGCATCTCATAAAGTTAGTTAGATTTGTAGAAGCTAAAGCCTTGCCCTAAAGGGCATAGCTTGAACTAACGTATTGAGACCAGTCAATAAGTCAGGGAGATCGGAGTCCATTTAGGGCATATTTAGCCATTTTGCCCCGTTTTGGCCTGTTTTGGCCTGCCTGGAAGGTATTTTTTCAGGTAGTTTGTTTTACTCTGCTTTTACTCTGCTTTTACTCTGCTTTTACTCTGCTTTTACTCTGGTATTGGAAATTGCCCGGAAATGCCATAACGGCAGTTATTTAAAATAGACCTTTCTTGGTAGAGGCCTTACCCGGCTTTGAGTTGTGAACTATGCCAGATAATAACCAGGTATAGCGCAGTATATATCTGGTGTCATGTCACACCTGAATTAACGGGTAAAGTTTTCGTAATTTTATCCTGGCATTTTCACATGTAAATTGCCATTTTATTTTAGCTTCCTTATTATTCCGATGTGTTTGTCTTCTCTCCTTTGTATTCTACATTTCCATAGCCACCCGGTCAGGAGTTCTGAAGCAATGAATATTTTAAAGCTTGCGCAAATTCCACAGAAAGGCTAATCAACTAGCTAAAAAGCCCTGAAGGGGCGAAATACAATAGCACAGGGTGAAGCCCTGTGAAACCTTAAGTCAATAATGCCATTTATTATTCCACAGGCACCCATTTAAGCCGGGGCGGAAGTATCGATCATAATAACTTATGAAAATTGCAATTGACTGATTTTTGATGGTCGAAACCCTCTCAATATGAACATGACCAAATTCCCAACAAAAAATGCACACAATGGAATTCTGGAGTATATAAAGCAGCTTCAGTGCTATATTTGTTATATATCTTTTGTATAAACCCTTAAATATGATTATTTCCTGATGCTCCCGATTTTATATTTCAATGAGCTTGACAGAAAAAGTGTACAGAAAAATTTTGACAAAGTACCGTACCAATTGAGCAATGGCGACTTTAAGAGCACCCCCCTGCTTGTTTATGAAGATCGCATCTGAAAGACCAGACTGTTTTTACCCACGTCCGTCATCCGTGGCGGATGGATTGCCCCATCCTTATTTTTTCTACCCGTATAACGTTCCTCCCCTCTTTACAAAGGATAGGAAATTATAAATTTGTTGACAATTAATGAATAATTTTGTCGACAATTAAATAATATTTTGTACCCATTTATGTACCAGGGAGAAGATCACAAAGAATCTAAAGATTAAATAAACAATAAAAAAACCTCACATGAAAAACATTTTATCAATTGTTTTCCTGCCAGCCCTTGGTTGTTTAATGTTAAATTGTAACCAGCCCACAACTCAAAATCCTGTTGTGAATGAAAACAACAAACCCGGCACAAAGGACTGGATATTGGATAAAGTGAAAGCAGATACCTGCCAGCTGTTGAAACCATATTCCGCAGCGTATTTCTGCAGGCAACAGGTCATTGAAGGGTATTGTTCAAAAACCAGTATAAAGGCCGGAGATACCCTGAGCGTGTTTGTTAGCACCAATCCTGCATCCTCCTTCACGGTTGATATCTACAGGATGGGATATTATGGTGGAAACGGTGGGAGAAAAATGCTGGGCATCGGCCCGGTAAAAGGACTCATGCAACCTACGCCACCGGATGGAGAAAAAAACCTCCGCGATTGCAAATGGACAAAAAGTTTTGATATTAAAATACCCAATGACTGGCTGAGCGGCGTATATATCGGCAAAATGACAGCGTTGGTATCGGGTATGCAATCCTACATTGTTTTTATTGTAAAAGACGACCGTAAGGCAGATTTCCTTTTTCAATGTTCAGACTTTACCTGGCAGTCCTATAACCGGTGGCCGGATTGGAGATCGGGTTATGACTGGTATAATGAAAATGGCGAACATAATCCGTGGAACTCAGATCCCGGACCGGAGATCAGTTTTAACCGGCCCTATACTTTTTATTTTAACGGGTTGCCCGTAGGCGTAGGGGATCCCCGTTTCATAGGCTCAGGTGAATTCCTGATGTGGGAGTTTCCACTGGCTTATTGGATGGAATCAAAAGGATATAATGTTTCCTATATTTCAAATATGGATGTTCATACCAATTCGCAGGAACTGCTGAGAGCAAAAGGCTTTTTGTCTGTGGGACACGATGAATACTGGTCAAGACAAATGTATGATAATGTGTCGGCGGCAAGGGACGCTGGCGTCAACCTGCTTTTTTTATCCGGGAATGCAGTAAGCGGGGTAGTTTACATGAAGCCCGATGGAGGAGGAATACCCGACAGGGTTATGGGCAGGGTAGAAAGATTCAGGGATGAGGACAAATTAATGGGAGCAAAATCGTATGGGGTTGGATTGGGTAACTGGACCTGCGCGGCTCCGGACCATTGGCTGTTTAAAGGAACGGGTATGAAAAAAGGAGATTACATTAAAGACCTGGTGGGATGGGAATACCATGGATATCCGTTGGGAAATCAACCCGGGATAAAAGTACTTGCCACTGGGCCGATGATCTCTACGGAAGACAGTACGCTTTATGCAGCTACCATTTATGAAACCCCCAAAGGAAATTTCGTTTTTGACGCCGCTACATGCTGGTGGAGCATGCCGCTTTCCACACCGCCGTTATACCAGGATAAATTGAATCCAAATGGCGCGTACCACGGGCATCTTGTTGATTTCACCAAAAACGATTCCCTCGTTCAGAAAATGACTGAGAACCTGTTCAACAGAGTTATTCAAAAATAAAGGAGGGCGTTTACGGTTTTCCGTTTATGGGGCGAAACCGAAGCTAAGCGTAAAATTATTTATCAAACCTGCTTTTAAAATTAAAAAAATGAATTCCACCCCGGCTTCGCCAATTCAAAATATGGATAATGAGTTTAACATTATTGACGGTATTAAACCTTTCTTGTTCCCTGGCGCGTCCAATTGGCGGAGGCACACTCCTGCACAGTTTGATATACTATTGGGCAATGCGAAAAAATATATGATCGCTTTAATTCTTTTTACAACGCTGAGCGCATCCTCACAAACAGAAAAACTCATCTATCACAACATCAAAACGGATGTTGCGGGAAATATTATTCCCTGGTTTCATAATGAACCTGGCAAAGCATGGAGCCATGCAATAAAACTCGTGTGGAATTTCTGGGACACCATGCGTCTGGACATGAATGGCATTCCGTATTATATGAATCACCAGGTTTGGAGAGAGGGATCAAATGATCCGAGAGGGCTTGGTGGCGACCAGTTTGCCATGGCATTATCATCATGGGAATTATTGTACGCCTATACCGGCAATGAACGCATTAAGGAGAACATGAAGTTTATTGCGGATTATTACCTGAGTCATTCGCTCTCTCCTGCAAGTGCCGAATGGGCCGATATCCCATTTCCTTATAACACACTGGTCTATTCAGGTATTTATGATGGGGATATGATCATCGGAAAAGATTATACGCAGCCCGACAAAGCAGGCTCATTCGGAATAGAACTCGTGCACCTCTATAAAATGGGCTCAATAGAGCGGTATCCAAATATTACGGATGACGCATATTTGAGTGCTGCCGTAAAGATTGCCAATACGCTGGCCAAACATGCCAGGGACGGGGACGAAAATACTTCACCCCTTCCTTTTAAAGTCAATGCTATTACGGGAGAAGAGGGCAAATTAAAAAACAATAACCGCGATGGCAGGGATGCCGGGCTAAGTTGCTACACAACCAACTGGAGCGGCACACTGGAACTGTTGCTGGAATTACAGGAATTAAATGTTGGAAAAGTGGAATCATACAAAAAAGCTTTTGATATAATCATCAAATGGATGAAAAAATATCCTTTGCAAAATAATAAGTGGGGACCATTCTTTGAAGATGTTCCCGGATGGAGCGATACCCAGATCAACGCTGTAACCTTTGCACAATTCATGATGAATCATACTGAATATTTCCCCGACTGGAAATCGGATACAAGAAAAATATTTGATTGGGTGTATGAAAAACTCGGCAATGATAAATGGAAAAAATATGGTGTAATAGTAGTGAACGAACAGACAGCTTACCTGCAGCCGGGAAACAGTCACTCCTCCAGGCAGGCTTCGGCAGAACTTCAGTACATGGCGGCTACCGGTGACCGTTATCATTATGACAATGCTATCCGTCAACTCAACTGGGCGACCTATATGGTAGACAATGACGGGAAAAACCGCTATCCCAATGATGAAAACTGGCTTACCGATGGCTATGGAGATTACGTGCGGCATTTCCTGCGGGCAATGCACGCCATGCCGGAACTTGCTCCCTCAGATGAAGAACATATTCTTTCTTCAACATCAGTTATCGGTGAAGCAGACTATCCACCCCTTGCGGATAAATATTTTGGAAGTGATTTAGGAAAGACCGACGTTAAAAAAATAAGGATATTTTACAGTACATTCGATACAATAGGAATTGAGCAGGTGTGTTTGCTTAAAAAGCCTTCCGCCGTTATTCTTGATCAAAAGCCGGCAAATGAATTGAAAGAATTATCTGTGGAAGGTTTTGTGTGGAAACCCCTGAAGAAAGGAGGCATCCTTACCATCAGGCGGCAAAATAGTAACAAAGTAATTGTTGTTGAATGATTTATTATTCCGTTGCAATCTTAGCCAAAAAAGGTTTTTATAAAATGGCAAAGGCTGATGATGTCAATACTTTATCTTATGCTGCAAATGGATCAAAATGGTTCCTGGTGCGACATCTGCATTTTGAAACAGAGCCTGGAGTTGAAGTTCGCTCCAGCTTTAGTGGCAACATGGGTTTTGAAAGGGATTATTTACCTCAAAACCCGGGTAAAAACTCAAAGCTAAAAATCTAATACTTGCATTTCTCAAATACAGGTATTATTTTAACAGTCACTAAATTAGTTCAAACATGAAAAAAACAATCATTGCGTCTATTGTTGGCGGTATTCTCCTATTTGCCTGGCAATTTCTTTCCTGGCCAATTTTAAATTTACATAAGGCAGCTAACCGGTACACTCCCAACCAGGATGCAATCCTGGCTGCGTTGAATGCTAACCTGCCGGAAGAAGGTGGTTATATGTTGCCTGGCCTTCCTGAAAATGCTACGAGTGCTGAACATGAAAAATTAATGGAAGAAACCAATGGAAAACCCCAGGCAAATATTCAATACCATAAATCCACGGAAGCAAGTGCAGGAGCAATGATTAAGAATATGGTTCGCGGCTTGCTTATAGACATTATTACGGTCTGGCTTTTCTGCTGGATATTAGCCAGGATAAATGCAGCAAACTTTCGCATTATCTTTATAGCCAGCCTGCTTACCGGCTTTATCGTTTTCTTCAACTCGGCTTACTCTGTAAGTATCTGGTATAAATGGTTTGATATTATGGCTTACTTTACCGATGCAATAGTAAGCTGGGGAGTATGCGGATTATGGCTGGGATGGTGGCTTCCCAGGAAATAGGAAATTTGAAAATAGAATTTCTAATCCATTGATCAGAAAAATTATGCCTTTCAATCCGGAATATAAATATGAATTTATATCATGCCCGGAATACCTGTTATTGAGCTGATACGATAATTGCATATCCGGACAATTGCTATTACTTTTATTGAAAACCATAGTTATGAGTACGAAATATATTGTTTGTTCCATACTGTTTTTATTTACCGCCGGTTTGTCTGTTGCACAGGTAAACACACCTGTAAATAAACTTTCAAAAACCCAGGTAACCACCTTTAATAAATCCGAAGCTGATTATTTGCAGGTACAAAAAGATCTGCAAAAGCTGGAACAGCAAAAGAAGCAGTTACTTGTATTGATGCAGGATTTCGATGAACAACAAAAGAAAGTAACAACTAAAGTAGAAAGGCTGGAAAAAAGTTATAATGATTTAGGTGGGGTTTCGGAGACAGCTGGCGGCAACTCACAATATCAATTACTGTATGCTACAAAGCTGATGCAGGAAACACAAATGTCTTCTAACGCTCAATATTTACAGATGCAAATGCAGATGAACCGGGAAGGCCATGTCTTCACATCTGTAAGCAATGTCCTGAAAACAAGACATGATACGGTTAAGAATAGTATTTCAAATGTCAGGTAATTGTTTTTCAAATGTTTTTCTTCTTCAACTCCTCCACCGCAAAATTAACTGCCCTCGCTGTTATTGCCATATAAGTCAATGTCGGATTCTGTGTACCGGTAGATGTCATGCAGGCGCCATCCGTTACAAAAACATTCTTACAATGATGCAGCTGATTCCGGTTGTTGAGCAGGGAGGTTTTTGGATCACGACCCATGCGTACCCCGCCCATTTCATGAATGTCGGCACCGGGCGGTGATTTTGTATCTTCGGATTTGAAGTTAATGAACCCTGCTTTCTCAAACATTTCTCCTGATTGTTGCAGGTAATCATCCACCATCTTATCGTCATTTTCACTCCACTCGCAGGAGACGATCAGTTGGGGGATACCATATTTATCTTTCAGGTCCTTGTGCAGCCTCACATGATTTTTTTCCAACGGCACAGTTTCACCCATCATCCAACTGCTGATATTCCAGTTACCTGGTTCCGGATGCAGTAGATTTTCCCTTAACTGATCCCCCATCAAATTTTCATGGTTAGCATTCCCTCTCCCACCTCCAATGCCAATGGCATATCCACGAAGAAAATTCATTTCCTGTTTGTGTAGATTCCTGAATCGGGGTATATAGCTGTTACTTGGGTTACGGCCATCGGTTTTTTTATCTTTAAACCCCGTATATTCCGCATTCGCTTTACCCCGGTAATTGTGCCAGGAAATATATTTGCCCAATATGCCATTTTCGTTACCCAAACCATGAGGAAACCTGCCAGATGTTGAATTTAATAGGATAGCATTACTATTTAGTGCTGATGCGTTTAAAAAAATTACATTGGCATAATACTCAATCATCTCTTTGGTGTTTCCATCAATAATCCTTACACCGGTAGCCTTGGCTTTTGCTTCATCATAAATAATAGAGTGAACGATCGAGTGCGGCCTGGTCGTAAGGTTGCCGGTTTTCAAAGCCCAGGGCAAGGTAGATGCGTTGCTGCTGAAATATCCGCCATATACACAACCCCTGTTACACATCGTCTGATGCTGGCATTTGCTTCTTCCCTGTTCTATGTGTATTGGTTGCGGATCGGTGATGTGAGCACAGCGGGCCTGTACCAGGTGGCGGCCAGGAAAAGTTTTTTGCAGACTTTCTTTAAAATAATTTTCAATGCAACTCATCTCAAAGCCTGGCATTACCTCACTGTCGGGCAATTCCGGTATACCGTCCCTGTTGCCGGCAATGCCGGCAAATCTTTCAACATAACTATACCAGGGTTCAATGTCTTTATACCTGATCGGCCAGTCTACTGCAAATCCATCTCTTTCCGGGCCTTCAAAATCAAAATCACTCCATCGCTGCGTCTGCCTTGCCCACAACAATGATTTGCCGCCCATGTGATAGCCTCGAACCCAGCGGAAAGGTTTTTCCTGGATGAACGGTTGTTCATCATCTTTCAAAGCCCAATGCAATGTTTCTTCACGAATGAACCTTGCCCCCTGGTAATCTTTTCGTTTTTCTACAGGCACCGTGCCCCTGTATTCAAATTCCCAGGGAGCTTTGGAAGCGGTGGGATAATCTATCCCATGCCTCACTTCACGGCCTCTTTCAAGTATTAATGTTTTTAATCCTTTATCGCAAAATTCCTTTGCGGCCCATCCGCCACTGGCGCCTGAACCGATCACAATTGCATCATACGTCCTTTTCTTTACAGAATCACCTGGCATGTCTTTATACTTTTATATCTACGCACCCGTAATAATGTCCGGGTGCTACCTTATAGTTATGATATTTTTCCATTACTTCCCGGGAGGTAATAAAACCCCGGATCGTTTCTGATTTAATAAGCCTGAAAAAATCTTTCTCGGCTTTATTTGCAGATGAAGCAAGTTTCAATAAAAGTTCCTGCCGCTGCCCCTGGGCGCAATCCGGAAATGATTTTCCATTCAATGTTTTGGCAGATGTTGCCAATGCCTTTAATTGTGCCTTAACATTATCCTGCACTTCTTTTTCGTAGCAATCATCAATCAGTTTTTGTAAAAATTTATCCACTTCCATTACTAAAGCGCCCATAGCATTGCCAGCCGGAATGATCGTATCAGCAACGGCTGCTAAAAGTTCCTGTTCCTTTAATGAAAAAGAAGATACATGAGTAGCAGGGGAATCACCGCTGCCACATCCCATCCAGGCAGGAAGGGTGATAAGACCGCCCGGGGCAAGCACCATGTTTTTTAACGCACTACGACGATTCATCTGCAATGAATTATTGTGAATATTTCCTCAAATGAACTATGAATATAAGAAAAATGTAAACCTTTTCTTTCTGTTTTATCAATTATGAAAATTGTTTCAAATATTCGTGGTTGTAGCCGGTAGGGTGGTTTAAATAGTATTTTCCTTTTTAAATCTAAAGTCGCATTTTTTAGCACCCATGGCTATTGTCCCGGTTCTTATAAGTTTTAATCCTGCCAAACCTGAAGTAATATTGTCAACCTCACAAAGTATGGATGAATATTTTTGATAATTGTGCTTTTTGAAGAGCTTACAAATTCCGCATTCCAAAATGTCAAAGCCGTAGCCCAATCCAAAAGTTTCATTTTTATCCGTTATAATGTTTGCAACAAAACCGGATTCATTGGAGTTTTTACTTAGTTTCCTGTTTAATGATTTTAGTACCAAATTCGCCAGCCATGTATTTGCCAGTTTAGCCGGCAGGCGTTTCAGGAAAACCTGAACCATATTTTTTGGTCTTATAAAATCAATAACTATTTCAAGGCAAATTTCTCTTATTGTTTCGTATGGTTCTCCCCGTTCGTCTAAAGTTTTGATCAGTGCTAAGAAATAGGCACTGAAATCAAGTCTTTTGTCCAATGGATTGTTTGAGGAAGCGGCAAAATTCGTATCAACCGAAATGATCCTGAAATGATTTTCAATGCAGGCAATTATCTTGTCTGAATAAGCAGGATACCTGTTGCTGATAATTTTTGTGAAATATTTTTTATAATTATCCATTTCAATTTGTCATACTTTGATTGCCGGCGATATATTTGTTGGTTCCTGTCGCTTATTAGTTGCCCCGATTCATTCATCTTGATGCTACTTCTGGCGGAACTACTCTCCTTAGTCTACTTATTTGTCAAATGTCTTCTTTCAAATTACTGGCACAACAAAATTCTATGGGAAATATTTGTAAATATCTTTCCGGTTTAAAATTCTTACCAGTTCTGCTGTTCCATTTTCAAAAAAGAACCCTAACCGGTATCTGCCGATTCTTATTCGGTATGCATTTTTAAACCCGGTAAGTTTTTTACAAGAAGTTTGTTCCGATATTTTAGCGCGACTGTAATGTTTTCAATTGCGTCTGCCAGTTGCACCTGGATCATAGCAGGAAGTCTTATCGCATCCTTTTCAAAAGATTTACGGATTTCAACATTCACTTTACCTGCTTTAGGTGTTGCAGAAAAACAGTTTTTTGAGCCTTACTGAGCAAAGGCGTTTTTCTACCCTTTTGCATCGCATTATACAAAGCGGCATCTTCTTCTGCTACGGAATAAAAACCGATTGCGAGGCTATTCAGGAATGCTTTGATAACTTTTTCCTGTTGTTTATTTTTTGGTGTTACTAGGAGTGCCATAAAGTAAATTTAAGACTTATTTTTATACTAAAAACGGTTGGAGCAAACCCCTGGAACATATTCCATTAATGTCTTATGATTGAGGTCTATGTATTATACTGCGCAAGGGGTAAATAAGTGATATTTTTTATGCACTGTTTCGAAAAACAATTCCGCGAAAATAAAGGATAATTGAGTTGCAATTATTTTATCAGATCAGGCCGCGGCCTGATCCTACCTAGCTATAGCAGATTCATCTTTTTACCCCTTTTGAAGTATAAATCAGTGGCAACTTAAGCCCTTATTAAATTTACCTCCACAAGTAGCTAAGCTTATATACTAAAACAATTATTGTGACTAAGCTTTCAATCCGCAATTATTTAAACTTCACTGCTGCTTCAATAATATTTCCTTTTAAACCCTTAAGAACAACATAATTACTTTCGTTTACTTTTTCAATTACTGCATTGTATAGTTTGCCCTGTACAATAGCACCTGCAAATTTGGTATCTGGTGGAAGTAAAATACGAAGGGTGCAGTCCGTTACCTCTCCTCTGACGATAAGTGAAATATTATTCTTCTTTGGATCATGAAGGTAACTATAATTTACCTGCGAACCGGTGGGACCGTAAGCCACCGTTACTGAAGCCTTATTCTTACCCGCCGCGAGCCATCGTGGAGAAATTTCTATTGCATGAAATTGCGCGCCCTTATCCACTACGCCTGCCAGTCCTTCAATCATCGCCCTGTATACAGCGGCCTGCCCCCAGTTATCCGGAATACCTTCATCCACTTTTCCTTCTGGTGTATACGAAACGGGAAGCCCATCGTGTTTTTTCATTAACTGCATAATGCGCTGAAGGATATCAACACCATAGCTTTCATAACCATGCTGAAATGCCGCTGTAGCCAGTTCACCGGCTACAATGGTATTAACACCACCATTCATGTATGAACCAGGCTTATAACCCGCAAAGGAGGGTTCTACCGGTGGATAGATGCCGTACCACTCAGCAAATGATTTACCTTTATTTGCTTCTTTCAGGTCCTTGTAGGTTTTAATAATTGATTCAGCCATTTCCTCTGTAGGCAACCCCCTGTTGATATCGTATGGATTGGATAAGCTCAACGTATTTTTTTGATCCATCTTTAAATAACCTGGTTGCGGATCATCTTCAATAAAGTGTGCATAATATTTTCCATTCCAGCACGCTGCATTTGTTCTTATCCTGAAAATTTCTGCCTGGTGTTTCCAGGCATTTGATTCAGGATCATTGCCGGCTATCTTGAACATCGCGGATAATTGATTGCATGCAGCATACATTCCGCTGTTGTCTCCATGCATTATTCCCATTGGTGTATTTTCATTGATGTCAAAAATTCCTTTCTGCACATCTCCCCCATTTCTTGAATACTCTTCCCGGGTGGTTGGTAATTGCATGAAGTCCCAGGTATCAAGCGTGTACCCTCTTTTCACTAACTGAAATTTTTCGGACCAACGCAGCCGGTCGTGCATGGAATAATTCATTCCCCTTACCAAAACTGGCAGCCACTTTTTCACAAATGCCACATCACCGGTTGATTGCCATACGGCATAAGCACCTTCAACGACCAGGTACTCAAGGTCAGCTTCTACCGGTAGACGATGCATCTGAATTTTATCCCGCGGGATGATTTTCCAATACCGCTTGTCGAAAATATTCATGCGTTGCGCTATTCCATCATTCAATGGAAAATAATAGTCAAAGTATAATCCTTCTTCTGTTTGGTTCTCCATATAAAACTCGAGGAAGCTTGTAAGATCCCGCGAAATATATTTCATAGCCTTCATCACATGCACATTATCTCTTATCCAGGGAACAAAAATGGTTCTTTTCTTTCCGCCCAGCGTATCGGTTTTCATTTCCGAATATTTTAGCATCGCCTGTTCGAGGCCGCTTAGCATCTGGCCATATTCACCCGTTTCCGGGCTAAAGCTTGTCTTAATTTGTGTAAAACCGGGGAAACCCAGGAATACAAAAGCAGCCAATAGATATTTTTTCATGTTTTTATTTATTTACAAGCTCCCGCTACCGGCGCCTAAGCAGGTAGTTGAACTGTGCGATGATGTACTGTTAAAAAAAGAAAGCCCACTTCGTATTCTTCATAAAAGATTAATAACACAGGAATATTTTGTTTAATACAATTTCTCCGCAAACCTTAATTCCACGGGTCCTATTAAACCAGCATCCTGCAGGGGTGCCTGCGAAAAAGGGAATTGCCACGCATTTGGAAGCTTGTTAATATTACTTCTTGTCCGTTTGTACACCAAGGGCAATTTTGCATCACCAACCAGCAAATTATTATTGGTTGTAACCACTTCGATCACCAGGTTATTTTCCCCGTTTCTTAGCACTGCCGTTATGTCCGTTTCATAAGGCTGGTGCCATAGTAAACCCAAACTTTGTCCATTCAGGTATATCCCGGCAATTTCTTTTACTTTTCCAAGGTTTAGTAAAACCAATTCATCTTTTGATATTTTGTCTTTATCGAAATTAAATGTGTGATGATAGGCAACCGTTCCTGAATAATATTTCACCTGCTCTTTTACTGATTGATTCAGAGGAATTAAAGAATGCATGGTATCACTTGCAATCGCATTCCATCGTTGGTCAAAATGCAATACCCAGGGCCCTGGTAAGTTTATTGCGTCCTGCATTTTAACCTGCTTTGATAGTGATTTACCTTTTGCATTCCATTGCCAGAGGCCGTTGGAGGTTGTCACGACACCTTTATTTACGTACCTTAAAACTGATCCGTCAATTTTTTCCGAAAACAGTTTTTTATTATCCAGCGAAATCCCGTTCACTATTACTTTTTTATTGGTTTTGCGAAATACAATAAAACAGGAACCGTAGCCACTGAACGGAAGAGCGAGTTCAACACCCTCCTTGTTCAATTGGTATGTCGTGACCGGCGTAATAGTCCCGGTTTCCGGGTCCCATATTTCCGGTTGCATATTTTTAATCCGAAAGCGTACGGGGAGCATGAAGGGTTTATTGCTGACATTTCGCAAGAAATAAATTTCCGCTGCTTTAGCAGTCCGGTGGATAAAATCAAGTGTATTACCCCGGATAGTCTCCGGTAAGCGGATATCAGGGGGGTTCCCTTTTTGCGAGAGTACCTCCCGAATGGTTTTTCCCCAAACAATTTTACCTTTTCCATAAACCTGTTCCTGTACATGAACACTATCGCATTTTCCCCAGAGTCTTTCTGCAATCAAATGAACCGATTTATCACTCGGTTCTTTGTTGTATAATCCATAAGAACTGCTGGGTTTTGGTCCGATAATAATAGCACCCGCAGCAGTCATCCTTTCCAGTTTTTTCAATACATCGGGACTCATCCTTATTTCATCCGGCAATACCAATACTTCGTAATACTGGCCATGTGGCAAATAAATGCGCCCATTTTTTACCTGCATTTTATTCAGTATAGCATCGCTGTTTACCACATCATAATCGTATCCAAATCCCAGCGATGGTATAAGATGCTTGGGAGGTACAAAGTTGGGGGCCTCATCTCCGTAATAAAAAGCCACATCGCCTCTGAAATTTCCCTCCTGCAATAAATAACTGCAACGACCAAGGTATTCGTGAAAGCCCTGGGATTTTGGCCACCACCCATTGGTGGTGTTGATCAAAGTGCCAAAATTGTAAACCCACCCGGGATAACCAGACTCAGGAGGCGTATGCGGAAATGTATGGTAAACAAAACGATTCAATCCTTCGCACATGGCCCTGTCGGCAAGCGGCTTTAATTCATCGGGCCCCTCCTGCCATAACCATACACTGGTAAAGGATTCGGCTTCCACAAATTTCTGATTATAAATATGTGAGGCACTTGAAATACCCTTAATAATTTGTAATATCTCCAATTGGGGGTGCTTATTCCAGAATTCACCCCGTGGAACAGTTAATGCACCCAATGCTTTCAGATCCTCAAAGGGCACATTATGAATAGGCTTTCCAGGCCCACCCGCTTCGGCATAAAAACCGATGCCATACTGTTCACAAATTTTCCTTCCCAGTTGATAATGATTTTCAATTATAAGATTAGAAAGTGTTTTTGTAAAATCGAATATAAAGCGCCTGGTGGTCTCATTATTATCTATTGTGTATCCATCCAGTACCGGTAAATATCTGATGAGGCTGTAATGATTTCCTTTATAAAATGCCTCAGGCAATAAAGGAGTCCATACAGCCGAATTAACTTCATAACTGTCACCATATAAATATTTTAATGACCTGTTTTTTAATGACCCTGTTACGGGAAGCAACCGCTCAAAAATGTATTTCATATTGACTCGCTGGGCCTCAGCACTAAAGTGGTCGAGCATCAATCCATTTGAGTTGGGACTTGGAATGGCCAGGGGCTGACCAGTAGGCATACAAATATACCTCACAATGCGCCAGGTGCCAGCCGGTACCTGCCAGTTTATCTTCCCGGTGCTATCCATTTTGTCCGTGATGTCAATAATTTCCTTACCCTGCAGCGTGGAATCCTTGCTTGTGGGATGGGCAAGTACTGCAACATTCCTAAAGAATTCGGGGAAGCCCGTCTGCGGGTTTTTAAAGATCAGGCGTTTTCTTTCATTATCATATTTTTCGGTTAATTCAGGAATGGAAATTATCGCGACAACATTAACCGGTCCTGTTACAATGGTATCCTTCCTGAACAACCCCATTGCCCCATGTTCGGGCTTTACCCAGCTGCCGCCGGCATTCCAACTACTGGCGAAAGTAAGTCCTATCTCCAACCCAAGCCTGTCGCCTTCACGTATCGTATAAGCTATTGCTTCCAGCGACTTTTCCCCAAGGAAGGTGGGTCCCGCGGGTACTACTTTATCCGGATCAACAGAAGTACCCACATCCCAGATATCCAACCCGCCCATGCCCTTACGCTTTGCTTCTTCCATTTCATAAGTGATCTGTGAAAGATTAACATTGCCATTTACCCAGGGCCACAATGCTTTTGGTTTTGCCCATACAGGCGGATCTTTAAACCCGGTTTCGAGCGATACCGGTTTGGTTTTCTGAGCCAGCAATAGGAGGGAAAGCAGCAAGCAGGAAAAGAAAAGAAATATTTTTTTCATGATAGCATCATTGGGGGACAAAGATAAGCTTGATGACTTTTACTTTTCAGCCATAAAAATAAAGCGAGTAATAAAGAAATAATTATTATTCGGTTCCCGCATGTTAAAACGGACCTGGCCTCAAATTATTAAGCAGCATACCTATATCTTTGCACCGTTATCCATTTCTACCCAACCCATGATCAGATTTCTTCTTTTTATCCATTGCATGCTTACTTTCTGTACCGTCGCACCTGCAATTCCTGATTATGGATTGCATTCCTGTCCGCATCCGGAAGCCCTCCTTAAGTCAATTGATAAAGATGGTACCCTTAATAATAAATTTATTGTATCTCATTCCGGTAAGAATAGCTTTTCATCCGGGATGGCAGACATGGGCGCTGCGGATAGTTGCACCACACCTACCTTTTACATGCGACTTTCTGACGGGGCAGGAAGAAAAATTGAGTTGAAGGAATTGCAAACCCTCCCGGGAGGTGATTTTATCGCAGCCGGCAATATTACGCTATCAAACGGGGAAAAGGAGGGCCTGGTATTGCGGATGACAAATGGCGGAACGATTGTTTCCCAAACCCAATTGCGTATCAGTAATAAACCGGTCACCATCTTCAAAATGCGGGTTACTTCAGGAGGCATCACCACCCTTGCAGGTATTTTAAATGATGGAACGAATGCAGTTTTTCTTTCGCAGTTATCTGCTGATTTATCAACCAACTGGGTTAAATCATACCCCATGCCATCGCCTGTTATTAAGTTAACCCTTGGGCTGTTTGATACCAGTATGGCCCTGGCCACACAACTTTCTTCTTCCATTGTATATACAACCTTAAATGCAAACGGCGCCATTATATGGAATAAGACCACTTCACCGGCGGGCCTCATCGGTCTTGGGGGATTTGGCAGCCTTGGCTGGTCAACTCTTGCACTGACAACAAATTGCCTCCGCAATGGGAAACAGGTGGTGGAAATATCAGAGATCCTGAAACAGGACGGTAATATTAGTTCTTCGCATATAATCAATGATGGTGTGCAGGAACGCACCTGTTTTGAGACGGGTTCCTTCAACCAGGGAGCGAACCTGTTGGGTTCGGTAAAAATATCCCCTGCCGGATTTGAACTCGTGAGGTATAAATTGTATTATTCGGCAACCATAGAAACAGAACACCGGTATAAAATAGCCGGCAACATAGATTTTAATATTTCCGGGGCTATGGATATTGCCGGGGATGCACTTGGTTTTTACCTGCCACGGGATGGAAAGATGATCTTTATCAGGCATTTCAATTACTATCAAACCACTCCTGAGTATACCCGGCAGTATACTGTTCCAAACGGATCGGGTATTGCGGCTATTGCCAGGTCATCTGACGGTGGTTATTTGTTTGGGCTGAATACCCTCGGTTCCAATGAGATAATCCTTATTAAGACCGATAGCATAGGAATATTGGCTGGATGTGGTTACCAGGATATAGCCAATGATTTTCATGAAATAATTAATCAGCAAAATACTGCGGTTGCAACTGTGGCTATCGATATGGCAGTTGCCGCCAATCTTGCTAATTCCATAAGTTCCAATGCAAATTTGACAGCGCAATATAATTGCAATGAGCATTATTGCCCCGCGCTTCCGGTGGTGGATACCTGTCTTGCCACTTATTATAAAACTTTTCGTTCCCATAGTCATGCGGAAAGTTTTGGAGATTATCTCCTGATGCGCAACAATAACCAGCTAATTGTTTCCGCCCGGTATGACCGTATATGGGAGACAGAAAATCCGCTAACCTACGGCCTCAAATTATTTGATGAAATAGGACAATTCATAAAAGGAGTTTCTGTATACTTTGATGGTATCACCACTGCCTTTTCTTCTTTACAAATGGATGATAGGAGTGTTATGCTTATTTCAAACTCTTCACAGGGAAATTACCAGGCCTATACATTTACACTTGTTTCCGATAACCTTGAGATAATTTGGTCAAGAACAGTAAAAACCAATGGCCTGTATTCTGGCGGAAGCGGTGTCTCAGATGTTCATAAAGATGCGGAGGGGAATTATTATTTCGTAGCAACTACACTAGGGTTTATGGAAAAGCCAAAGGTGATCGTTTATAAAATGGATGCCGCAGGAAATGAGTTATGGCAGAAAGTTTATGAATTGGACCAGGGTTTATTCGGATCTGCGAAAGCAGTTTCAACTAACACATCGCTGGTGGTTATTATTGAAAGTAATAACCCCGGCAGCGTAACTGTAACACTGGATAAGAAAACCGGGCAAATGCTGAATAGCTTTATCTATCAGAACGGGTATTCAGGGTCATCTTACAGGAGGCTGGCAAAGTTTGATAAAGGGCGGATCTTTTATGGCGGTGGTGATGGCCAGGATAAATTTTTGATGGGAATATTTGATACAACAGGTAGGCCTTCAAAATTTAGGACTATAGATCACGCCGGCTCTGTAATCAGGGCAGGCAATGTAAAAGCGGGTATGTTATATGCTACTTATTTTTACTTTAATGGTTCAGCAACAAAAGAGGTTTTGTTAAAGGCTGATTCCAACCTTGATATAAAATTTATCAATGAATATGATTTCGATATCGCCAGGATCCCGCAAGGATTGGGGATCGGAACAAATGACAATATTTATGTAGGAGGAAATTTTTCTTCTGGCGGAGTTAATGGAAGTTATTTTGACCCTTATATCAGGAAGTATAACGATAAGGGAGAACTGGGCACCTGCAATTTTACAGCCCTGGATCCCCCCATTATTGATATTAATCCCAATCCGCAGTCATTGGGATATGCGGAATTACAGTCTTCCATTCAACAGATCAATAATGTCACGGTCAGTTTTGTTCCCGATAGTATTCATCAAAATGTTAGCGCTATTCTGTGCAGCAGTGTGGTTGACTGCAATTCCATTAAAATTTCCGGACCTGCCACAGTCTGTAGTCTGAACACAGACTATTCGTATAAGTCGGTAAAAAACAGTTCATGTACCCTGCAACCCCAATGGATTTACGATACTTCGTTTATAAAGCTGGCAGGCAATTCTGATTCTGTCGCAACCGTTAGATTTAAAAAGGCTGGCAATACCTGGCTTAAGGTAAAATTAAATGCCGGCTGCCTTGTTTATTATGACAGTCTGCAGGTGCAAGCTCTGCAGCCGAACCAATCGTTTAACCTGGGCAGCGACCTGTATATCTGTCCCGGAGATACTACCAGGTTAAATGCAGGCGCCGGGTTTAATACCTATACCTGGCAGGACGGATCAACCGATTCAATATTTATTGCAAATGGCGCCGGTACTTATTTTGTAAAAGTCAGCAATTCATGTGGTGAAATATATGCGGACACGATAATCATTTCTATCGCCTCCATTCCCACGCTAAGTATCGGAAGCGATCAAACGGTCTGCCGGCTGGATACCATACTATTGCAGGCTACTGCCGGTTTTGCAAAGTACAATTGGTTACCAGCGTCATTGATCAGCAGCCAGTCAGCACAGGTTAAGATCATTCCTTTACAGGACGAACTGATCACCCTGAAAGTCACCACGGATGATGGGTGTTATGCGTATGATACCATATCGGTCAATGTAATTTCAGCTCGCCCGGTTTTCCTTGGACCTGATACCGCTTTTTGTGAGTATGATTCCATAACATTAAATGCAGGCGCAGGTTATGAAAAATATTTTTGGAATACGGGTAGCGATCTGCATGCAGTTACGATTGGCACTGCCGGTATTTATTGGGTAAGAGCCCGGGATATTAATGGGTGTTATGCCAATGATTCATTGGAGATACAGGTATTTAAACAACCTATCATCAACCTTGGCAATGACATAAATTTATGCAGAGGCGATCAGGTGAAATTAGATGCGGGCAATTTTATTAGTTATTTTTGGCAGGATGGATCCGCATCAAGATTTTTTACAACCAGGGATAAAGGGATTTATCGGGTAATGGTTACTGATCAGAATAATTGCGTTGCCATGGATAGTATGGAAGTAAAGAATATTTTTCCGCTTCCTTCCGGCTTTTTAATTCCGGAGGATAGTCTTTGCAGTTACGACAAATTAACTATTCGGCCAACAGGCAGTTATACCAGTTATCTATGGTCAACCGGCTCAGTCCAGCCTTCTTTATTAATAGACAAACCGGGCAATTTTATTCTTACAGTAAAAGATTTGAACGGTTGCATTGGCAATGATACTATCCGGGTGGTTCAAAAGGATTGTTTTTCCGGGGTATTCATTCCCGGGGCTTTTTCGCCTGATGGAAACCAGGTAAATGATATCTTCAGGGCAAAGGTTTTTGGCAATGTGATCAATTTCCGCCTTGACGTGTTTAACCGCTACGGTGAATTGATATTTACCACCACAAATCCTCAGAAAGGGTGGGATGGAAATTATAAAGGAAAAGGAGCAAATACCGGGGCCTTTGTGTGGCAATGTTCCTGGCTTTTACAGGGAGGTATACGCGGTTATGAGAAGGGCACCGTAATGTTGTTACGATAGATCATCAGCCATCCTTTCCAACAGTACCAGGGGAAACTTTTTGTTTAAGCTTAATAAGACGATGGTTCTGTGTCAATTTAACCAGGGATTCTGGCGTTGCCGCCATACAAGATGATGTTGACTGGTTAATTCATGTATTACCAGGTAAATCAGAAAATTATTTCCCATTCCTGCCTCCTTCCGATAAGTGAATTATGTAACTTATTTCTTTAATTCTGTAACATTCCAACGTTAAATGTGCACAACTTTGTATTGTTTCGTGATCATTAAAACCAATAGAAGTGGCACTTTTGAATTGAAAAATCTTGAAACATATCTTTGTTAAAACACGCTGAATATATACCCGTTGAGGTGGTAACCAAACCCATTATTAAAAAGGCAGAAACGAATTGCAAAGTTTCTTCCATTGACCCTGACGAAAAATTACCCGAAGAAACCGCCTCCTTCAATACATTAAACTCAATTTAATGCAATAGACTTTATTTAGCCAGGATATGGGAAAGTGAAAAAAACCGGATGAGTTAATCATTTGAGAATATAGTACCCGCTTTTAAGAACGAAGACAATTAGCCAAAAAAAAATATCAAATAATGTCACCCTTACAAAAGTTCGAATGAAAATTAGTTTTCAACAAAAGCTCTTAATTTTCTCTTTCACTATTCTGGCATGCAACGGTTTAATAGGTTTTGGCGTTTATAACAGCAATCAAAGACTTCTTGACGCTGAGAAAGGGGTGCAACAAACCGAACAGGTTATTTACCAATCAGGCCATATCTTCTCGCTTGCAAAGGACATTGAATCCGCTTCGCGTGGTTTTGTCATTACAGAAGACACCACATACCTGAAACCATTATACGCTGCCGAAAAAACCACCTTCGCTTACATCAGGCAACTGAGGCAACTTACACAGGATAATCCCGTGCAGCAACAGCGCGTAGATTCCCTCCGTTTCTATATCCAAATGCGTATGGATTTTTCAAACCAGACGGTTATGTTAAGAATTAACCAGGGATTAGCATCAGCAATCGCTTATATTTCTACCAACCAGGGCAGGCAGAATTCCGACCGTTTACGCCAAATTATTAATGATATTCAGCGGGAAGAAGACCATTTGCTCAAACAACGAGAGCAAACAAACGAGCGCAGCTTGGCAGCATTCAACCGGTTTTCTGTGTTCCTGATTATTTTAATGGCGGTGTTCACGATTCTTTTGTTACTCGTAACCGGCAATTATTTACTCCAAAATAAAGAGAAAGAAAAGCGTGCGGCAGAACTAATCATTGCCAACAAGGAACTTGTCTTTCAAAATGAAGAGAAAGAAAAGCGTGCTGAAGCTTTAATCATTGCAGACAGGGAACTTGTCTTTCAAAGTGAAGAGAAAGAAAAACGTGCGGCAGAGTTAATCATTGCCAATGAGGAACTTGTCTTTCAAAACGAAGAGAAAGAGAAACGGGCTGAGGAGTTAAGCATTGTTAACAAGGATCTGGAATCTTTTTCCTATTCCGTGTCGCACGACCTGCGGGCGCCTCTTCGGGCAATTAATGGCTATGCCCAAATACTCAAAGAGGACTCCGGAACCCAATTAGACAATGAAAGCATCCGTGTGATCAACAATATCATGGACAATGCAAAAAAAATGGGACAACTCCTTGACGACCTCCTCACCTTCTCCCGCATAGGAAGGAAGGAACTGGTAAAGGTGAATATCCCGATGCATGATATGGTAACCAATCTTTGCAATGAAATAAAAAACGAACACAATAATCGCACTATTCATTTTAAAATAAATGATTTGCAGCCGGCTGAGGGCGATAGCGCCACCCTTAAACAAGTCTGGATAAACCTAATTTCAAATGCCGTTAAATACTCCAGACAAAATGAAAACGCGGTCATCGAAATCGGTTCCGCGATAAAAGATGATGAAATCATCTATCACATTAAAGATAACGGGGCCGGGTTTGATATGCGCTATGCCGACAAGCTTTTTGGCGTGTTCCAGCGCCTGCATAGCGATAAGGAATTTGAGGGCAACGGGGTAGGTCTTGCAATTGTGCACCGGATCATATCCAAGCACGGAGGCAGGGTATGGGCGGAAGCCAAAGTAAACGAAGGAGCCATATTTCATTTTTCATTACCTAAAAATATATCATCATGACAAAAGAAATCGAAATCCTGCTGGTAGAAGACAATATAAGCGATGCGGAGCTGATTATTCGTGCATTAAAGAAAAATAACCTGGCTAACCGGCTTTTACATGTCAGCGATGGAGCCGAAGCATTGGATTTTATTTTTGCCGAAGGAGCGTATACAGGCAGGCAGATTGAGCAGGAACCAAAAGTTATCCTGCTTGATCTAAAAATGCCAAAAGTCAATGGTATAGAAGTGCTGCAAAAAATTAAAAAGGATGACAGAACCAGGAAAATTCCTGTCGTGGTGCTTACTTCTTCAAAGGAAGATCCCGATATAAAGAATTGTTATGGTTTGGGAGCAAACTCCTATGTGACAAAACCTGTGGAGTTCAATGCCTTTCAAAAGGCGATTTCTGATCTCGGTTTATACTGGCTGATCGTTAACCAGCCACCACAATAAAAGATAAATTTGAACGCTAAAACCAAAATATTAATTGTAGAGCACGACCTGAACGACCTTGAACTGCTGCAATACGAGTTAAAGAAGAGCGGGATTAATTACGTATCAGAAATTGTTCAAAACGAACAGGAATTTGGCAGGGCCCTGGAAAATTTTATGCCTGATATTATATTGTCTGATTACTCTCTTCCATCATTTGACGGGCCTACAGCTTTTAAAATGAGGAACTTGATAGCTCCCGATACTCCTTTTATTTTTGTTTCGGGATATATTGGTGAAGAAAATTCTATTGATTTTATCAGGAACGGTGTAACAGATTATGTGCTGAAAGATAAATTGTTCACCTTAGCCACCAAAGTTAAGCGGGCGCTAAAAGAATCAAAGGAGAAACAAGAAAAAACAAAAGCAGAGCGGGAACTGATCCAAAGTGAAAGGCGGATGGCAAGGGCACAGCAAATAGCTCATATGGGTAGTTGGGAATTGGATTTTGATACAAATGTGCTTCTATTCTCAGAAGAAGCATGCAGGATATTCGGTCTCCCCACCAATCAAACCCGCATATCATTTAAGACCTGGTCAACATTGATACATCCCGAAGATCTGGATTTTGTATTTCAATTAATAAAAGAATCACGTAATTCTTTGAAGGATGCCTCCTGTAGTCATCGTATTGTCCGCACTGACGGAATCGTCAGGCACATTTATTCAGAAAGCAAACTTGAGTACGACTCAACCGGCAAACCAACCGGCCTGCATGGGATAGCGCACGATATAACCGAATTAAAACTCGCGGAAACAGAGCGCACAAAAATGGTCAATGATCTGATGCTGCGGAATAAAGACCTGGAACAATTTGCCTATATCATTTCCCATAACCTGCGGGCACCGGTGGCAAATATTCTAGGTGCGACAAACGTATTGACTGATCCGCGATTAAGTCCGGAAAAAAAAGAAGTACTCAGGCAGGGCCTCATTGAATCTGTTACGAGGCTTGACAATATTGTAAAGGATCTTAACCATATTTTACAGGTAAAAGGCGAAATCAATGAGGCGAAAGTCAGGGTTTGTTTTTCAGTATTGGTGGATGATATAAAAATCAGCATTAAAAATTTAATTGATAAGGATAATATTGAAATAAAGTATGATTTTTGTAAGGTTGATGAAATTTTGACTTTAAAGAGCTACCTGCACAGCATTTTTTATAATCTTATTTCCAACAGCATCAAATATCGCCAGCCCCGGGTGCCTGCCATTATTGAAATTAAAAGCCAGCTGGTAAAAGATAAGATTATTTTATTTTTTACCGACAACGGAATGGGTATCGACCTTCAAAAAAAGGGTGAGCAGGTTTTCGGCTTATACAAACGGTTTCATCCAAATATAGCCGGAAAAGGGATGGGGTTATATATGGTAAAAACACAGGTAGAAACGCTTGGCGGAAAAATAGGCATAAGGAGCGGGGTAAATAAGGGAACCGAAATTAAAATTGAATTTGAAATATGAGTATAATCCGGAAATACATTATCGTTGATGATGATCCTTTTAATAATATACTTTGCAACATTGAGTTAAAAAGCACGTTGGGTGAAGTGGATATTAAAACATTCCAGGTACCCGAAAAAGGGCTCGCATTTATACAGGATGAATACATAAAAAGTTCTGAACCTACCATACTCTTTCTTGACCTGAATATGCCCACCCTTACGGGCTGGGAATTTATGGAGGAATTTGAAAGATTCAGCGAAGAAATAAAAGAGCAAATCTCTATTTATATTCTTTCTTCCTCGGTTGATCAGCGCGATAAGGACAAAGCGCAATCCAATAAATACATAAAAGGTTTTATATCAAAGCCCCTGGAACAGGAAGCCATTAGTTCTATTGCGGGCATTTAGGTAATTGATAATTACTGGCTCCTCCCTTTAATTTTCAATATATTTGAGTACGTTTTTGTTTACGAAATAATTTTAAGGCTATGAGACGCTTATCGGCTATAATGTTTACTGATATGGTCGGTTATAGCGCCCTCTCGCAATCAAACGAGGCGCTTGCCCTTGAATTACTTCATGAACATAGAATGATCCTGAGACCCTTCTTTCCAAAATTCGGAGGCAGGGAAATAGAAACGGCAGGCGATGCATTTTTTGTAGAGTTTGACAGCGCCGTAGAATCAACCCTGTGTGCCATAGAAATTCAATCCTCCTTACATGACCGTAATATGCATGAGCCGGTGCAACGCCGGATAATTTTGCGGATCGGGCTGCATATCGGGGATGTGGTATACATGGATGAACATGTGCATGGTGATGGTGTAAATATTGCTGCCCGTTTGGAACCATTAGCTGCCCCGGGCGGCATTTGTATTTCAGAAGATGTTGCCCGGCAGATCAGGAACAAGGTTCCCTACCCGGTAATTAAACTGGGGGCCGAAAGGCTGAAAAACATTTCAATGCCGATGGATATTTATTGTATCGCACTACCCTGGCTTGCACCCAACCGGCAAAAAAAAGAAAGATTTCCCAAAAAGAAAATGATCCGCTATGGATTGGCCTTATTTTCTGTGCTGATGATCGTTGTATTGATCTTCTATTTCAAGAATACGTTGGCGAATGATTCATCTTATTCCAAATTCAGGCTCGCCGTTTTGCCCCTGGCTAATATCAGTAATAACGCCGCGGATGAATATTTTGCTGACGGGATGACTGAAGAATTAATTTCAAGCCTTTCGAAGATCAGCGGGCTGAATGTGATTGCCAGGACATCCATCATGAAATATAAAATATCCGATAAGAATATTTCGCAGATAAGCCATGAATTAATGGTAGGTACGATCCTGGAAGGCAGTGTAAGAAAAGTTGACAATAAAGCCCGGATAACCGTGCAATTAATTGATGCGTCCAGCCAGGAACATATTTGGTCAAAGGAGTACGACAGGGAATTGAAGGATATTTTTATGATCCAGAGTGAGATCGCAATGAACGTTGCGAATGAACTGAAGGTAAGGCTGCTTTCTTCGGAAAAAGAACAATTGGAGAAAAGCCTTACAAATAATATGGATGCTTTCCAGGATTACCTTGCCGGCAAATACTCCCTGAATAAACGTACCCCCGAAAGCATACTGGCGGCACTGGGTTATTTTGAAAAATCCATCGGGGAGGATTCTGCGTTTGCATTGCCCTATGCAAGCCTGGCTTATTGTTATACACTTATAGGAGTTGCCGGTTATGGGAACATTGCGATACCTGTGGCTAAATCAAAAGCTAAACAGGCTGTCATGCATGCACTCGGGATCGATTCTACACTTGCCGAAGCGCATGCAGCGCTGGGTTATATTAAATTCAGATTCGACTGGGATTGGAAGGGTGCCGAATTAGAATTCAAAAAAGCCATTGTATTGAAACCCGGCTATGCAACTGCACATGAATGGAATGCATTATTTTTGGGTGTACAGGAAAGGCTCGATGAAGCGTTGACGGAGATGCTCATTGCGTATCAACTGGACCCGCTTTCTTCCAGTATTAATACCGGTTTGGCAAGGATATACCATTTCAGGAAGGAGTATGAAAAAGCTTTGTTGCAGATCAATAAAACAATTATACTCGATCCCGGTTACGCCGAAGCACATTTTACTGCAGGAATGACTTACCATGCCATAAAGGAATATGAAAAAGCCGAATCGGAATTAAAAAAAGCAGTTGACCTTTCGGGCCGGAGACCCGTGATGCTTGGCACGCTGGGAGTAGTATATGTGAAGATGGGAAAAATGAATGAAGTAAATAAATTATTAACTGAACTGGAATCTCCGCCACACAATAACGATAAACGATACGCAGTGGCAATGATTAAAGTAAACCTTGGTCAAATGGAGGAAGCATTTACCATCTTTGAAGAATTGCTGGATGAAAAATACGGAATCATGGTTTATATGAAAGTACAGAAAGATTTCTTAATTAAATTTGATAACCCAAGATATCATAGGTTATTGCAAAAGATTGGTCTTGAATAGTTAAGTGAAAGCTGAGGAAAGAATTAAAGGCAGGCACAGCCAGGCGCTGCCTTAATGATCCGTGTTGGCATTAACAATTCTTACCAGCCGATGCCGTAATCCTCCCCGTTGTTTGAACTGCCACCCCAGAATGAACCATGTTTCCAATCAAAATAAATGGCATTTATAGGCCCGCTGGTTCGTTCGCCAAAACTTAGTTTATAGCCCATTTTAATCAATTCATTACGAATGCTGTCCGGAGTTTTATTGCCCAGTAAAAGATTGCCGGGCCTTGGTATTCGGTCGGGTATTTTAGATCCACCCAGGGAAAGCCACAATTGATTGGTATTGAAATTCGGTGCTTCGCATGCCTGTTGTACGGTCATATTAAACTCTACCATGTTTAAGAAGAATTGCAACAGGTTTTGATCCTGCGTATCACCACCCTGCACGGCAAAGGATAAAAAAGGTTTCCCTTCTTTGAGTGCAAGCGTAGGCGTAAGCGTTACCCTGGGCCGCTTGCCGGGTGCCACCACATTAAAAGGATTAATGGTGCTGTCCAATACAAAACTTTGCATGCGCTGGCTCATGCCGATACCCGTGTTGCCTGCAATGCATGCCGGTAGCCATCCGCCACTTGGCGTGACAGATACCACCCAGCCTTCTTTATCTGCCGCTTCCACGGAAGTGGTACCCCGCCATAACCGGTCTAGGTAAGTGGCCGTTTCCAAACCTCCCTCGCCGGAAAGCGGAGATTCATCGTTATCCCGGAAGCCAGATTTGGCAAATGCCTGGTTGCCTTCTGTTGTGGGTCGGGTATAATTCAAAGCACGCAGATCGTGTTTTGGAATGGCGCTGCCCGGTTGCTGACTGGTAGTATCGGTATAGGTTGCACGCCTTTTTAATAATTCCCCGTAAGGATTTTGCTTTCCTTCAAAAGGATAAGGATCACCCGGGCCAAGGTTGGGATCGTTCTTATCAACCGAAATTTGTGAAGCTCTTAATTTTGAATACGCTTTACTCAGTAATCCCTTTATAGGTTCCTCCGGTGGAAAATAAGGGTCGCCATAATAGAAATCCCGGTCAGCGAAGGCAAGGTTCATAGCCTGGTAGAGGGTATGGATATAACGGGTGCTGTTATAGCCCATTTCTTTAAGGGCAAAATTTTCCAGGATGTTTAATGACTGCAGGAGCATCGGGCCCTGGGTCCATTGTTGTAATTTATATACATCGATGCCTTTGTAATTTACCATCATAGGCGCTTCTTCAATGGGCTTCCATCCGGCAAGGTCCTCCATGGTGATCAATCCGCCCTGTTCCCTGCATCCTCTTACAAATTCTTTTGCAATATCGCCTTTATAAAAGCGATCAAATGCCGCCATGATTGCCTCCATGCGGCTCTTCTTTTGCTTTAATGCATTTTGTTCCGCCTCCACCATTTTTGTAAGCGTGGACAGCAGATCCTTTTGCACAAAGATTTCTCCTGCTTCCGGAGCTTCTCTTTTTTCTCCCGTATGGGGTAAAAGCACTTTTTTACTATAAGGCCATTCCTTGATCAGTGTTTTTCCCTTTTCCATGCTGTTGGCAGTTTCTGCATCTATTGGATAACCTGCTGCCAGTTGCATGGCGGGGGCCAATACTTCCATCAAACTCATGGTACCATACGCGGCCAGCATATGGCAAAGGCCACCCGCCGTACCGGGTGTCGTTGCAGCAAGGGGGCCGTATTCCGGCGGAAAATTATATCCTTTGCTTGTAAAAAAGTCAACTGTTGCCCCGGAGGGGGCTACACCCAGTGCATTGATCGCTATTACTTTTTTTGTTTTTGGATTATAGATCAGGGCCTGTGTTTCTCCTCCCCAGCTTAAAGCATCCCACATGGTGCAGGTGGCCGCCACCATAGCACATGCTGCATCTACAGCGTTTCCTCCTTTTTGAAATATAATACTTCCTGCGGTAGCAGCCAGTGGCTTACCTGTAATCGCCATCCAGTTCTTTCCATGCAATGGCGGCTTTTGTGTTTGCTGGGCAAAACCGTTACCATATACACTATAAATCAGCAGCAGCAATAGTGGGTATCGCTTCATAATATATTTTTCCTAAAGTTAGTGAAAGATGAGCGATGGGATGAATCGTTGAAAGAAATGTCAGAACAAATGTAAAAGAGTGACTTGTAAAACAAGTCACTCTTAAGCATGTTTAAATTATTGAAGCTGGCTTTTCATCCACCAACCCCGGCAGGGCTTTTTTGGCCCTGCCGGCAGTTGATTTAAGAAACCCTAAGGATTCTGATCTCCCTGGTTGATAAAATCATTGGAGTCTATTTCTTTTTGCGGGATCTTTAGTATCATCCTTGCATCATTTGCGGAAAGTATATAATCATTCGGTGCCTCATGGTTTGAACCCGTCCTGTCTACCGGCAATTGTAATCTTTTTGCATCCAGCCAGTCAATACCCAGTTCGCCATACAATTCTTTTCTCCGCTCCAGCAATATTTCACTGATCAGCGCAGTGCCTGTATTACCCGACTTGACCGCGTCCGGATCACGATCTTCCTGCAGTGCAAATAATAAATCCCCTGCATCAGGATCGCCCAGCCTGGCTTTTGCCTCAGCTTCAATGAGGTACATTTCAGCTACCCTCATCATAATTATGGATTCGTCAAAATTGATGGTCTTCTCTTTTACAGTTTGCCCGTTTAGCATCGTTACTTCATAGCTGGGATGTTCGGTGCCAAATTTATTGGTGGCATAATTATCAGGGGTACCGGGAGCATTGTATTCAAAAAAAGTATTACGAATGTCTGAAAGACTAAATTGACTGACCAGTTCCTCACTCATATAAAAGCCATCATAGCCGTCGCCTGTTTGCTCAAAGAAGGAGCTGAGGGTTCCATAATAAAGGCTTTGCCCGCCATTACCTGTTGTTTGGGGAAGGCCCCAGATCACTTCAGGAGAGCTGAGGTCATTATAATTGCTGGTATACCCCTGGGCATCCAGTTGCAAACCAAGCCTGGCTTTTTGAGCGGCGTTTTTTGCATCAGCCCAGCGTCCCTGCTCCAGATAAATACGTGCTGCCATGCCCCAGGCCACGTTGCTGTTAACCTGGCTCTTCAGATTTCTTGAAGCGCTGCTATTTTGAACGGCATATTCAATATCACTGTTGATAAGGTCATATGTTTCCTTAACCGTGCCGCGGGGCTTGCCTTTATTTTCGATAGAAGTGGGCTCTGTGTACACGGGTACGCCCGGGGCATTTGGATCTTTGGCAACACTGTGTTGAAACTCACGGATCAGTTCAAAATACAGCCATGCCCTCAATGCTTTTGCTTCTGCGGATAAGATTTTTTTATCCTCAGCGCTGATGGTGGCGCTGCCTTCAACTCCCTTCAGCAAAATATTGAACTGGTTGATATTCTCATAAAGAAATTCCCAGGTAAAATTAACCCTGCGGTAGGTAGGTTCCCTGTTCTGATTCTGGTAGTCGTAAATATACCAGGTAGGGAAAGCCATCACTATATCCTTACCCTTCACTGTTCTTGCGGCGTAGAGCGATACAAAGCTGTAGGTATCATCATTACCGCCTGCGGAGGCATCCAGGCTTTGCCATTGTAACCTGAAATTTCTATAAAGGCCATTAAAAAACGCTCTGACCCCGTCCGTGGAAGCGAATACATCCACAGTGCTTACTTTATCGGTAGGTTTGGGATCGTTTAAAAAATCTTTCTTGCATCCCGCGACCAGCAGGGCTGCTATAAAAATAACGGAGAACCGGCTGATGATCTTTTTATTGATTAAGCTGAAAGGCAGTTTCATAATAATGAGTTTAGAATTTTTAGAATGTAAATTCAAGGCCGGCTGAAATGGTTTTGTACACGTTTGAATTGCCGTTTGAATTGCCGTCAATATTCGCTTCGGGGTCCGATCCTTCTTTAAGCTTATCCCAGGTAAGTAAATTATCACCCTGCACAAAAAAACGGATCGATTTAATTACCTGTTGGTTGGGCAGGGGCACGGAATAACCCAGTGAGATATTGCGCAGCCTTATATAATCGCCATTGAATAAATAATTATTGGACGGTGTGGAAGCATCACCATTGTCAGGGTTCAACTTGGGCACATTGGTAATATCGCCCGGTTTCTGCCAGCGGCTCAGCATATCCGTATGCAGCTGCGCGCCATACCCGCTGAACAATCCATGCATCAGCGCCGAATAATTGCCGTCATAATACTTACCTCCAAAGGCATAGTTTAATAAGATATTCAGATTAAAATTCCTGTAGCTCAGCCTTTGGCTGAGGCCTCCGGTTAATTTAGGTATCCCCGATCCAAAATACCTGCGGCCCTTCGCTGCGTCGGCGGCCACTTTTGTAGTGATTCTTTTACCGGTAGGTTCACCGGAAGTACCCAGTTCATCAATATACCACATCGGTTTGCCATCTGCAGGATCCACACCGGCCCAGTCGGCCAGGTAAAATTCATAGCGTGATTTACCTACTGTTAACCGCTGAACACCACTGGGAGCCAGTGTATCCCTGTCTGTAAGTTTCTTGATGGTGTTTGCTAAGTAGGTTGCGTTGATGCCGGCGTTCCATGTAAAGTTCCGGCCCTTGATGATGTCGTAATTCAGACTGAGTTCTATTCCCTTATTTTCGATCTTTCCAATATTATAGGCTACTGTGCCAATTCCACCGGAATAGACCAGCGGCAGGTTGAATAAGAGGTCGATAGAGGTTTTATGAAACAGGTCGAGGCTTGCTGTGAGACGGCTATTGAAACCTTCAAAATCAAGCCCGATATTGGTGTTGCCCTGTCTTTCCCACCTGATATTTGCATTGGCGAGCTGATCAAAATAGATTCCAGGGTTGGTTAATTCGTCATATCCGGTTGAAAAAGTGCCAAGGTAGGGGAAATAGGAGGCCAGTTGATTGTTGCCTACAACGCCATAGGATACCCGCAATTTCAACAGGTCGATTTTTTTGGAACCCTTCATAAAACCTTCCTGGCTGATGATCCAGGATACACCGCCGGCCGGGAAGAAACCATAGCGTTTATTGGGTGCAAACCTGGAAGATCCATCACGCCGGGCTGCAAACTCCGCAAAATATTTCCCTTTGAAATCATATTTTATCCTGCCCAGGTAGCTCAGGAGTGTTTCGGAGGTGGTGGACCCGTTGAAGGATTCATTGGTAGCTGCATTGTTCAGTTCGTCCAGGCCACCAAAGGGAAAGCCGGTTTTGGAGCCTTTCAGCGCCTCCAGTTTATAATCAAAGGCCTCATAGCTGGCCATCAGGTTTACATTATGATCGCCAAAACGCTGCTGGTAATTCAACATATTGTTCCAGGTCCATGAAGTAGTGAGGTTACTGGTACGGGTAGTGCGGCCACCTACATTTACGGCAAAGCCAAAATCTTTGTTATCATGCGCCAGCGAGTTGAGGGTATAACGGTCAATACCAAAACTAGTCTTGAAGCTAAGCCCCCTTGCAAGCTTTAGATCTGCATAGGTATTCAGATTCACGAACAGTCTTTTACTTAGTTTTTTGTCGAGGTAGGTGGTAGCCACGTCATTGCTGTTGGTCAAAATAAGCCGGTTCACATTCACCGTACGGTTGGGGTCGCCTACACCATAATCAAAAATGGGTTTACCATTTGCATCCATTATTAAAGCGCCATCTTCGCCACGCATATACAATGGAAATACGCTGGATAATGTACGGGAATACAGGATCACATCAGTATAATTGTTGCTACCCTCATCGGGAAAATTCTGGTTGGAGGATACGATCGCGGCACGGGTGCCCACCTGCAGCCAGTCCTTCAGATCAGCAGTGTAATTAAAGCGGGCGGATACCCTTTCATATTTTGACGTGATAATATATCCCTGCTGATTAAGATATTCGCCACCCAGGAAATATTTAGTTTTTTCAGTACCTCCCGAAATACCCAGGTTTACGTTCGTGCGTTGGGCGCTTTCCCGTTGCAATTCCTTTACCCAGTCAGTGTTCCATAAAGGGGTGGCTCCACTTACCAATTTGCCGTCCGTGCCTACCGGTTTCAAATTGGTACCGTAGGGATTATAATGAAAGGCAGATCTTATCAAATTGTCTGTGGCGCGCTGAGCTGCATTGGGGTCCGTTCCATAGTGATTTCTCAGTCCCTCCCAGCCAAGCTCAAAATGCTGCCGGATGTCCAGGAAAGGATATTCCGCCACTGCACGGGAGGAGTAGCCCCTTACGGCAGAAACATTAATAACGGGTGCCCCGCTCTTTTTCCCGGATTTGGTGTTGATCAGTATCACGCCATTGGCTGCCCTGGAACCGTACAAGGCTGTTGCAGTAGCATCTTTCAGTACGGAAAAATTATCGATATCTGATGGACTGATCATATTCAGGTTGCCCTGGAAGGGGATACCGTCCAATACAATAAGGGGATCCGCCGCGGCGTTTACAGAAGCGATGCCCCGGATACGGATAACAGGGTTTTCCCCGGGTTGGCCGGTTGAATTGACCACCAGCACCCCAGAGGCGGTGCCCTGTAATGCCTGGCCCACTGAGGTCACTTGCTGTGCCCTGATAGCATCGGCATTAACGGTAGATATAGCGCTGGTAATCTCCTTCCTCTTTTGCGTGCCATAGGCTACCACCACCACGGCTTCCAATTGTTTTTCTACTGTGGTCAATATGATTTCCAGGTCGTTTTGGCTACCAAAAACAACTTCCTGGTTGGCATATCCGACGGAAGACAGAAGCAGACTCCGGGTTGCCACAGGCAGGTTGATGGTGAAGCTGCCATCCGGCCGGGTGGATACCCCGGCGGAATTACCCCTGGCCGTTACTGACACATTTGCCACCGGCCTGCCTGCTGTATCCACAATACGGCCGCGGATAGCAGCCGTTTGAGCTATACAATTGAAACTGCATATAATGAAAGTAATGACAAGGATATAATTTTTCATCGCCTTAGGTTTGGTTAAGAACTTACTCCAAGGCAATAATTTACTTAATGATGTTTCAGCAGGCAGCGGGATAATGGCCGGGTTATTTAATTATTCATTTGAGTTATCCGGAATAGGGATTGAATAATTGGAGGGTAAAATTATTGGTGAACAAATTAGTATAGCTTGTTTTTTCCGGTAATTCAATTCCAGCGAAAGACTTCTTAAAATTCCTGAACTTTACTAATCCGGGAGACATCAAAACCATCCATCATTAATAAAATAATTGGCTTTTATATATTTTGAGAGTGTTGAAGCCATTTATTTCAATTAATTACCATAATTTTAAAGGCTTTATTTTTCATAAACCCCTACCTGTTATTTCAATTGATTATATGAAATTAAATTGTACCCTGACCACTCTCCTCCTCGCCGCTATCATATTATTTTTTTCTTCAAATTATTTATTTGCCCAGGATGTTGCATCCGACAGTTCCTTCTACCCGAAAGCGCTGGTCAATAGCATGGCTGTTTACCATCAATCCTTTGGCAACCAGTCGGCTTTGTACAATGGCCCTAAGTATGGAGGATACCCGTTTATATTTAAAGAAGGCCATCCGTTTTTTTATTCGGAGAAGCCGGTTGCCGGATCCGTTGTATATGATGGGATCGGATATGGTAATGTATTGATGAGCTACGATGAAATAACGGATGTGCTGGTAATAATTGACCAGGGAGACAGGATACAACTGCATAGTGAAAAAGTGTACAGTTTCAACCTGTTCAATTCGGACTTTATATGGCTGGCAAAAGACAGCGTCAGAAATAACCTCGAAAGCAGTGGTTTTTATAACCTGCTGTATAAAGGAAAAATATGCCTGTTAAAAAAACAAATTAAAAACATACGGAAAGTATTATTCAATATAGAAATCCAGCGTTTTGCTGATCAAAAAGATCATTA
>JBDTWP010000019.1:0-36355 GCA_040006615.1 Ferruginibacter sp.
AAACAGGAATAGCCTTACCTGCCGATATCTTCAACGACAGCACACCCGGAGCAGCTTTACTGGTGAGGGGAAGGGTAGCTAATAACCCGTTTAAAACAGGCCTGGTTGGGGTTCCCTGTAAAAATATGGACCGGAGCAATGCGACGGAAAGACCCCCTGCATTGAGCAATTCAATCTTCTGAGGCTGTGGCATCAGTTTAAAATGCTTCTCAAAATCTTTAATACCGGTTCCGGATGAATATAAACCTGTTAGCAGCAACACCTGTATAAAATAACATCTTAATTGTTTCATACTGAATCTAAATAAATCGTTAATAGTATATATAACCGGGAATGATCAAATAACCTTCCATTAGAAAAAGCGATTCCCCATTTTGCCGGTTAGAACTAATGCTTCATCAACTTTTTTCCGTTTTCGCTATAAATCTTTTTAAGCGCTTCTTCGCTCAATGAAAGCCCGTATAAAGGCCAATGGTATCCAAACATGTCATACTCGTAAAAATGCTCATCGCCCGATTCGAGGATGCGAAAGGTAATATGATACATTTTCTTTGTTGGGCCCATGTCTGTTCCATATAAGACCCTGCCGGCATATTTTTCCATGAAGGCATGAACAAATTTCGGTACAGGAGAAATTTCTGCATATCGGGCGCCAATATCCGCATATAAATTTGGGTACATATCGAATAATTTTCCAAGCATGCCCAGGTCTGCACATGTATTGGCCAGATGGCAGGCGATAAAGGTAGTTTTAGGATTATCTCTAACCGCATTTTCGAGGGTCCTGATCAATTCATCATGACCGAGCAGATCTTTTTTGGTAAGATCCACATTCCAGGTAGCGGAATTCATGAGTCCGTCGTTTGTGGAATCAGGTTTCGCATACATCCATTCATCTTCAGCAACGTGAATACTGATGGGCATATGCAGATCGCCGCATTTCTTAATGAGTGGCTTCATCCGGGGATCATCTATATGCATTCCATATCCCGGGGTGGGTGAAGAGTATAATTCTCCCAGGCCCTTATCACCCAGTTCCCCTACACCTTTTGCTCCTTTTTTGTAGCATCTTTCAAGTTCCGCCACGGCCTTTTGCGCCCATCCCTGCTGATCCGCGCCGGTATAATCAAAACCGCACCAAATTTCGAACCTGTCTTTGTAGCGCGAATATTTCGTAACAACAGAATCAAATGAATCGCCCGTATTGCAGGAAAGAATCATTGTTTTTGCAATGCCGGCCTCATCCATGGTTTTTACCCATTGATCCACTTCGGAATCATTCTTCGGATAATCATGAGAATGAAAATCAATTACAGGATATTTAGCCTTTTCGATTTTAGTGACAGGTATTTTATATATGGAAACAGGACGATAGTCTTTTAACCTGAGGTTATTCACATCCTGGCAAAAACCGGTGAGAACAGTACCCTGAAGCAAAGCAGGCAAGATAAAAAGACGGATGATTTTAATTTTCAAAATTGAAATTTATCGGTTAAAGATTGGAATCTAGTTCCTCGTTATTAATTTTCTGGCGGATAGCGAAAGTAGTCAAACTAATGCACAGAGATACGAAACAAACGTTTGCGTATTATACGGCACTTGGGGCAAAGAATTTGAGTTATTCCGTTAAACGATGTCTGCCAGTTGATTTCTTTATCTGTCCGTGCCGGGAGTGTTGTCAAAAAGAAAGAACCAGCAAAAATATGCTGTGAAGACAAGGGAATTAACTGTTAAAGACTAAAATACATTTATTCAATTGCGTGCACAAGGTTTGACTGAATCAAAGAGTGGGAGCTTGAATGACCAGAAAGTATTTCGGTCGGTGTGGAAACCAACCGAGGCTGGGCCGTGGTTTGTGTCCCCACAAACCACCTGTTGCCGCAACAATTTGTCCGCTCTTGAGCAAAAAAAATCCCTGTTATATCCTTTGCGAATCATAAAATATGACCATTATTATCTTTTTTAGTTTTCTTTGTACCCATATTTCAAAAAAATTACAGCCATACAGATGAGTTATAAATTAAGATTCGTCCAGCTTTTTAAGCAGGAAAAGATGAAGGAATACCTGGCAATTGAGCAACAATTTGCCAGGATGGAAGATCAATATCCTGAATTTCCGAAAGGTAAGCGTTATCTGCCCTGCACCGGCCGGGAGGCTTCTAATACATTGATATGGGAAAGTGATTTTGAGACATTGGAGGCTGCCCAGGATGCACTGGCTTTCCTGCTCAATGACTCCCGGCATGAAGAATTATTCCAGATTCAGTCGGAATTCATCCTGGGAACCTATACAGAGATTTACAGGCCTTTTGATTCATAAGGCCAGGGGTCCTCTGCCTCTATAAAAGATATATCCGGTCGCAGGGACGATCCGATTGCATCGATCCTTGTAAAAAAAAGGCTCTTTTCCTTATCCCTGTTTTGTATACTTCTTCTACCTGGCTTATATAGTGTTTAAAGGCTAAATCAATTACTATCTCAGGATCACAGGCATAGGTTTTGGGCAGCAATTTGTTTTCATTTATAAAAGCGGCTATGCGTTCAAGTTCAACGGTAGTCGCAATTCCGCCGTAGGGTTTATCTTCCTGGAAATAAAATGCGGCATTCCTTTCGGGGCCTGCCTCTTTTGCTACTTCAATAGCGGCTTCTCTTACAATGAAATGATCGATATGTTCTTTAAATGCCACCGGGAAAATAAGCGCGGTATCTTTAAGGCCCGACCAGGAGCGTATCCTTTGTTTCATCCTTTCAAAGATCTGCCGGTCCTGTTCATCAAAATCAGCAAACATACCATGAGGGAATTCCATTTCACTATTGGCATAACTCTTCCCCCTTGTAAAGCATTCATTTTCTCCCAGCAATTCATACCGGTAATTGAATCGTCCAAGGAGTGCGTCCAAACATTCCTGGTCTTCAATCAATCGTTTTCCTGTTGCCTGTTTGATCCGGTCGAGACTGCTATCAAAATTATTATTTCCCGTACCCGCGAGGTAGTTGCTTCTCGAAAATATCAAGAGGATATGGAAGTTCTTTGTGGCCAGTAATGACGATTTCTGCAGTTCGGTTGTATAACCTCCCAGCATAAATAACAAGTCATCAAAATGTGGAGAGAACACAACAATTTTTGATTCAGGAATGAGTTCGTTTACCTGTGTAAGACCGGATTTCATAATTTGGTTAAGGTTTAGAATAATAATATTCATTACAGTTACTGAACAATTCTGAAAATTCCATCCCTGTTTCTAATTTGTATTCCTTTATTAATCTATACACTGATTCAGTATTTGCATTGGCATTTATTGTATCGGGTGATGTAACAGACAGGGAGGCGAGCAATATGCCCAGTTGGGTAGCACTTTTAAGTGGCGATGAGGAAAAAGAATCGTCATTAGCGCCTTTTATAATAGGGAGACCGCAACAGAGACCAGCTATTAGCCCAGCCAGGAAAGCATCTCCCGCGCCGGCTGTTGAAATAACCGGCACCTTTAATGCTGCGGTAAATTCCACCCTGCTACCTGAATAAGAATAAACCCCGGAGGAACCGCATGTGATCAAAACCGAAATTGAAGGATGGACTGCAGTGAGTTTTTCAATGCAGGCCTCAATGATCATCCCGGTGGCAACTGATTCATCCTTTATTTGTGCGATACTCCGGGCCTCGTCAATATTCAGTGCCAGGATATCGACCATGGCAAAGCCACCGGCTTCTTTGAACTCATCGACCTCCGATGACAGAACAGATGCAACATTCAAACTTCGACGGAGCCTTCCGTATTCGAGCAATTTAATCCTTGTGTTTACAGGAACCTCCGGCACGGCTAACATGATCCCGGTTCGTCCATTTAATTCAAAATCTTTGAAGAAAAGAGAAATATCTTCCGGCAGCACCTGGCTGCAGGCGCTTTCAGCGGTCGTAATATTTCCCCCGGAGTGGTCAGGATATTGAAAACATACACTAAATAATGTAGGAAGATGGTCAGACAGGCTTACATGCCTGGTATCCATCCCTACATCATTCATTTGACTTAACAGGCTTTTTCCAATTTCATCATTTCCAACCCTGCCAATCGGGTAGGATTGAAAATCACCGTTTAGCTGTGCTCCAAGTAAAACTGATACGTAATGCAATATGATATGCTGCTTGCAAAAATCCTTATATGGAAGAAGCGTTGCCATCCTGCTTTCATTCCGGCCAAGTGTTTCGATACCACGCAGGGAAAAAAATATACCCGAACCTATACCGCCTGTAGATACGATATGATCGTATACCAAACCTGACGGCAATATGGATTTAAGTGTGATCATGTATTTACTCCTTCAAATTCCCATTCAGGGTTTTCAGCTATGGGATGCGTTGCCGTATCATGGGTAGCAGTAATCAATGCATCAGGATGAGCCTGTAAGAGTGTCATCGGATATTCAACAGTTTCTTTGGAGAACAAGGCTACCCGTAAAGCCGTTTGTTTCCATGCACCGGTATCACTGTACAGACGGATCTTTTTTGCGGATAAACATTCTTTCATCCCCAGCGTGATGGACATGGGGGGAACAAACTGGTAGGCAGATCCAAATGTTCTTTGCCCCAACGCGATGATAGTATCCATGTTATTTTCCTGAACCCTTAATTCGCAATTCCGCAATTGTTCAATGGTTATCTTATTATATGGATGCCTGCGTGCCTGGTTATATGCCACATGACCGTCCTGGCCCCAACCACCCAATGTGAGATCAATGGGTGATGCTGCTATCTGTGTCTTTATGAGGTCAATCAATGCCGGAGCCGGAAAATAACGCTGGATTGAAGGTACTTCCAGTTCAGGTTGTATACCACCATAGAAATGCTTTTCCATAAATGTTCTGAAATTATAAGGATCATTTTCATGCAAAAGACTTCCTTCCCAATTCAGGCATTCATCCATATGAAAAACAGTAAGCAGCCGAAGCGATACTTTTTCTTCATTTACCATTTTTGTGAATGGCGCATACCAGCATTTTGGGCCGCATGGTACTATCGCGCGAAATGCCTTTCCTGCTGCGTTCGCAGCTTTGATGTCGTCAACGAATTCCCTTGCCATCACCTTTCCCATCTCATGCGAATTGGTCAGCAACCGAAAAGGTATTTTAAGATCAGGGTGCCCTGACAATTGATCCACAGGAATCTTACACCAATTGTATAAATCACTGATTGCTATATCACTCATTATATACCAGGTTTTTAAAGGCCATCAAAAATTTTAGAGTGCCAGGGCAAAAGTCCGTTATTTTATTTGAAGATCTTGTCCACAATTTATTTTCAGACCGCGTTCCGGCCGGAAGCACCTATAAAGTGCGGCAACTATTTTAAAGCAATTTCAAAAGTTCATCGCGTGACTTATTATAATCATTTCAATGGTGAATGGTGAAAAAATAGTAAAAACCACCATTCAACAATGCCGCACATTTCACCATTAAACCTGGATTTAAATGAAATATTTATCAATAATGTCTTTCATTACTTCTTTTGTCAGGGGCTTTGTTATATAATCAGAAACAGAACTCCTTGTCTTTGCCCTTGCCATATCATCAGGATTCCCGGAGGTCGTGAGTATAATGATAATGGTCCGGATCTGTAATTCAATTTCCAGGAGATTGTATGCCTCAAGGAACTCCCAACCATTCATACGTGGCATATTAATATCGAGGAATACAAGGTCAGGCAAGATGTCCTTATTGTCTTTCATTGATTTTAAATATGCCAGCGCCGCCATGGCTGTATTCTTCTTTATAACAACAATTTCCCCATTATTTTCCCTAATCGCTCTTTCGTGAAAGAAATTGTCATCAATGTCGTCATCAACCAGCATTACACACCCCAGCTTTTGGTTCATATGATTAGGTTTGGTATAGTGAAATAAAATGTAGTTTCCCGTGTTGCCTGGTTTGACTCAACCCAAATTTTTCCCTGGTGCAGTTGAACTATTTTTTTGCAATTGGCAAGTCCTATTCCATACCCTTCATATTCCTCATAAGGGTGTAGGCGCTGAAAGATGTCAAATATCCGTTCAAAATGTTCAGGAGCTATTCCAATTCCATTGTCGGTTACCGAAAATTTCCATTTCTCATCCATTTTCTCTGAGTGGATTTGAATTTCAGGACGGGTGTCGTTTGCCCGAAATTTAATAGCGTTAGTAATAAGGTTTTTGAACACCTGGTGAATTTCAATTTCAAATACATTCAGTTCAGGCATTTTTGTAACTTCAATTACAGCGTTTGAACTTTTTATCAATGTGTCAAGATCAGTGATCACCTCCCCGATTAATTTCTTAAAATTAACAAAAGTAAGTTTTGTGTTATGACCCAATCTTGAAAAATCCAACAGTGCCTTGATGAGTATGCTCATCCTTTTTATCGCATTATTTACCCTGAGAAGATATTTGCCTGCATTTTCATCCAGGATGCCCAAATAATCCTCTTCAAATAACTTCATATAATTAGAAACTGTACGAAGTGGCTCCTGCAGGTCATGCGATGCTATATAAGAAAATTGCTCCAGTTCTTTGTTAGCAATGATTAAATCCATCGTCCGTTTTTCTTTCTCATCATTTTGAAAGGCCAGTTCTTCATTTTTATTTTTCAGCTCTTTATTCAGCTCGGATAAGGCAATCTCCTGGTGATGCCTGTCGATAAAAAATTTAACCTTATTAATCAATATTTCAGGCTGAAAAGGTTTCGTTATAAAGCTGAATGCCCCTTTTTCATAACCTTTAAATACATCCGTATTGTCAGTATACACGGCAGAGATGAATATAAAGGGCAAATGCGCAGTCTTTTCTTCTTCACGCAATATTTTTGCCAGTTCATAACCATCCATACCTGGCATCTTGATATCTAATAACGCCAAAGCAAAATCGTGGTGCAAGGTTTTCTTCAGCGCTTCGTTGCCACTTGTAGCTTCTACAACCAGTATGTCAAGGTTTTTAAGAACTGTTCTTAAAGCAACTAAATTTTCGGGTTTGTCGTCTACGATTAATATTTTTGGTTTTGCTTTCAAGCGGTAAAAAATTGATCGTTCCCAATTGCCCGTTCATACTTAAATTAACAACAGCATGAAGACCTCCAGGGCGTATATTTTTATTTACTTAGCCATACCCGCATCAATGACAGCAATCGTTCTACATCAACAGGTTTAGAGATATAATCGCTGGCTCCTGCATCAATACATTTTTGCCTATCGTCCTTCATGGCTTTTGCAGTGAGGGCAATTACAGGTAAGCTCCTGAACTTTCCATGAGATCTTATTTGCTTCATAGCTTCGTAACCGTCCATTTCCGGCATCATAATATCCATCAATACCAGCGCAATATCGGCATGAATATCCAGCATCTCCAACGCATTTATTCCATTTTCCGCTTTTATAACTTCCATTCCTCGATCTTTTAATATTTTGGATATTGCAAACAGATTTCGCATATCATCGTCTACAATTAATATTTTTTTCGAATGAAATATGGCTTCTTTATCATACATTTTACTTATGGTCAATTGCTTTGATTTCGGTAGATTACTGATCGTCCTGTGAAGGAAAAGAGCGGTTTCATCCAACAATCGTTCTTCCGATTTTACGCCTTTTATTATGATGCTTTCTGCATGTTTTTGCAGTTCATTGTTTTCCTCTTTCGTAAGTTCTTTCGCTGTGTATATAATAACAGGCGGAATGTTGTGGAGCTTCAAATCCTCCAGTTTATAGATGAGATCAAATCCACTCATATCCGGCAAATCAATATCAAGGACAATACAGTCGATATGATTTTCCTGGTAAATTGCCAGGCCATCCCTGCCGGTTCCGGCTTCATAACAGTTCACGTCCCCATTGCCTATGAGTTTTCGCATTGCTATCCTTGAATTTTCATTGCTCTGTATGAGGAGCAGATTTTTCATTTTTCTGCCTGCAAATTTTTCAATTTTATTGAATGCTTCTTCAAGATCTTTCTTATTTACCGGTTTTACCAGGTAATCGATTACTCCTTCCCTGATGGGTTCCAGCGAAAGTTCACTTGCGGAAATAATATGCACCGGTATATGACTTACTGATGGATTTGCTTTTAATTCAAATAATACTTCATCCCCGCTGATACCTGGCAGTCCCATGTCAAGAATAATGGCCTGCGGCTGGTATTTTGCAGCCAGCAATAAGCCATCTTCGCCGGTTGCTGCCGACAAACATTTGAAACCCTTTTTCTTAGCCTGCCCCAGCAGTATAGAAGCAAAATTAAGATCATCTTCGATGATGAGCACTATTTTATCATCCCGGGTAATGGAATTTCTGTCATCTTCTATGGCAGGATAATCCAGGTATTTCGAATCCGTTTCAATACCGGATTTGTATGGTGGAGTTTCATTCAACGGTTCCCCTTTAACAGGTAAATTTTCGTAATGAATATCAAACGGAATAATGACTGAAAAAGTAGAACCTTCATTTATCCTGCTACTCAGCCTAATTTCGGCTCCTAATAATTTAGCGAGTTCCCGGGAAATGGAAAGGCCTAAACCCGTGCCGCCATACTTCCTGGAAGTACCCCCGTCAGCCTGTTGAAAGGCTTCAAATATGGCCACTCTTTTATCTTCCGGTATTCCAATTCCCGTGTCGGTAATGGAAATGATCACCGAATTTTCGGTATACCGGTCGATATTAATACTTACGCTTCCATTTTCAGTGAATTTTATAGCATTGGATAAAAGGTTTTTCATTATCTGGTTCAAACGTTGCTCATCGGTGCGGATAGATCCGGGCATTTCTTTATTCAAGGTGCAGGTAAGTTTCAACCCTTTTTGTTCGGCATGATGTTTAAAATCGCGAATGAGCTCATCTGTAAAATTTTTCAGTGATACCTTTTCAATTTTTATTGACATTTTTCCTGATTCAATTTTGGACAGGTCAAGCACTTCATTAATTAATACGAGCAGATCATGCCCACTTTTATAAATTATTTCCGCACTTTCAACCTGGTTATTATCCAGGTTGTTATTTCTATTTTCAGCTAAATCTTTGGAAAGGATCAGCAAACTATTAAGCGGGGTTCTTAACTCGTGCGACATGTTTGCAAGAAATTCGGATTTATATTTGCTACTTATTTCCAGTTGCATTTTTTTCTGTTCAATGTTAGCCTTCGCAGCTTCCATTTCTTTGTTTTTCTCTTCCAATGACTGGGTCTGTTCTTCCAGTTCTTCATTGGACATTTGTAATTCCTCCTGCTGCTGTTTCAGATTTTGAGTCTGTTCCTCCAGTTCTTCGTTCATGTGTTTCAGCTCTTCCTGTTGTGTTTGAAGTTCTTTACGCTGGGCCTGAGTTTCTTCGAGCAATTCCTGTATTCGTTTCCTTGCTATAGCTGAATTGAAACTTATTGCAATGCTTTCCATTGTTGAATTCATGAATTCCTTTTCAGTTTCGCTGAAACCGGTAAGACTGCCCGTTTCAATTACGCCCAATGTTCTACCTTCAAATAAGATGGGAGTAATGAGCAAATGTTTTGGTTTGGCATTGAGAACAGATGAAGTGATGCGTATTTGTTCTTCAGTTATGCCTGTTAAGGAAATTTGCTTCTGTTCCTGCGCCGCCTGACCGATCAGCCCTTCATTGAGTGCAAATCTTTCTTTAGTGTCTTGGGGGGACAAAAAAGCGTATTGCCCGCTAAGGACCAGTGAATTGTCTTTATCATTAAACAGGTAAACAGCCCCTATGTTTGCTTTGAGGTAGGCGCACAAAAAACTAATTGTATTGGTTGCCAGGTCTTCTATACTTTGGTCTCCGCTTAATTTTTCGTTGAGTTGATTCTGGCCTGCAGTGAGCCAAATATGCTTTTCATTTGCGATTGTTGTTTCGCGTAATGAGCGTGTCATCTTGTTTAGAGCAATACCCAACATATCCTTGTCGGAGCGGGGAATCAAGTCTACTACATTTTCTCCGGAAGCAACTTTGTTGGCATTTTCGGTTACTTCCCGAAAACTGTCATTCACACTTACCAGTGAATTAAAAATAGGTTTTAATTCATCATTTGTATTGTCTTCCAGTTTAGCATTAGTGAACTCACGACCGGCAATTTTTTCGGCTTCATTGGCTATTGCTTTAATTCGTTTGGTAATGCTCTGAATGATCCCGTAGGAAATAATGATAGCTAATAGTATGCCTGTAATAATTAAAGTGATGATCCAGCTTAAGGCTGTATAGTAAGCATCAATGTTCTCCGTTTTAGCATTCTCCATGCTCTTTTTATTCTTATCAATGATCATTTCCAACTTACTAATGGCAGCATCTCTTGTTTTCTGTCCCGTGGCAATGGAGATTTTAAAGGCTTCTTCACCTTCATTTTTCATCGCCAATACGATGATCTCATTCAGATGAACCTTATAACCTGTCCAGATCATTTTAAATTCGTCCAAAATAATTTTTCCGTTCCTGTCTGCCACCTCATGCAACTCAATTGTTTTTTTATCGATAATTTCCAGCAAGCGGTAAATCTTATCTTTAAAATAATCCTTTTGAATAGAATCTTTTTCCAGAATAATATTCTTCTCTTCCCTGGCTGCATCCAAAACACCAATCATGAGTTCGCTTGAGAGATTTATTTTTTTGGAATCTATATCTACAATGTTTTGCAGCCGGTCATTGGAATTGGAAAATTTGCCGATTATAAAGAACAGGATAGAGATGAACAACACTAAAAAGATAGCAAACCCCTCGAATAATTTGCCTTTGATACTTCGATTCATGAGTGTTTATTATTTTGTTTATCGATTTTTATCAATAAATCGGTTATGCCACTCAAAGGCAATACATAGTCCACCTTCACTGCAGCAATTGCCGATGCAGGCATGAAAGCTGATTCGGCGGTTCCAGGGTCTTGTACGATCGTTAGTCCTCCGTATTCCTTTATTTTTTTAAGTCCCGCTGTTCCGTCCGAATTGGAACCCGTGAGCACCACGCCAATCAAACTATTTTTGCATGCTTCAGCCGCTGATTCAAAAAGTACGTCAATGGAGGGTCTTGCAAAATTTATCCGTGCATCAATTGTGAGAGAAAGCGTTCTATTTCTTTCGATCATCAAATGATAATTTGGTGGTGCGATATAAATATTTCCTTTTTCAATTTTTTCTTTTTCATCTGCTTCTTTTATATTGAGATTGCTTATATCATTTAAAAGGGTAATCCATTGGTTATCGGAGCGCGAACTTATGTGCTGCACAATAATAATGGGCATGCTGAAATCTGCAGTCAAAGCGGTGCAGATAAATTTCAACGCTTTCAAACCTCCGGAAGAAACCCCTAATACAATTGTTTCATAATGCATTTTTTCAATATTTCTTTTTAAATATTCGTTGCTTTTTATCCAGCTCAGAATATTTATCATACAAATCGGTAAACTGTAAACTTTCTTTAGATCCCAAACATAAAACGCCGCCATTAATCAAACTGTCATAAAAAAGCCTTTGCACCTGGTTTTGTAAATTCCTGTCAAAATAGATCAGGACATTCCTGCATAGTATCAGGTGTACCTCCGCAAATACACTGTCGGTAACCAAATTATGATTGGCCCAAACGATGTTTTTTTTAAGGGATTGATTGAGGATCACATTATCATAGTGAGATGAATAATAACCCGAAAAAGATTCTTTTCCTCCTGACAATTGATAATTGGAAGTGTATTCCTTCATCATACTGTTTGAAAAAATTCCTTCTTTTGCCTGGTTCAGGGCCTGTTGATTAAAATCCGTGGCATATATCGTAGTTCTTTCATACAATCCTTCTTCCTGCAAAATGATCGAGATAGAATAAGCCTCTTCTCCTGTGGAACAGCCTGCATGCCATATTTTTATGAACGGGTATGTTTTCAGAACAGGTATAACATTTTCCCGTAACGACTTGTAAAAGCCGGGGTCGCGAAACATTTCAGTTACCGTTATTGAAAGGTCCTGCAAAAGTTTGGAAGCAAATGTTTCGTCATTCAATACCTTAGACTGCATTTGAGAGATATCCTCTAATCCTGACATTATCATGCTGCCTCTGATCCTGCGCCTGATGTGGGCTTCGGAATACTGCCTGAAATCATAGCCATATTTTTGAAACAGAGCTTCTAATAATAATGAAATTTTTATTTGCGATGTGTCTTTATAACTCATTTTACGGAGTAAATTTTCTCAAAATTGGGAAAGAAACTACCATATTGGATAGCTTCCACCCACCTACTTTCTGCTACCGCGGACATGTAGAATCATGATCATTCCGTTTCTTTGCCAGAGAAATATTTATCAGGCAGGAATGTAAATATCAAACCGTTCACCATCGCCCCGATTGATGCCAGTAGTAATTTCCGTTCTTTTGTCAGCAATGCTCAGCCATGCTCACCTTTTTCTTTCTCCTCGTTTTGAAAGCTAGTTTCATTATTAGCAGTGACTGATCTTGTTGCCCGTATTAATTCTTTTAGTTTTGGAGGACGGTTCCCGGTTGGCAATTATTAACTCTTCCGGTTATTTTCAATTATTTATAATCTATCCCGGGAAAGTTTTCTTATGCTACATTGAGGCAGTACAAGTCGAAATATGAATTGTGGCTATGCGAAAGTAAACTAATTAACCTACAAAACAAGGTGAAAACCCCGCCATTAAGAAAAAAATTGGTTCGTGGAGACAGGAACCAAGGCTGGAATATCGGTTTGCGGAGACAGGAACGAAGGCTGGAAGGTTGGTTTGCGGAGACAGGAACCAGGGCTGGAAGGTTGGAATATTGGTTTGCGGTGAGAGGAACCAGGGTAATTTTTAATTATTTAAAACCGGCGTAACTATATCTTCTAAAGAATTCTCATCTCCTTCAGAGGGGCCATGCCATACTCCCCCGCCAAATGTTATAATATATATTTTACCTGGATCCAGGGGATCCGGATCCACCCTTTTACCCCATTTGAAATTATATCCTTTAATGCGTGACCATGTGTAACCCCTATCCAGGGACCTGTATGCAGAGCCACCAAAACCACATGCATAAAAGGTTTTGTTCCTGGGATCGTACGTTATGTCATGAATATGCTGGTCCTTCTGAAGAACAGCTTTCCATATTTTGCCATCATCCCCGGACAGAAATATTCCTCCACCCTTATCTGGTGACAATTTTCCTTTTGTAGCCCTGCCCCAGGCTGAAATTAAAAGCCTTCCGTCCTGTTCATTATCTATCATTAAGCTCATTGGAGCATTCGTTTCTGCAGGAAGAGCAACAGGTTTCCAGGATTCAGCGCCATCATCAGAACGGTAAAGTGCTCCATCGCCTGAATTGCCAATACTACCATCATCACTTCTCCTTGTGATGACGAGGAAAAGTGTACCCTCTTTTTCACTCCGCGTAATTCTCCAGGCGAAGGGTTCAGTTCCGCTTATTCCTTTATTTTTCTGGTTCCAGGTTTTCCCTCCATCCACAGATTTATATACTCCCTTTCCAAATGCACATGCATATAAAGTTCTGGCGTTTTTATTTCCGGAGGGATCTATTAAAAGATGGGTTATTGCGGCTTCTCCAATATCTCCGCTTACAGGCATCCATGATTTTCCTCCATCTTCCGTAACCACAACGCCACCTTTATATCCTTTGATTCCTTTTTTACGAAACATTTTAGGCCTTGGCAGATCATGAACGTCGCTCATTGCCGCCCATGCTTTTCCTTTTATTTCCGGATCAAATGCAAGCCAGTAAGTACTATTCTGCCAATTTCGCGGGATGCCATTATTTTTAGTGGCACTTTCCCAACTTGCTCCTCCATCCTTACTTTCCATAAGGCCGATATCCGTATTGCAAATAAATACATTTCTTTTATCAAAAGGATTGGAAATTACCATGTACCCTGTAGTTACTTCCAGGCCTCTTGAGGTCCAGCCGGCATCCTGTTTTTTCCTGGTATACACCTGCTCCCAGGTGTTGCCTCCATCCTGTGTTTTCACTGTTCTGCCAAAATCGGTAGCATAGCAGATCCCCGGGTTCCCCGGAGATACCCCTATCGAAAAAGGGTTCTCGCCCCAGGTAGGCCCGAAACGTTCATTTATCCAGCCGCCCTTAAAATTCGCAGAAGGAACATTGCCATTTTTTTTAATAATATCCTTCCAGCATAGTTTCCAGGTTTTTCCGAAATCTTCACTCTTCGCTACGCCAATAAAAGAAGTATCCACATTTGCCTTCATATTATTATAAGAAACATACACCACTTCAGGACTATTTAAGCAGGTGGCAATGGCTCTCCATTCAGGTAAATCACTACCTTTTATATTAAATGCAGCAAGACCATCCTGCCTGTTTTGCCAGGATGCGCCACCATCTTCAGAATAATAGATGCCTGATCCATTTCCTGCGGGATCAAAATATGATTTTCCTGCAATAGCGTAAAAAATAAATTTATTCCTGCTTTTATCAAAGCCCCCTGTAAAATGGGTAAGCGACTTCACCCCGGCAGGGCCGTCATTTATTTTCCATTTGCCATTATCCCTAACCGTTATACCGGTATTTCCTGTTATATACAAGGTGCGGTTGTCTTTAGAAGAAGACGGAAGGATATATATATTTTTTGCCCTGTCTTTCAGATCTTTCTCTTTCGCCCACCGCAATCCGCCATCAAAAGAATAATATAAGGCTGCTGCTCTATCTATTGAAATGACAGCATATAATTTTTTTGAATTTCCAGGATCAACTGCAAATGCCTGTACCTCCCTGACCGTGCTATCGCGTGTAACGACTATTTCTTCAGCGTGATCTCCTTTGGATACCAGGCCGATTGTTTCAGAAGGTAGTGGATAGAGCAAATTCCATGAAACCCCTTTGTCCGTACTTTTGAACAGGGCAATCGAATTCGCATAAACCGTATTTGGTTCCAACGGATCAAAAACATAAAAATGAACGGGGCCATGAAGATTAAACATCCTCCAGGATTCTCCACCATTATAGGTAACATATGCCCCGGTCATGTCGCAACTCACAAAAGCACAGGCCGGGTCATGGGGGCTTAATTCAGGATAAAACATCGCCCCACCTCCTCCGTACCCCACCGTTTCCCAGGCATTCTTCCGGGCACCAGGTTGTAACGCCCGGCTGCTTTCAGTTCCTTTCTTTTCCTTTAATGATTTACAGCCTGCAATCCCGGCAACTGCAAACAGGAAGGCCGCAATAAAAACAATGTCCCTGCGTACAAAACATTGAGCACCTAAAGAGACGAAATATTTTTTCATTTCCCTGATTTTAGAATTGTAATTAATCCACTACAGGCTTCCCGTGCAATACGCTGGAACCAAAAGTCGTTATATAAATACTTTCAGGATCATTATTGTCAATGATCACCCGATGGCCCCAGTGAAAATCGTATCCTCTTAGTTTCTTCCAGGTGGTACCATAATCGTCGCTCCGGTAAGCCGCCCTGTTGAACGTATTGCAGTAAAGTCTTCCTGGGTGATGTTCATCCGGAGTTACATCATACACATACTGATCTTCATCGAAAATTGACTTCCAGGTATTTCCTCCATCTTCGGAAAGAAAAATGCCTCCTTTCGAATCAAGGGGCTTGTTGCCACCTGTTGATCCTGCAACATCCCCACCTACAAGGTCGCCCAGATCAATACCTGCCCAGCATGCCAGGTAAACCCGGTTGGGATTTACAGGATCAATACCGATACCATTTGGAAATAAAAAGCCGGTTGACGGGTTAAGTTTTGTCCAGGTTTCCGCACCATCAGAAGATCTGTAAACGGCACCTGAATAGAATTCCCGTCCCTTTTGCCCATTCCTATGGGTGGGTGTCGGGCTAACCGTAAGAAACAAGTTACCATTACCCGCAAGTGTAAGTTCAAAAGCGCATGTATTTTCTTCAATACCGTTATTTTTTAAATTCCAGGTTTTACCGTCATCTGTTGATTTGAATACGCCTTTACTATAAACACTTACATAAAGCGTGCGGTTACCTGCAGGAGATCTTTTATCCAATACAATAGAAGTAGCGGGGGAATTACCACCCATGCCTTCGATACAAGGCTTCCAGGTTATTCCTCCATTTGTGGAAATACACACACCACCTTTTGCTCCTTCCTTCCATTGTGGATTACGCGTCATCTTGCCACGGGGAAAATCGTGCATCCCTGACCATACGGACCATAGCTTATCTTTAATGAGGGGGTCGAAAACCATCCAGTAACAGGTATTTATCCATTCAACCGGAACGCCTTCTGCAGATCTGATCCAACTCTTACCCCGATTGTAAGAATGGTGATAGCCAATGTCGGTAAAACTTATGGCAATATGATTACTATCAAACGGATCAAAATGAATCCCGTAAGTCGTAGTAACATCCATTCCCCTGCTGCTGAAGCTACCGTCGGCACGGGGATCGCTGTACACCTGTTTCCAGGTTTTGCCACCGTCAATCGTTTTCATTGTACGATACCAATCCGTTACGATTGCAATGTTGCCATCTGCCGGGTAGACACCCACGTCAATTAAGCGTATATATTCACCACCAAAAGCCCTTTCGGTCCAGGCGTCTTCGAGATTGGAAACTCCTATTCCGTCTTTCACTCCATATTTCCCCGAGCCTCCGCCTCCTTTCCAAACCCAGGCCCAGCTTTTACCAGCATCATTTGTTTTTAACGCCCCGTACCAGTACAACAGTTTATTGTCTTTTTTTTCTTCATACCGGTTACAGACAAGGTATGCCTTTGCGGCATCATATTCTGCACAGGCAATCATGGAATAACCTGGCTTAATGCCCGAAGCAGCATTTGTAATAACAGCATCAATGGTTCTGTTCCAGTTTTCTCCTTTATCTTCAGACCTCCAAACTTCGCTATAGCCAAATTCCCCTTTGATCTCCTGATTGGAATCATGATGAAGCGCATAGATTATTATTTTACCAGTTTTGGATATTGTTCCCGCCGCATAGGAGAATGCGGGAGACATGGACTGCGGGATGTCCTTACGTTTAAGTTTATGCGAAGATTTACTGAACTCATATACCGATGTACGGGTAAACAGAAAAAGTTCATTCTTTGCGCCGGCACTATCGGTGTATAATGAAATTACAGGCTGATCCAGGGTTTCTTTTTTCCAGGTTTTGCCGGAATCTGATGTATAGAATAGTAAAGGGCCCATACTGAAATACAGTACACCCGGCAGTTGAGGATCGGCACGGATAGCACTTATTTCATATTTGCCATTATAAAGGGAAGTATCGCTAGTTTCTATACTATAGCCTGCGTGGTCGCCCTGGTATTTTTCGCTTTTAATGGATGATGGGTCCGGGAATATCCGTTGCCAGGTTTTTCCTCCATCTGATGAACGGTTTAAGAAAGTTGACCCGATATAGATGGTATTCTTATCTTTTGGATCGAATGCATAGGCTGACGCTCCATTTGCGAAATTTACCTGCTGGTATGAATCGCCTCCGTCATTGGTCAGGTATGAACCGGTCATATCACAACGCACAAGGAAATTAGCAGGTGAATGATAAGAAAAAGTAGGAATAAAGGTAGACCCTCCTCCTCCGGGGCCAAGTTTTTCCCAATGGGGAGCAGGTAATGGATCATTGTTAGACCTGGTTTTAGATTTGCATGCGGGCAGAAGAAAAACCGTACATGATATTTGCCCTGCGAGAAGCAATAGCTTGAATGGGATCTTTATTTTTTTATTCAATTTAAATGGAGTTTGAAAGTGTGCAAGCGTTTTCAAAATAAAAGCAGGCTCTTATAAATGGCATTTTATTCTTTATTTATTTGGCTAAAGCCAAAGTTAAAATAGCGTAATTTATATCGACAGGCTAAAGCCTGTGGCAATTCAATTAATAGAGATAGTAAATCAATTCCTGCATGGCAATTCAATGATTCCCTGACGGGAAGCAGGGGGCGGTTGGGCATTTAAAAATAAAAAATCCGGATGAAATAAATATTCCATCCGAATTATTACCTGCTGTATAGAAGTTATACTAAAGGTCAGGTTATTTTATCAATATCCCGGGTTCTGTGTCAGTCCGCCTAAATCAACATCGACATCAGGAATAGGGAACAGGTAAATATTTTCACTAAAATTCTGCTGAATGTCTGGTATACTTTTATCCTTTAATATATGCTTTCTTATAAGATCGAACCAACGATCGAATTCAAAACATAGTTCCTGGTTCCTCTCTTCAATTACCGCCGCGTCAAAAGATTCCTTCGACATGGCCGTAGTTAGCATCGGATGCGCAGCAATATTTGCATATCCATTGGCCCGGTCTATTACTTTGTTAACCGCATCTACTGCCGCCTGGGAAGGAGCGCCTGCAGCCATATTTGCAGCTTCTGCATAGATTAGCAACACGTCTGCAAAACGTATAATGGGCATATTCATAACAGAAGCATAATTATCATAATCGTCCTGGCTATCGTACATGAATTTCTTAATAAATGGCCGCCCTTCGTCCCATTGGGTATAATGCACTCCATTGAGGTCAGTTAGCAGGTAAGCGGCCTTGCGGGGCGTTGCAGGAAATTGCTGTTCCCATTCCGGCTGCACGCTTTGATCTCCCCAGCCATCCAGAACTCCGGGTCTGTAGATCTGCGGATCCGTATTAATATCTGCATAGTTAGAGTTGAGGCTCCACATCATTTCAGGACCATATTTGGTGGCTACGCTGAATACATTGTTGATATCCGTTACCAGGGAATAGTCAGCTTCCTGGATCACCTGGTTTGCATAATCTGCTGCTTTAGCATAATTAGTTGCATCGTTCAAAGGAAATGTAGCCATGGTTAGGTATGCTTTCGCCAACAATCCTTTTGCTGCTCCACTGGTGGGCCTTCCCGGAAATCCATTCCATTTACGCGGAAGTTTTCCGGCAGCTTCTTTAAGATCACTTTCTATCAGCGCATAAACATCAGCGATTGGTGTACGGGTCAGCTTATTAATAGCCGGGTCTTCAGTATCTTCAGTGATAAGCGGAAGATTTCCGAACATCCTTACCAGCATAAAGTAGTTATATGCCCTGATGAATTTTGCCTGGCCCATCAGTTCGTCGAGCTTTGCCTGTGATATGGAAGTTCCCAGGTTACCATTTTTCATAGCGCGGATAGCGCTATTGAGGTTAGCTATGGCTCCGTAGTGTGCACTCCAGAGATCGCTGCCATGGTTGTTACCCCTGGTAAGGTCGCCTCCGCCATATTGATCGTCGTCAATGAAATTGCCCATTCCATAACCGTACCCGCTCCAGTAATCCCAAACCTTATTCATAGACGCGGCAAAGGTTGCTTCGATCTGGGAAGGCGTAGTATAAAAATCAGTGGGCTGAACAAAGCTGATCGGCTTCTCTTCGAGCTTTTTGCAGGAGCTTACGGATAGCATCACCGCGATCAAAATAAAGTAAAAATGAATTTTTTTATTTTTCATAACGACTGTTTTTAAAATGAAATATTTAATCCGGCATTGATAATTTTAGACTGGGGATAATTGCTGAAGTCAACTCCAATCTGTGCGTCATTTGAATTATAAGCGCTCGTTTCGGGATCGTACCCTGTATAGTTTGTAATAGTTATGAAATTTGTTGCGCTGACAAAAATTCTGACATTGGCTACGTGCAACCGGTTTAATACGGAGCGGGGCACATTATAACCAAGGGTAATATTCTTCAGCCTTATATAGGAAGCATCTTCTACCCAGCGAGACAATCTCTGGTCGCCTCCTATCTTGATTTTGCTGGTTAAATTGGCATCCTCTCTAGTTTTTCCATCAATAAAACCCGGAACATCTGTATCCTGGTTATCGGGGGTCCAGCGGTCAAGCAACCGGGAACTTGATCCTTCCCCCGGATTTTCCAACCTGATTCGTCCCATGTTGAACAGGTCGTTCCCTTTGGATCCCTGAATAAGGAAATTAAGTTCGAAATTATTATAGGATAAACGGTTTGTCCATCCAAAAATGAAATCAGGGAAAGCATTTCCAATTACTTTCAGATCTTTTTTATCAATAATCTGGTCATTATTTACATCAGTAAATTTCCGGTCACCAGGAAGTTGCCCGTAAGCGGCAGCCTCGGAAGCTTTGCCTGTACCCCAGACACCTTCATACCCGTATCCGTATATCTGGCCAAACGGTTCTCCTTTAACAAGGTACATAAACGGATCATTTACAGAATAACCACCTTTCGTAGTTCTGTAACCTAACCTGTCAATACCTCCCAGGTCAAGCACTTTATTTTTATTGGTAGAAATATTAAAGCCAGTGTTCCATCGCAAGCGTCCGGTAAGCGGATCGCCGGAAATGGAAAATTCAAATCCTTTATTTTCAATCGAACCGATATTATCTATAATATCACTAAAACCGGTGTAGCCCGGAAGCGTACGTGGCATCAGGAGATCTTTTGTTTTCTTAATATAATAATCAGCCGTAACATTCAGCCTTCCTTTAAAAAGACCAAAATCAATCCCGATGTTCTGTTGAGTGGTACTTTCCCATTTGAGAGATGGATTCGGGGAATTCAGGATAAAAAACCCGAGTTCTGTTCCATTGGTACCGTTGTAGGGGTAATTACCGCCGGAACTGATCCTGGCCAGCGTCTGGTAAGGACTGATAGCCTGGTTACCGGTAATGCCCCAACTTGCCCTGAATTTAAGATCTGAAAATAAATTCATGTTGCTGATAAATGTTTCCTGTGAAGCTCTCCAGGCCACGGATGCAGATGGGAAATAACCCCATTTGTTGTTCCGGCCGAAAACCGATGAGCCGTCGGCACGGTAACTCGCAGTGACCAGGTATTTTTCATCATAGACATAATTGACCCTGCCCAGGTAAGAATTCAATACCCGTTCATCCGCATCCGAACTGAGGGTCTTGATTTCCGCACCGCCCAGATCTGAAGCGCCCGTAGCATCTACTGTAAATTTGCTGGCACGGATTGAACTGAACTTAAATTTTGAATATTGTTGTTCCCCAACTGCAGTAACAGTGAAATGATGTTTACTGATTGTTTTGTCATAGGTCAGGATATTTGAGTTCTGATATCCGGCAAATGAACTTGCTGTAGAAATTCCAAGACCCGTGTTTTGTTTTCCCTCATAGGTTTTGAGGTTATGATAGATCTGGTTATTTGAGTTATTTATATTTGCTCCACCGGTAACTTTCAGTGACAGACCTTTGAGGAGTTTGAATTCAAGGTAAATGTTCAAATTATTTCTGACGGCATTGTTATCAATATCCGGTTCCAACGCACTGGCTAAAGGGTTCCATGTATCACTTGGACCATATCCCTGCCTGTGAACACTGTAATTGCCATTTGCGTCATAAACGGGTTCCGTAGGGGCCCATCTCGGAGCGACATTGACTGAATTTCCCAGGAAACTAATATCGGCGCTGCCAAATGGTGGGGAATTACCATTTTCCTTGGTACCTGCCCAGTTCAGTCCGAATGAGGCCCATTCATTGATTTCCGCCTTCACGTTTGCTCTAAGGGAAAACCTTTTGTACGCTGAATTAACAAGAATTCCCTGCTGGTTGAGGTAACCGGCTGAAACCAGGTATTTTAGGTTGTCCGTACCACCACTTATGGAGAGTTCATGATTATTTAATGGTGCTGTATGATAAATGACATCCTGCCAGTCTGTACCACCGGTTTTCTGATAGTTTGATATTTCAGCATCCGTAAAAATAGGAGTTGGGATATTTCCACTCCCCGTCTTGGTAAGTTGATTAGCATTTATCGTCCTGGCATAGTCAGCCGCATTCATCACATCCAATTTCTTTCTCAGTTTTGAACTGCCATATGTATAATTATAACCGATAACAGGTTTGCCCTTTTTACCCAGCTTTGTGGTGATCATCACCACGCCATTAGCCCCCTGGGCTCCATAAATAGCGGTAGCGGAAGCATCTTTTAAAATTTCAATAGATTCGATATCATTAGGATTCAGGGAATTCAAATTGCCTCCCTGTAATCCGTCTACTACGATCAGTGCATTGTTTCCACCGTTAATAGAGTTCATACCCCTCACACGGATGGTTGTATTTCCCCCGGGAGCACCGTCAGTATTCAAAACCAGTACCCCGGCAGCCCTGCCCTGTAAAGCCTGGTCGACCCGCTGGGTGGCGATCTGCGTAAGTTCGGAGCCTTTTATAGAAGTTATGGAACCCGTAAGGTCGCTCTTCTTCTGGCTTCCGTATCCTACCACTACTACTTCGCCCATTAAAGTTTCACTTGTTTCAAGCTGGATAGTAATATCGTTTTGGCCGGCATCAACAACAAATTCTTTCCTTGCAAATCCCACCGAACTGATTACAAGTGTAACCCTGGAAGAATTAACAGGAAGGGAAAATGTTCCGTCAGGAGATGAAGCAACGGAATTGGATGTGCCCCTAAGAGAAATTGTTGCACCGGAAACGGGTGCATTATCTTTTGCAGCAAATACTTTTCCTTTAAGTATTTTGTTTTGAGCCATGAGGTTAAAAAATCCCAGCAAAAGACTTAAAATAAGCAGCAATTCTTTGGATTGTTTCATGAGTAAGGCAGTTTAATTTTTTATAAAATTTAAGATTCAGGCTATGATTTATTTTCAATCAAGTGGTAGGTATTTTCCCATATAAAATAATACAAAATCATTATTCGTAAGAATTATTTAATCCCTGCATTATGGTTTGTAATTTCCAGTTTAAAGGTATTCCTTTATTTTGTCAAAACAATGCACTATATGCTGCCGGTTCTTTGAATTTATTTTACACAAACGTTTGATTTGGCGAACAAACGTTTGCGCAATTTTTCAACGGCTGACGCAATTTGTCCGCCGCTGTTGTGTAAGACAGGTATTTCTGTTAAAAGGATTTTTCATGGATGCAACCGATTAAGTTACTTTTGCTGATTAATTATTGAAACCGCTATCATTAATGCTTTATGATTTGCTATGGCTGAAAAATTACCCACTATTAAGGAAATTGCCAAGCGGTTGAATATTTCAATCTCCACTGTTTCACGTGCATTACACGATCATAAAAGCATTGGCTTAAGGACAAAAACAAATGTACAGCAGTTAGCGAAGGAATTAAATTACGAGCCAAATCAAACGGCCATTTTTTTTCAGCAACGTAAAACATTTACCATTGGGGTAATATTACCGGAATTATCGGAAGCATTTTTTTCATCGGCTATAAGTGGTATAGAAGATTGCGCCAATAAAAATAAATACACCGTATTGATGGGGCAATCACACGATGATGCAGAGAGGGAAATGCAATTGGTGGATACGATGAAAAATCACCGGGTGGATGGTTTGATCGTATCCATTGCAAAGAATACAGTGAGCTATGATCATTTTGAAAGAATAAAAAAGTACAATATCCCGGTAGTTTTTTTTGACCGCATACCGAATATGGAGAATATTCATTATGTAGCCTGCAATATGGCTTCCGGCACTACCCAGGCATTCAATTTTTTAAGGAAGCTGGGGCACAAAACCATTGGCATGATCAATGGGCCAATGAATTTACTGGCATGCAAAGAAAGGGTGGAAGGTTACAGGAACGCGTTAACTAAAGCAAGGCTTAAATATGATCCGTCACTGATCATTTCTTCAGACCTTACGACGGAAAACGTTTATAAAGTAACAGAGAAATTATTGTCACTGAAAAACAAGCCTACTGCGATCATTGCATTTAACGATTACGTGTTGCTGGATGCGGTACAGGCTGCAAAAAAAATGAAACTACGGATCAATAAAGACCTCAGTTTTGTGAGCTATGCAAACTTGCCCATCAGTAATTATTCGGCTCATCCGCCATTGGCCTCTGTGGAGCAATTTTCTTACCAGCAAGGTCAAAAGGCCATGGAGATAATGCTTGACCTGCTGTCGAAAGATAAATCAGAAAATGAAAATGTCACATTTTATAAAATAATCCTGGAACCGCAATTGGTTATACATACTAAAAAATAACAATAGCCGATCCACATTAAATAACACAAACGTTTGCCCGGTGCTTAATGAACCGAGTTGATTAAGTTTGACAATTAATAAATTTTTTATCTTTAACAATATGCTTAATTCCATTGTAAAATTGTATGGCCTTCCGGAGAATCAATGCGTATTGAAGCCTTTTGGAAACGGCCTCATCAACCATACCTGGATTTTGGAGAGCCCGGAAGATAGATTTATTTTGCAAAAAATAAATGATACTATCTTCACTTCGCCTTATATGATCGCTGAAAACGTTCATCACCTGAATGAATTTTTTAAAGCAAATTACCCTGACTATCTTTTTGTAGATCCTATGGTAACTTTACAAAATGAAGAAATGTTTTTTTTACCCGGAGAAGGATATTTCAGGATGTTCCGTTTTGTAAATGGTTCAGTAACCTACGATATCGTTGATAATCCTGCCATTGCTTTTGAAGGGGCAAGACAATTTGGAAAATTCACTAAATTGCTTTCTGCGTTCGACACTAATAAATTACACATCACGCTCCCCGATTTTCATAATCTTGACCTGCGCTATAAACAATTTGAGCTTGCGCTAAGAAACGGAAATAAAGAACGCATTAAAGCTTGCGGGCCGGCGATCGCGTTTATTAAAGAACAAAAGGAAATAGTTGGCATATATAATAAAATACAGACGAATGTGAATTTCAAAAAAAGGGTTACCCATCATGATACGAAGATCAGCAATGTATTATTTGATAAAAACGGGAAGGGATTGTGTGTTATTGACCTGGATACCGTAATGCCCGGATATTTTATCAGCGATGCAGGCGATATGATGCGCACCTACCTTTCGCCGGTAAGCGAAGAAGAAAAAGATTTTTCAAAAATTCTGATAAGGGAGGAGTATTTCCAGGCAATCGTGGATGGCTATTTAAGTGAAATGAAATATGTGCTGAATGACGAAGAGAAAAAATATTTTGTTTATGCAGGCAAATTTATGATTTATATGCAGGCTATCCGTTTTTTAACCGACCATATTAACAATGATATTTATTATGGGGCAAAATATGAGGGACATAATCTAATCAGGGGAAATAACCAACTGGAATTACTGAGACAACTATTAGCCAAAGAGGAAATCCTGCAGGCAAGAGTTTCTCTATATATAGGAAATACACCGGTTCTTAAATAGGACTGTACCCACACGTTGAAGTTGGGTGGGTGCGGTACCCACCTGCCTGGAGTGGAGTTGAATCCTGTCAATTTTGGAAAGATCATAATTTAAATTTTAAAAACCACTACAACATATGTCAAGCACAAATAATTCGAAGAATGCTATTGTAATTATTGGTATTCTTTTTTTCATTTTCGGATTTGTTACCTGGCTTAACGGAACGTTGATCCCATTCTTAAAACTGGCCTGCCAGTTAGAAAGTGATATACAGGCCTTTTTTGTAACTTTTGCATTTTACATGGCATATTTCTTTTTGGCTGTGCCTTCCTCTTTTTTATTAAAAATGACTGGCTTTAAAAACGGAATGGCGCTTGGCCTGTTGATAATGGGTATCGGTTCGTTAATTTTTGTGCCCGCCGCCAATAGCAGGAGTTATGTATTATTCCTGGTGGGCTTATTTGTGCAAGGTACCGGGCTGGCGCTTTTACAAACAGCATCCAACCCCTATATTAGTATTATTGGCCCTATTGAAAGTGCTGCCCGTCGCATTAGCATCATGGGAGTTTGCAATAAAACCGCAGGAGCTTTAAGCCCTTTAATACTGAGTGCGCTTATTTTGAAAAATGCCGGGCAACTTGAAGAGAAAATCAATGCAACTACCGATATGGTTCAAAAAGCCATCCTGCTGGACGAGCTGGCATTAAGAGTTGTAGTACCTTATATCGTTATGGCAATTATTTTGATCCTGCTGGCCTATATGATTAAAAGATCAGGCCTGCCCGAGATAAATGTAGATAAGGAAGAACCACGTGTATTGAATCAGCCGATTGAAAAAACAAGCGTGTTTCAGTTTCCACATTTAATGCTTGGTGTGATATGCCTGTTTGTGTATGTTGGTGTGGAAGTAATAGCGGGAGACGCGATTGGCACATATGGTAAAACTATGGGTATGAGCATTGACAAGACCAAATATTTTACAACCTTCACACTGATCGCAATGCTTGCAGGTTATATCGTTGGCATATTCACCATTCCAAAGATCATAACGCAACAAACCGCGTTAAAAATATCAGCTTTGCTGGGTATTTTATTCAGTGTATGCATTTATTTTTCCAGTGGGTATATAGCCATCACTTTTATAGCCTTACTTGGTTTGGCCAATGCACTGATGTGGCCCGCAATTTTTCCCATGGCCATCGAGGGCCTTGGCAGGTTCACAAAAATTGGCTCTGCATTTTTAATAATGGGTATTGCCGGGGGGGCCGTTATCCCGCTATTATATCCATATTTAAGAGTTAATAAAAATATACCGAATAACATGGCATTTTTTATCTGTACGCTTCCCTGCTATTTATACATTTTGTATTATTCAATAAAAGGATATAATGCTGGCAAAACAAAATTGACAACGGTAACTTTAGCACCAATGGTATAAAAAATCATTTGTCAGGTGTATCTTGATTTTAAGAGGCCTTATTTGGAATGCACCCAATTAAATTGTTAAAACACAACCATGAATTTTATAATTTCCTGGTTTGGGTAAATTAGTTTTTTAATAAAAATTCTGATACTTCCAAAGCTGATAATTTCACCACCCCTTTACTATTTTTTTCCTCTCCGGAATTCATGTCAATGATAGTTCCGGGCTGCATTGATTTCCAGACAAATTGGGTTTGCTGTTCTGATTGTCCGGGATTGAATAACCGAACGATAAAACTTCCTGTTGCTTGTGGGGTAATGCTGGTAACGACAATACGATCATTGGTTAACTCAAACAATGCATCAGAAAGCGTTGCCCCGTCTTTTAACGGCAATGCTATTAACGGCTGTGTAAATGCCGCTGCTGCTTTTTCCATTTCTGAACCACTAACCATGGCATGTGGCCATAATGCATACCTGAAATGATTAACCCCATCCTGGTCAGCCTTATAATTGGTATGCCAGTAATTATTCATTATATAACTGAACCAGGTGGCTGTTGGATTCCCTTCTTTTTTCCATTCCTTATGACTTTGCATTATGGTAAGTCTTTCATCTATCATGTTGCCTGGTTCCACCAACGGCATTTCGAGTAACATCCACTGTAATCCTTTATCGGCAGATGAAGCATCCACCCATCTGCGGCCATACAAAAAGTCCATATTTGAACCAGGTAACTGGTCCGCTAAATAATGCATTGACCCATAACCTGCATCCAGGGTTGTTTTATCTAACAATGAATTAAAAGGATACCCAAAATGCACAGCTTCTTTTGAACGAACTGCCTGTTTATCAAGTATGTTTTCAATAAATACTTCATCGCTTCCGGCATACAGTGATATTCTTCTTTCCAATCTATTTGCTCCCGGAGCTTCCGACTCAATATTAATTGTAGTAACAACTGGTCCGCTCTCCAAATCTTTGACCCTGATGGTTCCGTTGGTCACGGCATCTGCAGGATTCAACCCTGGCACGTACCAATAACTATTCAATCCCTGGCTTTTGAAACTTCCGGCATAATTAAAATTACTACCAGCCGTTAACCTGGTAATGCTTCCATTATTCCTGTCCCAGTTTACCGTGATCCTTCCATTTGATACGGCACTATCCGAATGTGTAAACTCTGTTGCCGAAGTCATCATTTCTTCATCAGAAATTTCATATACAGCTGTACCCAAAGCAGGTACATCGTTTGCAATAAACACATAGGATCCTTTGCTAAGTTTTTGCAGTGGCATTTTTCTACCGGCAACGTCTTTTACAGAATTTGCTTTGACTGTTGCAGGTATTTCCACCGGTCCACTTCGTTTCCAGGATGATGTATTGAACACAGCGATTCTTTTTGACCCGGGATTGGTTAAAGGTTGAAGCAATTCCTTTTCCAAAACATTTACCTGTTGATCGCCATCCAGCATGAATTGTTTTTTAATGCGCCATTGTTCCGTAACAAACGGCAAATCAGGCTGGGTAGTACTGTTATGAGCCCCCCAGGTATGCTCATGAAACATGATAATATTTGTCCAGGCTTCGTAAAATTTCTGCCGATCGAATTTGCCGGGATCAAGCATGGAATAAAGCGTTGTCAATTGTTGCAGGCGCAAACTGTTAACCCTGTTTTTCCCTTCTTCGCGGGCCGTAGAAATAGCTCCATCTTCCCAATAAGGTGTTATATCCCCTTTTACAACATTAAGGCTCTTCCCATACCTTTGTTCAAATTCCTCAAAAAGTTTTTGGGTCGTATTTAATATGATTTTTGGTGATGAGTATTTTTGATTCCACTGAGCAACGAACCTTGAAATGCTGGTATCAATTGGACCATTATCTGCAACACAATTATATCTCCATTGCACCATTTCGTAGGGATAGTTCTTATCAGCAAGCTCATTAAGATAACCCGCTATTTTTTTAGGGCCTGCTTCAAATATGGCACCGGGGGCCGTTCCATGCCATGATGAATAACCTTTTGCCCCAGTCCAGAATAATATCCTTTCCTTCCCTGAGGGTGAAGTCCACCAAACAGGTAAATCACCCCAGGTTTTAACAAAATACCCTACCCTGTCTCCTCCATATGGGTGAGTCTCGCCTAAATAATTAGGTCCGCTTGAAAGATATTTTACCCCTCCTTTGGCCAGGGCGGTAACAGTTGTCCATGCATAGCCCGGAATATCTGAGATCATAGCACTATTGATCGTAACCCCAAATTCATTCCTGAGTTGGTCTGCATAGTCGGTATAATGAAACATTTCCTCCGGCTGGCTGAGACCAGTCAGAATATTTGCATACAGGGCCGATAGGCAAATACTTCCTTTTTTTACCGCATTAATAAATTTTCCTTTTTGTTCCGGGGATGCCTGTTTTAAATAATTTTCAACAGCCCAAAGCGATTCAATATTCCATTTAAACCTGGCTTCGGCAGGTAAATTATTGGTAGCGTCTATCATCTTCAATGCATCATCAATATTTTTAAGGTGAATTTTTAAAACATCCGGCTGAAGATGAGAATAGCCAATGTCTGTATGGGAATGATGTATAAAATGCAGCTCGCGGTAAATAACCGGCTTCAGGTAAACAGACGTGTTTATCAATATTTTTTTACCATTGGTGGCATGAATGAAAACACTGTCCTGTTTTCGAATAGTATTTACAGGTATATCAAAGTTATTGACACCATCCTTTATTTTAAATTTGAATAACTCTTTATGATTTATTGTAACCTGGAACTCCTCATTTTCCCCAAAATGTAAAGCTGTCAATGCAATGGGCTGTTTCCCGTTTTTTAAGAGAAAAGGCATAGCTGTAAAATCCACCTTTTCTTCAAATGAAAATTTGAATGTCATATACCAGTCATTACTATTTTGAGGTTGTCCCACTACTTTAAGTTTAACAGCCTGTCCCGGTTTTACTTTGCTTACAGGCAGGCGCAGAAAAGCCAGCCCGTGGGCGTCGTTGGCACCGTCCTTTTTTGTTTGCTGGAATACCAGCCTTGAACTATCGGGTGCTCCAAAAGTCCAATTGGGCATCTGATGTGCGGGCAAGGTTGTAAAAGTCAACAATTTTTCGTCATCAACGTACAAATCAAAATTGCGGCTGCCGCTGCTGGTGCCTGAAGCGTGAGCAGCCACCCAGCTAAAATATACATATTTACCTTTTATGTCTTTTGGAACGGGAGCTGTTTCCCACTCGATCGTTTTGTTGCCATCGGTGCAGCGGGTTAAGAGTGCTGTAGTAGCATAATCCGGAAAAGCAGAAAAGTAGTTTATCTTTTCTCCACTTAGTTCTTTTGCAAAACCGTTGACCCAGTTTATTTTACCAAAATAAGGCACTACTTTTTGAGCCATTGCATTTTGTGTAAGTACCGCAATGGTAAGAATTGAAAGTATACTTTTAAAATTGCGTTTTAGTTTGTCCTTAAGCATATTCAGACTTTTAAATAGTTTTAAGAATATATTGGCGCGCAGCACACTATTTATTTTTTAATTTTTGTTCCAGCACTTTCATAAAAAAACCGCCTACCACACTCCTTGCCTGGAAACCGACCATCTTACCATCCGTTGTCTGATGCCAGTCACTTAAGGGTACCCGTGATGTTGTTTGAGTAGCATACCGGTATACCGGGTTAGCGATGGCTTCAAAATCCTTGCGATCGCCCGCCAGCACAGCGGTCCATAATATCCAGTCTGACTTAGTATAGGCGGCCCGGCTGTCCAATGGCAAGCCGAATTCATTTTGCTTAGCCAGGTAATATTTTACTTCTGTATCAGATACCTTCTTTGGAAAAAGATTCAAGCCTAATACCCTATCCCACACCAGGTTGTACTTCTGGCTCCAGGTGCCTTTTTGATTAAATGTTAGCGCATAATGATCCCCATCATCCGCCATTTGGATCCACTTTGTGACCATCTCTTTTGTCAGGCGTTTATATTTTTCAGCGGTTTCCTTTTTGCCTGATTTCTCAGCCAATTGCGCAAAGCCACCCAGTGCCACAATGGCTTTAACAGACAGGTTCGTGTTTCTTGCAAGGTGTCCTGCAAAATCGTCTGTGCATAACTGATTGGCCGGATCGAAACCTTCCTTACTTAAATAATCCGCCCAAAGAGATAATGTTTTCCAATGCTTTTTTGCATAGTCTTCATTACCTGCCGCAATCGCGATGGCCGAGGTAAGAATGATCATGTTGCCACATTCTTCCACCGGCATATCTTCTCCGTAAGTCTGGCCGTTGGCAAGCGGGTAGGTACCCAAATCATGAGCAGCAAAGGGCTTGTCCCATATACCACTTTCACTGTAATAAAAAATTCCATTCAGCATCCCTTTTAACAGTTCCGGATTATATGCAAGGAATAGCGGAGCAGAGGGATAGGTAACGTCCACCGTATTGATAGAACCATTACTGAAATTTTCTTTTGAAAGAAAAAGGGTTTCGCCTTCGGGGCTTTTTACCAGTTTGTGCGCTGCAATGGATTGGCGGTAGGCTAATTCACATAACCTGGCATAGTTTTCTCCTCCTGCTTTTAATGCATCTTCGTAAATCATCCTGTTCAATGCTGCGCATTTTTTGATGGTAGACGGATAGTCTTTTGCGGCCTGTGATAATTGTTGTTCCATGGTGGCTCCGGCTTTTTGTTTCCACCAGGGTTTAAGATTCTTTGAAAAATATTGAACTGAATAAAGGTCATCATAACCAATTAAGATCAGTTGTTCCCTTTCATCGGTCCCCACTTTACCCATATTTACAATGGAGTTCAACACGAGGTGTTTGCCAGTTGAAACGTTTTTTGATGGGGATTGGAAAACCCCCGCCAGGCCATCCCCGTTTGAAATGGATTGCCGGACAGATGCTGCTGCAGGGGTTGCTATGTACATATAGCCCCAATCGATACGCAGGTCATCCCCTTTCTTTTGCAAGATTTGCTGCTCTTTGGTACCGGCTTTTAAAATGGCCAAATTGTTGACAACATATATTTCCGCTTTTATTTGCTGGGTAGTTGTGTTAGCTGCAATATCCGTAGAAGCGCCTAAATACAATTCCACTGAATGCTTTGCCCCGTCATTTGATTTCATTTTTGCGCTGATATAGGATACAGGCCTTGATAAAATTGCAAGGTCATTGATTAGTAGCGGTGAAGTAAATGTAAGGTCCAGATCAACCTTGCCGCAGGAAAACCGGTAGGCAGTTTGCGTGGCATTGATAGTGACGGTTTTTTGTACCGCGGTTTGAATAGTTTGGTCCACTGTCTCCCTGGATTCTTCTACTATTCCTGCGTCTAACCATGCTCCACCGGCTGTATTGGCTACATGTATTGCCAGTATATTTTTTCCTTTTTTTATACTGTTCTTTATTTCTTCTTTTACCGGGATGTAAATAAATTTATTGGTCCAGCCTTTGCTTTTATAAACCGCTTCGCCGTTGAGGTATACTTCCACATCATCATCATGCCAGAGTTTTAAAAACAGGTTATTCAAATCGAGGTTGTTAATGGTAAATTCCCGACGTACCCAAATATCCTTTGTAAGCCACATGGTCTTTGAAACGGTCTTATGATCGCCGAAAGGCGAGATGCCTTTTTGCCACCGGTTGTCATCAAAAGAAGCAGTCATCCAGTCGGCGGCGGGGGTTGACTCTGTGTAAGCAGCTTCATAGTTTATTTCATCCGAAGCAGGAACAATGGTTTTGTAACTCATTCCTTCCTGGCCCAAAAAACGATATGTTATTTCATCTACTTTTAATAACCCAACCAGTGAATGGTCTGTTCCTGTCCAATGTTTTGTAGTGGAACCTGTTAAAAGGTCGGTAGTTGACCAGATACTAAAATAAGGGTCATGTGTGATCAAAGGATAAGCAGGCGCCTTGCTGCTTTGCGCTACTATAAATAAGATCTTAAAAAATACAATTGGTACCAATAAAAGTTTTTTCATAGTTTGAGTAATTTTTTTAGAATTGATTTTTTGTGAATGATAAATGGTCAATGGTGAATGGTGAATGCTCAATGGTGGATACTACTTCTTACCATTTGCTGCTTCTTTTGCCGTGTTAAAGGTCAATTTATTTTTTTGAAAAACACGGATATGATTGAGGCGGAACTTTTACACGGCATCGGATTTCGTACGGTGCATCCCAAATTGTCGCGGTAACAGGTGGTTTGTGGGGACACAAACCACGGCCCAGCCTCGGTCGGTCTCCCCACCGGCCGAAATCAGGAGCGACAATTTGGGATGCACCCATTTCGTATTGAAAACAAATGATTGTGAGGGGCTGGCTTGAATTCACTAATTTTATTTGATGAATACTGCATTAAAATTTCTATTCTTCCTTTTTATTTTTTCATGCACAACAATTAAGCTGCGTTCACAGCAGGTTGATAAAAAACTGGAAAGACAAATTCGCGAATTGCTGACAGACTTCCAGGGGGATGCAGGAGTGTTTGTTCACAACCTTAAGAAAAATAAAATTGTGTCCATAAATGCAGATTCAGTTTTTCCGACGGCAAGCATGGTAAAAATACCAATTGTAACCGGCGTGATGGATAAAATTGACAAGGGCCTTTTGCAATATCACCAGGAATTAATTTACAAAGATTCGTTGCTTTATGAAGGCGTGGATATCCTCGGATCATTTAAGAATAATGAGAAAATTGAAATGAGCAAAGTGATGATGCTCATGCTGACCATGAGTGATAACACGGCAAGCCTCTGGCTTCAGAGCCTTGCCGGAGGCGGATTACGGATCAATGAACTAATGGATAGCCTTGGATTGAAACTAACAAGGGTAAATAGCAGGACACCTGGCAGGGAAGCCAACAGGAATCAATTCGGATGGGGCCAGACATCACCCTACGAAATGGCAACATTAATGGAAAAAATTGTAAAGGGAGAAGTAATCAACAAACATGCAAGCGCTGCGATATTGCGTTTGTTGGGAAGAAATTATTGGGATGAAGTAGCCATTTCACAAATTCCGGCTGATGTATTCGTGGCCAGCAAGAGTGGTGCAGTTGATGCCAGCAGAAGTGAAGTGTTGTTCGTAAATGGCAATCACGGCGCTTATATTTTTTGTATATGCACCAATAACAATAAAGACCAGCGCTGGAATGAAAATAATGAAGCATGGCAACTTACAAGAAAAATATCCAGGCTCTTGTGGGAAAGGTATCATTAGTATAATATCCATTTGGTGTTTCATTAGAAAGATCCATAATAAAGAAATATGTGTTCCTAATATCACCCCTCTGGCGTTTGGCATTCATTTTAATTGATTACTTTCTATATTAATGTCGCCCCTCTGGGGTTTGGCATTGATTGTCGTCATTCTGATAATAAAAAGGTTAAGATCAATAAGACCCGGGGAAAAAGAGAATGAATTGCTTATGTTATACTTGTCCTGACTTCGATATCGGGGAATCTTAATTTTACAATTATATTTCCTGCAGGGTTAAATTACCAGGGTATGAAAATTGGAAATAGTTCCGGTAAAGTAATACTTTCGTCATAAAAAAACATTCCAGGAAAACAGGTTACTGAATTATTATTTAAGAATGAATCGAAGTGAGTTATATACAAGTAAAGTAAAAAACAAATCAATCAGTTAACTAATGAAAAAAATATTTCTATTTACTTCAATGGCTTGTCTTTGTACTGTATTGAATGCCCAGATCTTAAAACGGGCAGACAGTTTTTTTGGAATCCATTTTGATTTTCATGCTACCGAAAACAATAAGGAAATCGGAAAGACATTTACCGCTGAAATGATCGATTCATTTCTCAGGATTGTGAAGCCAGACTTTGTACAGGTTGATTGTAAAGGTCATCCCGGGTATACGAGTTATCCTACAAAAGTGGGGAACCAGGCAGGCGGATATACCAAAGATATTTTGAAGATATGGCGGCAAGTTACTGCCAGGCATCATGTGGCATTGTATGTACATTATTCCGGTATTATGGATAAAAAAGCAGCAACTGATCATCCTGAATGGGCTCTAATAATGCCCGATGGGACGCCTGATAAGGAAAAGGTTTCCTACCTGGGTGAATATTCAGAAAAGTTACTGATTCCACAATTCAAGGAAATTTCTGACTATGGTGTAAATGGTGCATGGGTAGATGGGGAATGCTGGGCAACCCAGCCTGATTATTCGCCCGGTTTGCTGGAATTATTTAAAAAGGAAACCGGGATCAGTAATATTCCCAAATCGGCTGCTGATCCGAACTACAAGGAGTTTATTGAATTCAACCGCAGCATATTCCGCAGGTACCTCAACAAATACGTCGATGCCATTCATGCTTATAACCCTGATTTCCAGATTACCAGCAACTGGTCATTTTCATCCATGATGCCAGAACCTGTTGATGTGAATGTGGACTATCTTTCGGGTGATGTTGCCGGGCAAAACTGTGTGTACAATGCGGGTTTCCAGGCCCGCTGTATGGCGCTGCAGGGGAAACCTTGGGACCTGATGTCGTGGGGATTTACCCTGGATTTTGGCACAGCCGGCGGCTTTGAAGGGCCTAAATCAATTATACAATTAGAACAGGAGGCTGCTGAAGTAATGGCAATGGGAGGCGGATTCCAGGCATACTTCACACAGAATGGCGATGGCTCAATCAAACCATGGTATTTCAATTTAATGGGAGAGCTAGGCAATTTTTGTCGTGCCCGCCAGCAATTTTGCAAAGGTGCCGAAACCATCCCCCAAATCGGGCTTTGGTATTCTACCTACAGTAAAAGAAAACAAACCGACCAGGTTTATGGATGGAATGTGAAAAATGTGGAAGGCAACCTATCCATGCTGCTCGACGGACAAAACAGCGTGGAAATACTAATGGATCACCAGCTTAAAAAGAAGATAGAGCAATACCCGGTGATCATCATTCCAGAATGGACAGGCCTGGACAGCAATTTGAAAAAACAGGCATTGGAATATGTGCAAAATGGTGGCAACTTATTGGTTATCGGGGCAGGTTCGGTAAAAGAATTTGAACCAATGCTGGGCGTTAGTTTCGAAGACACCCCGGTATCCAGGGTTTGTAATATGGGTATGAATAACCAGTTGTCGGCAGTAAGATCAGTGGTTCAGTATGTAAAACCAGGCAAGGGCACCCAAATCGTTGGAGAACTGTATGATGTGGATGATTTCCGCTTTCCCACAGGATACCCGGTTGCAACCTTGGCTTCTTATGGTAAAGGTAAAATCGCCGGGTTTTACCTGGATATTGCTAATGCATATTATACCTACCAGGCAAGAGGTTATTTAAAAATAATGAACGAGGTAATTAATAAACTATTACCTAACCCCATTGTCAGAGTAACCGGTTCCGACTATGTACACACCACCGTGAGCCGGAAAGGGGGAAACTGGTATGTTCATCTTATTAATGTTTCAGGAAATCATTTCAACCAAAAGGTTTATGAATATGACCATATACCGGCAACAGGGGCGCTTGGCCTGGAATTGAGTACCCCAAAACCTGTCAAAAAAGTTATTCTGCAACCAGGGGGAAAGGTTTTAAAATACAGCCTGAAAAACGGGAAGACTTATCTTACGGTGCCTTCGGTAGCAGTTCATTCAATTGTTCAACTGGAATTTTAATTTTTCGGAAAGTTTGAAATTTCTATTAATGAGTAATTGTTAAATTAACGCCTGTGGCAATAACCAGGTATCCTGCCGGTGCTTCCACTCTCAAAGAGTAGCATGTGGTGCTAGAGGTTATTGTAATATTATGATGCACAATTACGCGGGATGTTGCAAAAGGTACCACTCCATCAATCCAGGTATTCGGGTCGTT